>CAZMNK010000235.1:0-6361 GCA_964567625.1 uncultured Enterobacterales bacterium | reverse complement strand
CGCAGTTGTCGTCATCGTCCGCCACCAGGTCATCGTCCTCGTCGAGCCACGAGACTTGCAGGCCGTTGACCACGCCGTTCTCGTCCCCGATGTCATCGTCCCGATAGCCATTGTTGTAGCTGTAAAAGCCTGTCTGACCGACGGGCAGGGGCTCGTAGACAGCCCCATCAATGAGCAACTCCCCATTGAGCACCACCCGGATGGTCCCGTTGTTGAGGGTCGCGACCATTGTGTTTTCATCATCGTCGAGGTCAGCGCTCACAGCGGTGATCAACTCTCCGACACCTCCTTCAACCCTCAGCACATAGACGGTGGGCTCATCCACCCCGACCACTGGAGGCGGAGCGGAGTCGGAGGTGTGCGCAATCACCATGAAGCTGTCCGCACTACTCACATTGACGACCAGTCCAAAAGTGTCGTCGTCCTGGTTGAAATGTTCCAGGACCACGACCTGCTGGGACAGGGCTTCCCCACGAACCAGCCAGTTGTCCGCGGAGGTGGCGTTCCCGAACCCGGGCCAGTCGCTCCCGTCCGCCTCGTAGCCTTCTTCCGAAAGCGACACGTCGCCACGGTCGAGCAGGTAGTCGAGGTAGGTGAACCAGGAGTCATCTGTGTAGCCAGCAGTCCAGCCTTCCTCTACCGGCCAGGTCCCATCCCCGAATTCTTCCACGGACCATGCAGGAATGGCACCAGCGTGGGCGGCAGACAGCATGAAAAACCACATCCTCAACCTCCTCTGGGGACTTCAGGTCATTGTGTAACCGCGCTGAAGGACTGGCCACTCGGGAATCCCCACCGGTTATGAAGACCTCCCCGACAGGAGGACTGGATGTTCGAGGTCTCACGACTCAAGCAGTTGATCGAGGTCGGCATCGAAAACTGCACGGCCCACGTGGAGTCCGACGACGGTGAGCACTTCTCCGCCACGGTCGTGGCCCCGGTCTTTGGAACCCTGAACCGGGTGAAGCAACACCAACTGGTCTACAAGGCCATCGGTGCCTATGTCGGGCGTGAGATCCACGCCCTGCAGTTGACGACCCTTACACCTGACGCCTGGGCCGCCCGAACCGGCGGCGCGTAGGAGCCACGATGACCCCCGAACTCAAGTCCCGAATCGAGACCCTGGTCCAGGAAAACAGCATTCTCCTGTTCATGAAGGGCAACAAGTTCTTCCCCCAGTGTGGGTTCTCCGCCCGCGCGGTGGGCATCCTCCAGGAACTGCAGATTCCCTTCCACACGGTCGATGTGCTCCAGGACCAGGACATCCGTCAGGGCATCAAGGAATACGGCAACTGGCCGACCATTCCCCAGCTCTATGTGAAGGGCGAACTGGTCGGTGGCTCGGACATCATCATGGAGATGTTCCAGAACGGCGAACTCCAGAGCCTGGTCGCCACCCCGGAGTGACCACACCTGCTTCCATCCCAGGCCTTGTGGTCTCAGGCTTCCTGGGAAGCGGGAAGACAACCCTGGTCCGGCACCTGCTCGAGCAGGCCCAGGCCACCGGTACGAGAGTGGCCGTGGTCTCCAACGAGTTTGGAGAGTTGGGCATCGACCAGGCGCTCCTGGGCGATGGTGGAGAGGCCTACGTGGAACTCGAGGGGGGCTGCGTCTGCTGTCGCCTCTCCGACGACTTGATCGACACCCTGCAGATGCTCTGGGAGAAGGTCCGCCCGGACCGGGTCATCGTGGAGACAAGCGGTGTGGCCCTTCCCTTTGAGACCCAGATGAACTTCTGGCGGGAACCGGTCAGCGATTGGATCGACGACGACATGGCCCTGGTCGTGGTGGATGCCACCCGGATCCACGAGCGCCTGGAGTTGGAAGGCACGTTCACGGACCAGGTCGGATCGGCGGATCTGCTGGTCCTCAACAAGATCGACATGGTGACCGGACCGGACCTGGACGAGGTCGAGGCCTGGCTCCGGGCCGAGGCCCCGGACACCCCCATCGTGCGCTGTGCCTTTGGCCAGGTGCCCGAGGATGTCCTCTTTCCACCGGACCCCGAGGGCCTGCGGGCCCGTCGACGTGCCCATCCACCCGCCGTCCCCCCGCACACCCACGAGCACTTCACCACCGAGGAGATCCGGGTCGAAGATGGCGTAGATCCCGACGCGCTCGAAGAACACCTTCGCAGCCTGGGAGCGCTGAGGGCCAAGGGCTTTGTGCGCACCAAGGACGGTCCGCGCCTGGTCCAGGGCGTGGGGAGACGGCTGGAACTGAGCGCGACCCGCCTGGAGGTGCCCGAGCCCATGTGGGGGCGAGTGGTGGTCATTCGCCGGGCTCCCGGACCCGAAGAGCCCTGACGATGGCCGACGAAGAACCCCGCTTTGCGCTCATTCGTCGCACCCTCTCCCTGCCCGACCTGCAGCCGGCCTGGCACCGACTGCTGCGCATCCAGGGCAGGCCCCTGACCCTGGACATGGACGTCTGGGAAGGCGTCACCTATGGCGAGGACCCCGCCCACCGGCTCGACGTCTGGGAACTCAACGACCTGGCCCCTCGTGAAGGCTGGCCCGCAGTGTTGTTTCTCCACGGAGGAGGCTGGGTCAAGGGCCACCGAGATGCCTTTCGCGTCCAGGCTCCACTGCTGGCACGCCGGGGCATCCTCTGCGCCTCCGCCAGCTATCGACTGGCCCCGGAACACCGCTGGCCGGCACAGCTCGAGGATGCCCTCGCCGCCATCGAGGCGGTCAAGGGACTGCAGGTGGACCCGGAGCGGGTGGCGCTCTGGGGTGTCAGTGCCGGTGGCCAGGTGGCCCTGCGGGCCGCCCAGGAGCTCGGCCCCGAGCACATCCGTGCCGTGGTGACCCTGGGCGCCCCCACCGATCTGACCGCCCTGGAAGACTGGCCTGAGCTGGGATTGGCCTTTGACCCTGACGACCTGGCCGCCGCCTCACCCGCCCTGGTCAAGGCACCCCTGCCGCCCACTCTGGCACTTCATGGCGAACGGGACCACGCCGTGCCCCTGGACCAGCTGCACAGGTTGGTGGCCCACCATCCCCAGGTCACCGACTGGACAGTGAAGCGTGGTGACCACATGCTCCGGTTCCCGCCCGGGGTGGGACTGGGTCCCCACCGACGAGCCCGTCGATGGCTGTCTGAACGACTGGCCGACAGGCAGCGAGGCAGCAAGTGGAAGGTGCGAAAGCGTCGTCACCCCTAGGTCTCCGACCATGGCACCCATGTCGCGATTCCTGCCAGGAGTGAGGACAGGATTTTCGGAGATTCCCCGAGATCGGGGCACTGAAGGACCGGGACAGACCCGGCACGCTCCTTGCTCTTCTGGTTCACATCGGAGGATCCCTCATGCTCACCTTCCTGCTTGTCTTCACTGCCTGTGAAGAGCCGATGATCGGCCCCACCCCCAATGCCCCGTACTGCGAGAACACGGCCACTGTCCTGGGGCTGGACGAGATCTCGCCACTCGGGTTCACGGGCCTGGAACTGCTGGAACTCGCAGAAGGCACCCACCAGGAGACCTTCCACTACGAACTCGATCAGGACCGGGACAGCAGTCCCCTGACCTTCTCCATCCACCATGATGGGGGTGAGGTCCGGTACATCACGAGCGAGGCGATCCACCTCGACAGCGCGGGCACCGCGATGGACATCGATGTGGAATGTCCCGACCGCGTCGAGATCGATGTCCGGGTGAGCCTGAACACGGAAGATGGCCTGTTCGACGAGGCCTGGGAGCCCCTGACCCTCCAGGGCAGCAGCCCCGACTACGCCAGGGTCCAGGTCAGTCTCGACGCCTTCTCGGGCGCCCTCGAGTTGAGGGACTACGCGAGCACGGACGCCGATGAGGTCCAGGCCACCGTGTACGTCGGTTTTGACGACACCGGCAGCTACGGAGACATCAGCGGCCATGCCAGTGGGACCGAGGATTGCGATGACTCCGATGAGACCTGCGCAAGCTGGGTCGATCTCATGCCGATCGGCAACTGGACTGCCTCCGGGGCAGCGCACCTCTGACCCCGGGGCCGGCACCAGGAACGACAGGGATAAGGGAACCCCAAGCCAAGGTCCCTGCCCATGCTCCCACTGTTGTTCTCACTCGCCTGCTCCACCCCCCAGCCCATCGACGCCACCCCCACCGGTGAAGCATCGTCACCCGGGGAGCCAGTGGCCGGCGACACTCTCGTGGTGGCCGTCGGCTTTGATCCGGGAAACCTCAATCCCATCGTGGCCCCCTACGCCCTGAGCGGTGTCTACATCAACGCCACCCAGCCCGGCCTGGCGGAACGAAAGGTCAGTCCAGAAGGGCTCACCTATGCGCCGGACCTGGCAGAGTCCTGGACCTGGGCCGAGGATGGCAAGTCCCTCACCTACACCCTGCGGGAGGGACTGGTCTGGGACGATGGCACGCCTTTGACCGCCCACGACGTGGCGTTCTCCTACGCGTTGATCCAGGACCCGGCCGTCGCATCGAACTGGCACGGCGATGGAAAGAACCTGAAGGACATCCAGGTGATCGACGACCGCACGATCACCTTCCACTTCCCCTCCGGTGGCAACCCGGTCCTGCTCCAGGGGGTGACGATCCGGGGCATCGTGCCCCAGCACGTGTTGGGAGACGCCGATCGGGCCACCCTGCGAGGCCACGACTACAGCAAGGCCCCCTCCGCATCCGGTCCCTGGCGGGTGGCATCCTGGAGTCCTGGCGAGACCCTGGTCCTGGAGCCCAATCCCGCCCAGACGGTGTTTGAAAAGCCCCTCCTGGATCGCATTGTGACCCGGGTCATTCCCGAGTACTCGACCCGGCTGCTGGAGCTCCAGAACGGGACCAACGACCTGGTCACCAGTATCGAGAAACACGACCTGGAATCCCTGGCCCGGGACTATCCCCAGATCCGGCTCATCCGCATGAAGTCCGTCAGCATGCAGTACATCGGATGGAACACCCAGGACCCGCACTTCGCGAACCCCGAGGTCCGGCGGGCCATGACCCTGGCCATCGACCGGGACAAGCTCATCGATGACCTGTTCACCACCGGTGGTGAGGTCTATGCAGGCCCCTGCGTGGGCACCGTGGGGCCGAACCTGACCGGCTGGCACAACGACGAACTGAAACCGGCACCCCACGATCCGGACCAGGCCCGACAGCTGCTTCGAGAGGCTGGCTGGCTCGACCAGGATGGCGACGGGGTCCTGGACCGGGACGGCAAGCCCTTCACCGTCACCGTGATCGTCCAGAATGGGTACCTGCAGTTGAAGAACCTGTCGATCGCGATCCAGGCACAACTCAAGGCCGTGGGTGTCGATCTGCAGATCCAGCTGTTGGAGCCCAACCGGTTCAGCCAGGTGGCCCGCGAACATGACTTCGAGGTCATCCTCTGGTCCTTTGGCAACAACCCCAAGGTCGACCCCTACATCCAGTGGCACAGCGAGGGGCAGTACAACTGGATGCAGTACAGCGATCCCGAGACCGACGCACTCCTCGAAGGGGCAAGGACCGTGGAGAGCGTGGAAGAGGCCCAGAGCATGGTGCGGGAGGCCCAGGCCCGGGTGTTCGAAGCCAATCCGGCGACCTTCCTGTTCTGGGAGGACGAGGTCAACGGCATCCATGAGCGCTTCCAGGACGTCCAGATGAACCAGTTCACCTTTCTCGAGGACTCGGAACGCTGGTGGGTTCCGGCGAACAGGCAGAAGTACTGATGCTCGCGGCCTGGCTTTTCGCCTGTTCCGGTTCCCCCGGCCTGGACTCCGGAGACATGCCGCTCGTCTCCCTCGGCGAAACCCGGCAGGTCGTCCCCACCGACATGCCAACCGAGCTCGCCGTCAACGAGGCCAACAACAACCTCCACGTCGCCGAGCACGACGGCCGCCTGTGGATGGCCTTTCGGACGGCGGACTCCCATTTTGCCGGTTCAGAGGTCCTGCTCCACGTGGTCAGCACCGACGACGAGGTGACCTGGCAACCCGAAGCCACCTTTGGCCTGGGAACCGACCTGCGGGAGCCTCACCTGGTCAGCTGGCAGGGCACTCTTCGACTGTACTTTGCCGTCCTGGGAGACGACCCTCTGGACTTCGAGCCACAGGGTATGCGGGTCTCGACCTATGAAGGCCCGGAAAGCTGGACGGAACCGGAGGACATCTTCCTGGAGGAGTTTCCCCAGGGGGACTTCCTGGCCTGGCGCATCAAGGTGATCGACGAGGTCCTCTACGCCACCGGCTACACCGGGGGTGGCAACATCTATGACCTCGACGGAGAACCCCTTGTGGTCCACTGGCTCCGTTCCCAGGACGGACTTGCCTGGGGAGCGGCCGCCGGAGCGGAGTCGGCGGTCCAGACCGGTGGGGGGAGCGAGACCGACTTCGCACTGCTGGACGACGGCAGCCTGGTGGCTGTGACCCG
>CAZMNK010000234.1:0-6400 GCA_964567625.1 uncultured Enterobacterales bacterium | reverse complement strand
GGCGGAGAGAGGCTGGTATGCTCAGCGAAAGGGCTTTGATTTTCCTATGCTCCTCGCCCTCCTGCTCCCAACTGCCCTTGCCATGCCGATCTTCGAGGGGCTCGATCCGCAGGGAATCGCCCTGGCCCAGGCAGCCTGGGAGGCGGGGGTGGACTGCACCGGCTGGGTGCCGAAGCACAAGGCGCTGGTCCGCTTCCAGGTGGGCGAGGTCTCGGGCGGCTTCGCCGGCAGGGCCTACGTCGGCAGCGCAGGCCTGGAGCGGATCAAGGTGAAGCCGGGCTGGCGACCGCGCACGATCTTCCACGAGGTCGCGCATGCCTGGGTGCACGGGGGTCCGTCGGCGCTCGCGGAGGGCCGCACGAACCTGCTGGCGGACTGCATGGTGACCCGGGCCGAGCCCCACGAAGACCTCGACATCCGCCGGGACCGCGGGCAGTGGCTGGCGGACATGCCGTCGCTGCGGGACTGGGGGAACGCCGACGACGTCAGGTCTGGGGAGCGGACCGACGGCTACACCGCCGCCAGCCGGTACGCCCAGGCGCTGGCGGAATTCCTGCCCCACGGGACCCTGTGGCCCGGGCACCAACTCAGGTCCTGGGGGGACCTGGACCTGCTCCTGGCCGGAAGGGGGCCCGAGGTGGACCGCCTGCTGGCCCTGCTCGACGAGGAGCCGGCCCGACAGCGCCTGGCCCTCACCGACCTGGACGGCGACGGGCTGGTGACGGTCCTCGAGGAGCTCTGGGGACTCGACCCGGAGACGGCGGACTCCGACGGTGACGGGTGGCCGGACGGGCTCGACGGCAGCCGGATCCCCGACCGGGCCCTGCACCTCGCCAACGACGGCAAGGTGCACTGCAGCGGCTTCGAGCACGCGCCTGAGGTCACGCCGACCTGGACGGTCGGGACGCGGCGAGGAACCCGCTCGGACCTGTCCCCACTCGCCGAGCACGGCGACGGCACGCTGCTCGAGGCGCCTGCGCTGCTCGCGCTCGACGGGACCCGACTCTGGGTCGCGGCCGACCCGGGCGCCCTGGTCCCCTCGACGCGCTGTCTCGAGGACCGCAGGGTGCTCGTGCACACCACCGACACCGCCTACGCGGACCTCCTCGAGCCCCTGCGAGACAGCCTGGGCCTCGACGGCCCGGGCCCCTGGCGCCTGGACATCCGCCTGGGCACGCCCGAGACGCGCTTCGGACCGGCGCGGGTCGAGCTCTCCGCCGCCCACGTCGACGCCAGTCTGATCGCGGGGCACCGAGGTCTGGGCCGGCTCGTCCGCCTCTTCTGGGTCGAAGCGCAGGATCGGGAGGAGGCCCTCACCGACCTGCTCGCGACCTTCGAGGCGCAACGGGTGCAGGAGGAGGCAGCCGCGCTCCAGGGAGAGCGGTCCGACCGGGCTCGGCAGGCGGACCTGGCGCAGCAGGCCCGGGAGTGGGAGGCGCGTCAGGCCCGGGAAGCGGAAGCGCGCCTGGCCCAGGAGGCACGGGATGGCGAGGCCGTGGCGAGGGCGACGCGCGAGCGCCGAACCCAGGAGCGCTACGAGCGGGAGGCCCGTGAAGCCCGGGCGCAGCGAGCCGCGGATGACCGCGCCGCCGCGGAGCTCGAGGCGAAGCGGGCAGCCAGGGAGCGTGCCGCCCGCCTGGCCGCAGCCGAGCAGGCCGCAGCCGAAGCCGCCGCACGACAGCGAGCGCGAGAGGCGCAGGAGGCCGAGCACGCTGCGCAGAAGGCTGCCCTGCGCCAGGAGTGGGACCAGTGGCTCGCCAACGCCGCCGAACAGCGCCGTCGGGACGCCGAGGCTGGCGTGCGCCGCTTCCTGCACCCGGTCGAGCTCGGTCCCCGGCCCGCCGACGCCGGCTGGACCGAGGACTTCGAGGAGGCCAATCCCTGCGCACTCCTGCTCGCCGAGTCGGCTCTGCCGGCGGGGGCCCGGTGCGACGGCCAGGCCGGCGTCCTGGTGGTGCCCGTGTGGTCTGGCGTACGCAAACAGACCGTGGAGACGGTGGCCGCGGACACGATCGGCAACCCCAGCGCCCCTGTGCGCATCGCGCTGGGCACCGCCACGACCGGACTCACCGACACGGAGGTCCAGCTCGCCCGCAGCGAGGTCACCTGGGCCCAGCGCCAGGGCCGGGAGGACGTCCTGGCGGCCCTGGCCAGCGTGCTCGTCGGCTACCTGGAGATGGGCATCCCCCTGGACCCGGCCGCCGTGAACGACGAGCTGGCGATTGAGGTCGGCTACGGCGTGCGCACGGTGGTGCTGGAGGCCCCGGCACCGTGAGCACCCCAGCCCGGACGGCCACGCGGCGATCGAGGCACTGATGCTGGTGCGGCGAGCTGTCAGGGACTTTGGAACCCTGCGAATCTCAGGGCTTTGATTTTCCTATGCTCTGTGGCGGTGGGCACAGGACCCGGTCTTTGCGGGGTGGCTCTCCGAGCAGCGGCAGGCCCGTCGCCTGGCCGTGGCCTCGGCGCTGGACGACGCAGCCCTGGAGGCCGTGCGGCTGCTGCGGAGTGTCCTCAACGACCCCGGGCAGCCGGGCTCGGTGCGGGTGCGTGCCGCCGCGGAGCTGTTGGACCGTGCGGGGGTGACCTCGCCTGTGGCGGAGCAGACACCCACCGCGAGAATCGGGTCATAGAGCCACGATGGCGGTCGTCGCCGCTAGCGCTGACGGCGAGCGGATGTGACAACACCAAGGAGCTGCTGCCGTGCAGGTTGTGTATGCACACCAGGGCCCTGACTGCGTGGTCGCCTGACTGCGAGGTCTCCGACTGACGGGACACCGTTGCCTGGTGAGAGGGCTTTGAATTTCCTATGCTCCGAACCCATGCCGAGCAACGCTATCAGCGCAATGCCCAGTACAAAGAGTGCGGTGGCCAGAGCACTGACGAATGTGAATACAGGAGTTCCGAGGACGATGGCACACACGAAAGTTACCAAGCACAGTGCGGCCGCGACTGCGCCGTAGGGGCCCGGGTGTACGGGTGCTGGGGCGGGTTTCTTGGACTGGACTACATCGAGTACAACCTTCACCAAGGCGGCGTAAAGCGACGTCAGTAAGGACACGGACAAGGCGGCCGGCAGTGCTGTCGGGTCGTCCAGCCGGGCCAATATTTGAATGTTCCCGATGAAGGTGCCCGCGACGCCCGCCGACAGTATGGTTCCACTGGCGATGCCCAGTGAGGCGCGGCCGAACTGGCCGGAAACCGCAGCCGCCAGGATGGGGAGGAGCACAAAGAACACGCAGATGATGTCGAACAGAGCCATGTCACACCATAGCGATAGAGGAGAGGGAGAGGTCTTTTAGAGGTGT
Organism: uncultured Enterobacterales bacterium; assembly: GCA_964567625.1. GTDB lineage: Bacteria > Myxococcota_A > UBA796 > UBA796 > CAJQPC01 > CAYFPX01. The sequence continues at coordinate 3,092 of CAZMNK010000234.1, read as the reverse complement.
CGGAACAAAGCCCTAAGGGCTTGATAGTGGGCGATGAAGATAGGGCATCAAGTGAGCGGTGCTCAGCGTGCGGTGGGTCGGTTCGGCAGGTTCGCCGGGTCGCGATACCCTCATAGACATGAGAACCACGCTGATACTGGACTGTTATGTCGACGATGATGGAGGAGCGTCGAACTTCATCCGACACCTAGGAGAGCGCCCCTACCAGGTGGTTCGGGCGACACGAGAAGTGCTGCCGGACACCTTGGAGCCCTTCTCAAGCATCTTGATCACGGGTTCGGCCGCATCCGTTGCGGAGCCGACTCCATGGGTGGACGACTTGATAGCGCTGCTAACTCGGGCAGCGGACAGTAAGACCCCCACCTTGGGGGTCTGTTTTGGTCACCAGGCGCTGGGGGCCGCGTTTGGAGGGGTTGAGGCTGCTGGACGAGCGTCGGTAGCTGAGGTGGGGTGTGTCGATATCGAGCTCTTGGTGGACGACCCGATTTTCGAAGGCTTGGAACGCAGCTTCAAGTGCTTTGTCAGTCACGAGGATGAGGTGAGAAACGTTGGGGGAGCCCTCAAGCAGCTTGCGCGCAGTGAGGTCTGTGAGATGCAGGCGTTGCGTGTAGACGACCTCCCGCTGTGGGGGGTGCAGTTTCACGCCGAGATGCTGTATGAAGAGACGGTGCGCTTGGTGCATTACCGAGCAGAAAAGCACCCGGAGCTCGGCCTGGACGTCGAGCAGGAGATCGAGCAGCTGCGGAACACCGATCAAATCTGCCGCACATTATTTCAAAACTTCTTTGAGCTCACGGGGGCTTAGGCTCGGGCCTGAACGGAGTGCGGACTCAGATCTCTTCTGGCATGAAGCGATCACCGACGATGGATTGAACCATCCAGCGCCGCACTTCCAGTAGCTCGATTCGCTTTTTGAGCGCGAGAGCGTCATCGGCATCGGTGGTGGACGCTAGTGCTGTGTGTGCGCTCTGGAGCTCTTCGTCAATCTGCACCACGCGTATGGTCGGGGCAGGTACGCGAATAGCCCCCGCGTCGTTGTCTGTCCAGAGGGGCACGGCCACCACGTCTATGAGCTCGGTACTGAGCTGGGGCTCTCCATCGGGGCCTTTGCCATAGTCTTTCTTCACCACATCAAATTGCAGGGCGATGCCGTCTCGGGAGTTTCCTCGGTGGGCTTCGTTCACGCCGAACTCGTACCAGTAGGCCTGGTTGCTGATGAAATTGCCCAGGCTGAACGCTGTGATGGCTCGCCGCCCATCCGAGGTTTCGTAGACCTCGATGGGCTGCACAACATGAGGGTGGTGACCCAGAATGACATCCACTCCACCCTCCATCAGGCTGTGGGCCATGTCGATGTGTTTTTGTTCGGGTTTGGTGCGGTATTCACGCCCCCAGTGAGCGGACAAGACCACGATGTCTGCACCTGCAGCTCGAGCCTTCTTCGCTTCGCTGATCACGGCCGTGGGTTCGAGCTCGAACGAGCAGGGGACATCGTCTTCCAGATTGAGGTTGTCGTTGAAGATGTCGCTGGCTGCAAGGAAAGCGATGTGAATACCATTGGCTTCAAGCATCTTGTAGGCCTGGGCTTCAGCGCAGGTATTGCCGGCTCCCACAAATTCCAGTGGGGAGGCTTCGAGGCGTTCGATGGTCTCAATCAAGCCGGGGCGGCCCTGATCGTAGACGTGGTTGTTGGCAAAACTCAGGATGTCGAAGCCCACGTCGCTCAACGCAGGTAGCAGCACCGATGGTGCATTGAACACCATGGAACGGCTGCCGAGGTCGTGGTCGGGAGCGACGGGGGTTTCCAGGTTCGCAAAGGCGATATCCGCATCGGCAATCAAGGTGTCCACGTGCTCGAAGAGCGTACTCCACCCGTCGTGGTTCAGGCTGGCTCCAGACTCGTCAAGCCGGGCTGCGGCTTTGGCGCTGTTCTTTACGTTGCCGTGAACCAACACATCACCCACTGCGATCACGCGGGCGGTAGCGAGATTGTTGGGGAACGAATAGCGACTTTCCGCGTTAGCTTCAGGTGCTGCTGTCGTCTCAATTGGTGGAATCGGCACCGGCGCGACTGCCGTGTGGCAAGCGGGAAGCAGGACCAAAAAAAATAGACAGCGCATCAGGGCCTGAGACTACCAGGAAGCAGTCTTGGACGCACCTGGCAGGGGCTGGCTTAGAAGCTCTGGCCGGTCAAGCGCTCGAACATCTCCACGTAAAGCGTGGCTGTTTGATCGATCACGTGCTGAGGGAGCGCGGGAATGGGCGGCTCCTCGGTGCCGTTCTTGCGGGCGTTGTCCAGGCTGGAGTGGTGTCCGGTCTCGATGTAATGGCCGCGAACAAATTCTTTGGAGAGCTGCACGATCTCGCCGTTGGCGTAGGCCTCGGCATCCCACCAGCGGTCCTCGTCGAGGGTACCGAACGAGTCCACCAGCACAGGCTTACGACCTGCGCCCAGGGCGAACTCCTTCTTGCCATCTACGTGAATCAGCCCGGATTTTGTTGCTTCTCGTTGAATGATGACATCGATTTGGAGGACGATATCGAGGATGCTATCGAACTCGGCTTCGGTGAGATTGGAGATTTCGAGGGCCTCTTTGCGGTCGAGCAGACGGTCGAACTTCTCGAACTTGGTGGAGACCTCCAGGTATGGCGAGGGGAGCTTTACGCCTTGTTCAAGTACGGCGCCGGGCTCAAATCCAAATTCCTCGGCGGTGGCCTCACCGCGCTTGTAGCGTCGCCAGGCCGAACCGGCGAGATAGTGCCGGCAGATGACTTCAAGAGGAACGAAGAAGTTCTCGGCATCTCGCGAGATGGCTCCTGGTTCACGAATCACATCGAAACGACGCGCCCGAACGCGATCAGGGGCAGACATCTCTACGAGATGGGTTTCGCAAATGCCTTCTTTTTCGACCAACTCAAACCAGTGGCAGGATGTGCGGTTGAGGGACTCGCCCTTTCTCGGGACGAGGCTAGGAATAATTTGGTCGAACACCGAGATCTGATCGGTGTACCGAAACTCGATGATGTCCGGATCTTCTGTTGTCCAGACCTGCTTGACCTTGCCGTGGTAGATCATCTCGCCCATGTCGATT
>CAZMNK010000233.1:0-6418 GCA_964567625.1 uncultured Enterobacterales bacterium | reverse complement strand
GGTGGTATGCCTCTTGCGAGGCGATGAAGTAGGCGGCTTCAAAGTCAGCTCCTAGAGCATAGGAAAATCGCTGTGCGCGTTCGCGCCCTGAGGGGTGGAACCCTGAGCCGCCCTCAGCCCCCGTCCAGCTCGACGGGACCTGTGCGACGACAGCAAGCCCGGCCCAATGAGACGGTCGTCGCAGGAAGCCCCCCGTTGTGAGACGGCGATGGCCCTTTTGGGGTCCAGAGAGGCCCAGATCGGCCACTTCAGGCCCCCTTGGGGCCGAATTCGCCACCGGATCAGCCCGAGGTGTCTCACAAGAGGGGGCTCCCTGCACGGGCCGTCTCAAAACCGGGGGCTTGCTGTCGGTCAGACCCGCGCCAGGGGTCCGGGACCCTCAGCCCCCGTCCAGCTCGGACTGCACGAGCTGCTTCAGCTCGTCCAGCCCGAAGCGCGGCAGGGGCTTGCCGTTGACGAAGAACGTGGGCGTCTTGCGCGCACCCAGGGTCAGCCGGTCCTGGTCGTCCTGGGCCAAGGCGGCGTCGATGGCGGGGTCGTGCATGTCCTGCTGAAGCCGGGCCAGGTCCAGCCCAGCAGCCCCCAGGAAGGGCGGGAGCCGGTCGAGCTGGACCTGGTGGTGGGCGGTCCACTGGGCCTGGGAAGCGAAGAGCACTTCCAGGGTCTCCCAGAACAGGCCCTGCTTGCGAGAGGCCTCGAGCGCCCGCACCACCACGTCCGCGCCCTGGTGGAGCGGTGCGTAGCGCAGGACCAGTCGAACCCGCTCCGGATGGGCCTCGACCAGCGCGTGCACGTCGGGGTATAGCGCGGCGCAGGTCTCACAGGCCGGATCGAAGAACTCGACGATGACGACGTCGGCGTCCTCGGGGCCTTGTGAGGGCGCACCGGGCCGCTCGAACAGCGACATGTCCTCCTGGGCCAGCACTTCGACCTGCTCGGTCCGCTGGCTCTTCACCACGACCGTGCCGATCACGAACAGCCCCACCAGGGCCGTCAGGGAACCGGCGACGAGCAGTTCCTTCTTCATCCTGCGAGCCTCCTGCGGAGCTGCAACAACAGCGCCGCGACAGCGGTGAACACGAGCCACGAGAGCACGGGGATGGAGAACACCCCGAAGAGCGCCCACTCGATCTCGGAGCAGGAGACGCCCTGGGCACAGGGCGCTGCGGTCTCCGGGATGACGCCCCACGTGAGCAGCACGTGGTAGCTCGCGACCCCCCAGCCGAAGCCGGCCAGAGGCAGCGCGAACCGGACGGTCTTCGCCTCGAACGGGAACAGCCCCGCGAACAGCACGAGCACCAAGGGGAACATGAACACCCGCTGGGCCCAGCACAGCGAGCAGGGCGGCAGCGCCATCACCTCGCTGAAGAACAGGCTCCCAGCCGTCGCCCCGGTCACCAGCAGCCAGCTGGCGAACAGCAACAACCAGTCGCGGTCGAGAGACTCCGGGGCGCGGCTCACTGTGGTCCTCCGGCCGTGTGGCTATCCCGACGGGGTCCCGGCCACCTGGGGTCCGGGCTCCTCAGCCCGCCAACCCTGGCCCGCAGCCCGTGCCCTACACTCCGTGCCATGACCACCCTGATCCTGCTGCCCGTCCTCCTGCTCGCCTGTGCTCCGGACTACCCCAACGACGATGACCACCAGGACGCCACAGCCGCCGCGTGCACGTCCTGCCACGTCGACGGCACCGACGCCGACGCGCCCGAGCCCTCAGACGCTCACTTCGAGGACGACGACTCGCTGGCCGACGACCGGGTCGAGTGCACGTCCTGCCACGCCATCGAGGAGTGAGGGTCCGGGTCCGGCCACCCCCGAGGTGACTCAGCGCCCCCCAGGCTCCCCCAGCACGGCCTGGATCTCCCGCGCCGCCCGGCTGCCGCCCTCCATGGCGCCCTGGATGGTCGCTGGGTGGTAGGCGCTGGTGGCCTCGCCGCCAAAGAACACCTGGTCGCCGACCGGCTGGGCCAACACCTGGCGCATGTTCGCGGAGCCATCCTCCGGCCAGGTCCCAGGCGCCGGATACGAGTAGGCGCCCAGCACATAGGGCTCGGCGCCCCAGTCCTGGACCAGCCCCTCCACATAGGCGCCGCTCGCGGGCGCGGGGGCGTCGGCGGTGCCGAACATCTCGTCCAGGTCCGTGAGCGCGGCCTGGATGGCTCCGTCATTGCCCAGGGCCTGCATGGCTTCGGCGCTGTCCCCGTTGATGAAGCAGACCAGCATGTCGTCGGTCGCCCCCTCCCGGACCTTGCCCGGGGTCCAGCACAGATCGGTGGGCCCGTCGACCACCAGGAAGAACAGTCGGTCTGTGTCCCAGAACGGCTCCTCGAAGCGCAGCAGGATCTTCATGCTCGGGTCCATGCCGATGGTCGTGTAGGCCTGGACCTTGTCGTCCGGCAGGCCGGGCTCGAAGTCGATGAGCTCGGCCTGGAGCACGGCCACCGACACCGTGACCAGCACGGCGCTCGCCTCGTGACGCACGCCGTGCGCGTCGATGGCCGCCGGGTGCTCGTCACCCCAGGACACCTGGACGACCGGCGTGTCGGTCACCACCCGGTCCAGCACCGGCTCGAAGTACAGCTCCGTCAGGGTGCTCAGCACGTCGCTGCGCCAGAAGCCCCAGTACCCGCTGCCCTGCCAGTTCCCCCACTGCCGGGCCGTGCTGTACATGCCCATGCGGGTGATGTTCGTGCCCCACTCTCCGCCGACGAAGATGTCGTAGAGCTGGTAGGCGCGATGGTCCGCTGTGATGCCGTGGTCGGTGGCCAGGGACTCGGCCACCGTGACCTCCGGGCCGTCGTACAGGTTGATGCTGCCGTACCAGGACCACATGCTGGCGACGTCGGCGTCCCGGGTGGTCCAGTCCCACTCGTTGCCGCTGTCGAGCTCGTAGAGCCCGTCCTGGCCCGCCTGCAGCCCGGCCCACACCGGGGTCAGCCGGTCTTCGTCCAGGGCGACGATGTCCTCGTAGAGGTGGCAGCCGTGGGTGCAGGCGTCGCCAGGGCCCGAGGCGGGGCCCCCGCCGGTCAGGTACTCGCCGCCGGTCTCGACCGTGGTGTCCCCAAAGGCCACAGGCTTCAGCCGGCCGCCGTGGCGGCTCGACGCCTCGAGCACCGTGACGTCGTAGCCCTCGTCGACGAGCTTCCGGGCCGCGTACAGGCCCGACACCCCCGCGCCGACGATCACGACGTCGTGCCAGGTCGTCTGGACCGTGGCGGTGTCGTCCGTCGGCTCGGTCGTGGTGGTGGGCTCGGTGGTCCCGGTGTCGCCACCGTTGCACGCGACCAGGGCCGCGGCCAGCAGGACCACAGGGCTCGGGAGGAGGAGGGGCTTCGGCATGGGGCTCCTGCGACCCCCGGAGTCTACCGATCTCAGGCCGTCGGGTCCAGGACCGCCTTGAGCGCCTGGGCCACGAAGCGGCTCTTCAGCTGCTCGCTGGCCAGGGCCCGCTCCGCCGGAGGAAGCCGGGTCAGGGCCCGGAGAGCCGTGTTCAGGAAGCGGTGACCCCGGCTCGCGCCTTCGTCGACGATCAGGTGGGCCAGCCGGCCGCGCTCCATCGCCATCCGAATGGACTTCTCGATGGCGTTCTTGGGCACGGGCCGGCGCTCGCCGCAGCGCTCCAGGCTCATGGCGGCCTTGGGGCAGGCGATGGCACAGACCCCACAGCCGATGCAGCGGTCCGTGTTCACCACCGGCTTGAGCGCGTTCTTGGACTGGCCCTGCATGCGCATCGCGTCCATCGAGATCGCCGAGATGGGACAGGCCCGGGCGCAGCGGGAGCAGCCCGTGCAGGCGTCTTCGGCGTGGGTCGGCAGGAAGCCAGAGGGCGCGACGGCCGGCAGGTCCCACTGGTTGATGGCGCTCAGCTGACCGCAGCAGCCGCCGCAGCAGGAGCAGATGTAGGTGGGCTTCTGCTGCACGTTGTCGGCGATGTGCACCAGCTTGTGCTCGCGGGCCACGCCCAGCAGCTCCAGGGCCTCCTGCCGGGTGATGGCCCGGCCGAACTCTCGCCGCACGACAAAATCCGCGCCAGCGTCCAGGCTCATGCAGACCTCTTGGGGGGCCTTGCAGGCGTGGCCCAGGTGCTCGGCCTTGTGTCGGCAGTAGCACTGGCTGACGGCGTGTCGGGTCGCGCCCTTGACGATGGCCGTGGCCCGCTCCCAGTCCAGCACCTCGGGCTGGTCCTCGGCCAGGGTGTGCTCGTGGGCCAGGGAGCGGCCGATGACCGTCTCGCCACCGAAGACGTCCTTGGCGAACGCCGGGTCGCCGTACATGTAGGCGCCCATGGCCTTGGCGATGGCGGCCTGGTCGATGTTGTCGTCCTTGGCCCGCATCAGGCTGAATTCGAAGAAGCCGATGACCGGCGGGGAGCATAGGAAAATCAAAGCCCGCCTCATCGATGACATGGGCAGATCCGGCGATTCGTGGAACACCTCCCTCATCGACCACCACCATCTCCCCGTCGCTTTGTTCCCACTCCGCCTCGTCATCCTCCGCTTCTTCAGCCCGGGCCACTCCCTCGGCCAACAACAAGCAGAAGGCAAATATCCACATCCGACGAAGAGGCTGGACAAGGATACGAACGCTTTGCATCACCGGTGAAACCAGCGCTCCTATCAAGTCATCGCTGCGGTGATTGGCATCGCGAAGCCCGAATTCGAGACTGGCTTGAGCGGGTGCCAGGACGAGCGTACCCATCCAACGATCCCAACACGCCAGCCAGGTACCGAAATTGCTGTCGTAGTGATGCACATCCCGACTGTGATGCAGCTGATGTTGGGCTGGGCTGATCAACCAGCGCTCCACGGCAGGCCCAAAGCGCCACCACACATGACTGTGTCGCAGGTTGCCGCTGATGGCGTTGCACACGACTCCCAGCCCGTGGACACCAAACAGCGTGAACTCCACAGCACTGCCCCGAAACAGCCAGTAGGCCCCGCCCGCCATCAGTCCCGTCGATAGAACACCTCGCAGGTCATACAGCAGGCTCTCCAGCGGATGAGCACGGTGAAAGGTCAGGGGTGTGAGCACCTCTGCCGAGTGATGCACCTGATGTACAGACCAGAGGAAGGGAATCCGGTGCAGCAATAGGTGCAGGACAAAGCGGCTCAGGTCCCAGACGACAAACAGCACCAGCGTGTAGCCCACGGAGAGCATCCAGGTGGGGACAATGGGTACCTCAGGCTGACCCACTGAGCGGTCCAGAAAGAGCACCATTCCAACGGCCAGCCCCCAGGACGATCCCATACGAGGAAGAGCACCCAGGATGCGCAGGAACTGGTGGGCCAGCAGCAATTGAAGGTCCGTGACGCTCGAAGGATGCCGCCAGTACTTCAGACCCAGCCCCGCACGAATCCGCCCACACACAGTTCTGTGCTGCTTGGGGGTGGATAACCCCACAAGAAACACGCCCAGAATCGCTGCAATGATGAGGTAGGGGACAAAGGTGCGGCTGGCTGGGTCCACCAGGGGCTGAACCAAGACATTCGCAAATTCCTGGACCCTCTCAATCATTATCGCCTGCGGCCTCCTGGGGGACTTGCAGGCTCAGCACCGTTGCAATGTCGCGCTTCAAGAGCGTGGTGACCCGCTTGATGGCATCAAAAAGATCGTTGATGCCATCCACATCCTCATCGATGGCCTGCTCCAGTGGGATGTTCAGCGCCGCAGCGGCCGCATCCGCTTCATCGAGAGCAGAGATCATGTCGTTGGCCAAGGATTCCTGATCCACCGAGATCAGCAGGTCATCTATGCCCATGCCCTCACCACCCGTAAACAGGGCACGAAAGCCAATCAGGTTGGAGCGGATCCACAGATGGGAAGTGCCAGCGATGAGCGACTCGCCCTCATCCGTGCAGTCGTCCAGACCGCAGTCTTTCTTGCCCAGAGGCCAAGCTAATTTTCGGTCCTTGGTGCGGGTCTCGTCGGGGGTGGTGGGGAGCACTATCGCGGAACCTCGCGCAGAGGGCGAGCGTGGACCCGGTGAGGCAGGCTGGCGTCCCCCCAACGGCTGATGTCAAAACCGAGACGGACTGTCAGAACCTCGGTGCGACCCGATCCGCGATGACTCGAGCGAAGAGGTCATAGCCTCTCTCGTCGGGATGTCCGTCGTCGAAGAACAGCGCCTCTCGCACGTCGGCGTCGGACTCGAACAGGTCGAGCACCGCCTGGGGGAGGAAGTCGCCTCGGTCGGCGACCTCCAACCAGACCGTCCCCTGCTCCTGGTCGATCACGCGCAGGAATCCGTCCTGACGACGCAGCACCTCGCCCTCACCGGTCTGGACCTCCCGGAAGCGCTCGGTCAGCTCCACAACCTCGATGTGGTGCCGGCGCAGGCGCTGCCGGAGCTCCTGGTGCTCCTGGCGCCAGACCCGCTCTCCGTGCAGATCAAAAGTCGAGATCGGGGGCAGCACGACCAGCA
>CAZMNK010000232.1:0-6517 GCA_964567625.1 uncultured Enterobacterales bacterium | reverse complement strand
AAGAGCAGTTCCAAGAAGGGCCTTGTCTTCGGGGCCATCGGCCTGGTCGCCCTGGCGGCCATCGGGGGCGGGCTGGCCCTGGTCCTGGGCGGGGACGCTGACGAGGACACCTCCGGCGACCTGGCCACGACCACTGCCCCTCCTCCCGAGCCCGAGGACACCGCGCTCGAGGACGACGCCCAGGCGGACGCTGAGCCAGAGCCAGAGCCAGAGCCAGAGCCAGAGCCAGAGCCAGAGCCCGAGAAGAAGAAGGAGAAGAAGTCCTCTTCCAGCAGTTCCTCATCCAAGAGTTCCGGCAGCAGTTCCTCCTCGAAGAGTTCCAGCAGTGGTTCCTCCTCGAAGAGTTCCAGCAGTGGTTCCTCCTCGAAGAGCTCCGGTAGCAGTTCCTCCTCGAAGAGTTCCAGCAGTGGTTCCTCCTCGAAGAGCTCCGGCAGCAGTTCTTCCAAGAGTTCCGGCAGCAGTTCCTCTTCCTCGAAGAGTTCCGGTTCTTCCAGTGGGAGCAAGAAGAAAGAGGAGCCCGTGAAGGCAGAGCCTGCCCATTCCACGGCCACCACCCCGACCAATGCCCGTCACAACGTGCGGGTGAACCTGTCCGGCACCGATGATGCCCGGATCATGTGTGGTGACGGCCAGACGAGACGATTCAGCGGCAGCACGAACATGACCTTCAACGGCACCCAGTACTGCCGGTTGCAAGCCGGTGGCGGCATGGCCCTGATCACCGTAGACCGTTCCGCGACCTGGACCTGCAAAGTGGACGGAGACAAGGTCACCTGCACCCCGTGACGTCCCCTTGAGAGCGGTCCTGCAACGGGTCAGCGCGGCCCGAGTCGAGGTCGAGGGAACCGTGGTGGGTGCCTGCGGTCCGGGCGTGTTGATCCTGCTCGCCGTCACCCACGACGACACCCGGAAGGAAGCGGACTGGCTGGCTCGAAAGCTCGCCGGGATGCGCATCTTTCCGGACGAAACTGGCAAGATGAACCTCAGCCTGCACGACACCGCCGGCGAGGCCCTGGTGGTCAGTCAGTTCACCCTGTACGGCGACTGCAGAAAGGGCCGCCGCCCCTCCTATGTGAATGCCGCCAGGCCCGAGCATGCCGAGCCCTTGTACGAGTACTTCTGCGAGAGGCTCGCCGCCGAGGGCCCCGAGGTCTCCCGGGGTGTCTTCGGGGCGATGATGGCGGTCTCCCTGGTCAATGATGGCCCCGTCACCCTGGTCGTGGACACCCCGTGATCGCCATCGCCAAGGAAGCGGCCCTGGCCGCAGGGGCGCTCATCCGAGAGGGCAGACGTCCGCTGGAGCGAGGGGCGGTGGACCACAAGGGCGCCGTCGACCTGGTGACCGAGGTGGACCTGGCCTGTGAGGCACGGATCCGCGAAATCCTCCATCGCCGCACCCCAGACATCCCCGTCTACGCTGAAGAGGGCGGCGGCGCCTCAGACCAGGACACTCGCTGGATCGTCGATCCCCTCGACGGCACCACGAACTTCGTTCACGACTTCCCCTCCTATGCCGTGTCCATCGGCCTCCAGGTGGAAGGTGCCCTCACCGCCGGAGTGATCTACGACCCGCTGCGAGATGAGTGCTATTCAGCCACCCGTGGCGGGGGGGCCTTCTGCAATGGGGAGCGCCTGCAGGTCAGTCAATGCCAGCAGTTGGACCAGGCCCTGGTCGGAAGCGGGTTTGCCTACGATCGGCGTGAACGGCCCGACTTCTACCTGGACTTCGTCCGGGCTTTCCTGGTGCGCGCACAGGGCTTTCGACGGGCCGGTGCCGCGGCCATGGACCTGGCTTTCCTGGCCTCCGGGCGGCTGGACGGTTTCTGGGAGTTTCAGCTCAACCCCTGGGACATCGCCGCCGGGGTCCTTCTCATCGAAGAGGCCGGCGGGCGGGTGACCGACATGGCGGGGGGGCCACTGGACCTGGACAGGCCTCGCGTACTGGCATCGAATGGTGGACCACTCCATGACCAGATGCTCGCTGTAATCGCACCCCTGTTAGGCTGACCGAAGGCCGGGAGACACCACATGGGTATTGCCGTAGGCATCGACCTGGGGACTTCGAATTCTTGCGTCGCCTACATGGATGGCGGCAAGGCCCGGGTGCTCAAGGACCGAGATGGCCGCGGCACCCAACCCTCTGTCGTGGCCTTTGGTCAAGGACGCTCCGTGGTCTGCGGACACAAGGCCCGACGCCAGCTGATCTACGCCCCCCAGAACACCGTGGCCTCGGCCAAGCGCTTCATCGGTCGTCGCTTCGCAAGTGAACAGGTCCGTCGTCTCATGGAGTCCACGGCGTATGGCGTCGTCGAAGGACCCAACGGTGACGCGCGAGTCCGGGTCCAGGGCAAGATCTACACCCTGCCCGAAGTCGCCGCCTATGTGCTCCAACACATGCGCCGCATCGCCGAGGAATCCATCGGAGAAACCGTGGACCGCGCGGTCATCACGGTCCCCGCCTACTTCAACGATGCCCAACGGCAGGCCACCCGGGATGCCGCCGAGATCGCCGGCCTGGACTGCCTGCGGATCGTCAACGAACCCACCGCGGCTGCCCTGGCCTACGGATTCGGCAAGGGGCGGCGCCAGTTCATCGGGGTCTACGACCTGGGTGGCGGCACCTTCGACATTTCCATCCTGCGCCTGGAAGACGAGCTCTTCGAGGTCATCTCGACCTCTGGAGACACCTTCCTGGGCGGCGACGACTTTGACTCCGAGGTGGGGGACTGGCTCAAGGACGTCTTTGAACGACAGACCGGTGTGGACCTGGCGGAAAACCGGACGGCTCGACTGAAGCTCCGGGAAGCCGCCGAGCGCAGCAAGATCGCCCTGTCCTCGGCCACCGAGGTCGAGGTCCACGTTCCGAACCTGGCCCGAGATGTGGAGGGCCGAGAACTCGATCTTCGCACCCGTCTCGACCGGATGCAGTACGCCCGCATCACCCTGCCAATCGTCCAGAGGACCTTCTTGACCTGTGACGAGGCCCTGGCAGAAGCAGGCATGGCGGCCTCCCAGATCGATCACGTGTTGCTGGTGGGCGGAATGACCCGCTACCCGTTGATTCGCGAGGCAGTGGCTCAGTACTTCGGCAAGCGGCCCTACACGGACCTCAACCCCGACGAGGTCGTGGCAATCGGAGCCTCCATCCAGGCTTTCAACCTCACCAACACCGAAGAGGCACCGGGCTCCGTACTCCTCGATGTCACGCCCCAGAGCCTGGGCGTCAAGACCGTGGGCGGGTTCTGCGAAGTCCTGATTCCCCGCAACACCTCCATTCCCACGGATGCGACCAAGGTCTTTCACGCCGCCCACGACAACCAGACCGAGGTGAATATCGAGGTCTACCAGGGCGAAAGCAAGATAGCGGCGGACAACGAATTGCTCGGCCAGTTCATCCTCCAGGAGCTCCGGGCCGCCCCCCGTGGCGAGGTCAAGGTCGAGATCACTTTTGAAATCGACGCCGACGGCATCGTGCACGTGGTCGCCCAGGACAAGGAGACCGGGCAGATGCGAGACCTGCAGATCGAAGCCAGTAGCGGCCTGACCGAAGAAGAGATCAAGGACCTGCAGTTCGGCGACCTGGACTTCTGAGGTAAACTGAAGCTCCAGGAGGCCTCCGATGGATCCTTCCGTGCGTCAACGCATCGAGATCGAGACCACCCACGAACTGCTCGGGGAGTTGAACCACTACCAACTCCTCAAGGTCGGTCCCGAAGTGGGCCAGGGAGACATCGATCCCGCCTACCGTTCCGAGGCCAGGCGGCTTCATCCCGATCGCTATACCGCCCTCAAGGACGCGGGATTGAAGCGCAAGGTGAACCAGATCTACAAGGCGGTCAACGATGCCTGGAAGGTCCTCAAGGATCCAGATGACCGCCAGATCTACGATGCCGATTTGAAAGGCGAGCAGGCGAAGCGAGAGGCCGAAGCGGCCCAGGGCGGAGATGACCCGCACCAGGCAGCCAAGACCGAGAAGGGTGGCAAGTACTGGAAGATGGCGCTCGCCAACTGGAAGTCCGGAGACTTCGGCGGCGCTGTCATGCAGATCAAGTTCGCCTTGAACTTCGAGCCGGACAACGAGGTCTTCAAGGAGTGGTTGGACAAGGCCCAGTCGGCCTCCGAGGAAGCCGCCAAGGACAACCACAACCCCTACAAGTTGCGCATCGTCTGAGCCACCGGACAGCCCACCTGTCCGGGTGTTGTGAATTTCAATAATTCTCCAAGCCAGGCCACAAGAGCGTGCGTAGCCTGAGGAAGAAGACGCCCTGTCTTCCACCTCACTGAATCCTTGGAGCATCCGTCATGGAGCCCGTGCTTGCAGTCACACTCGGTGCCATCCTCACTGTGGGGCTCACGAACCTGGTCTGGTGGCGCAGTTCCCGCACCTGGCACAAGACCCGCCAGAATCCTCGGGGTCCCTCTGAGAGCCAGATCCTGAAGGCTGAGCTTGTGGGTCTCCACCTGGCCCTGATCGAGGCGGTTCGCCCCACGCTGGGCTCCAAGGAGGTCGAACCTTCGACCCCCCTTTCGATCATCGAACGGCTGGTGCGAGCCCACCGGAGTGGCACCCACGAAGCCCGACAACTCCGAGCCCAGTTGCACTCGGCCACCCGACGACTGGCCGGACTGAAGCGGGAGAACGCACAGAAGCGTCAACAAAATGGCATGAAGGAGATGCACCAGCACCTGGCCCAGGTCTCCTCGGAGCGGGATGCCCTCCAGGAGAAGGTCACTGACCTGACCGTGCGGGTCCGCAGGTCCAACCCGACGACCCAGGATGCCCTGCACGCTGCCCGCCAGGAGATCGACCGACTTCGAGAGCAGCTGCGAGCGGCGAATCGAGCCATCACCGCCCTGGACACGGGTTCAGACGAGACCGGGACCGATGACCCTCGACTCACCACCCTGGTCAGCGTGGAACTGGAAGACCACCCGACGGACCCGAGCCGGGAAGATCTCTCCGCATTTGCACTCGGGATCGCGGCCAGCCAGCCAGGCAGCAACTGGGGCCCCTGACCGGCACTTCCTGCTGAATCAGCCGATCAGTTCCGAATCGTAGTACCAGCGTCCCGGCGGGAAGTCATCGAGCCGGGACCGGACCCATTCCTGCCAGGCGGTCCGGTGAGCGAGTTGAATCCGCCAGGGACCGTCGGCATCGAAGGGCAACTGGCACCCGGTGCTGATGACCAGTTCGTCATAGGAGCCCCGGCGCACCAACAGATCGTCATCACCGAGCTTCTCCACCAACAAGGTCAGGTCAAGCACCCGCCCGTAGCGGTAGCGAATCCCCTCGGCGAAGTCGTTCTGGGCAACCTCCCACCAGCGTTCCCAGCGGACGGCGAGCCCGGGCTGGTCCGGATCCTCCCGATGGCCTGTGAGCAGTTCCAGGGCGCCCGCGGCGACGGCCTCGATGTCCTGTTCCCGATGGGTGAGAGCGCCCAAGAGGACAGGAACCGCCCTGGGATCACCCAGGTAACCAAGGCCCTGAAGCGCTCCCATGGCGCGAGCCCCCGATCCCTCGGCTGTCCGTAGCAGCAGCAACAGGTAGGACGGGCCTCCGTATCGACCCACTACCTCTCCCGGGTGGCTCGCAAGCTCGAGGCCCGAGGCCAAGGCCTGCCCATGAAAGTCCACCCCCAGACGGTTGCCGAGGAGCAACAGGGCCACTGCCAGGTCCTCGCTGAGGTCCGCCTCGTCGAGCAGGGGAACCAGCGCCTCCACTGCACTGCGATCACCGATGCGCCCCAGGGCCACGACGGCCTCCCGACGCACCTGGGGACTGTTGGAGCGACCCAACAGGTCGATCAACGGCTCGACGGCACTGGCCTCTCGCCGCCAGCCAAGGATCTCCGCTGCAGCCGCAACGCCACGAGGCTCACCCGGCTCCTCGATCATCCGCAACAGGCCATCGATCAGCGCCGCATTCGGAGACCGTGTCAAGGCCCCCATCAGGGCCCGAGTCGGCCATTCGGGCAGCTTCCGCGCCTGCAGCTGTTCCAGCAGTGCATCCGCGGCCTGCAGGGAGCGATGCCAGGCCAGCAGATTCACCGCTGCGGCATAGGCGGACACATCGGGGTCCGTGGGCCTGGCCCGGGCAACAGTGAGAACACGGGCCCGTCTCGCGAGCTGGGTGGTCAGCATTTCCACCATGGCCTGGCCCGCTCCGGCAATGGCCAGGCGGTGACCCCCGAGGCGACGCTCCGGCCGTTCGGCATCGGCACGGGTGCGCGGAGGACGTGCCCTCTGGGACTCTACCCGGGCACGGGCGTGCTCTGAACTCCGGGCCAGGTGCCACTCCAGCGACCGTGTCGGATCTCCCAGCACGGTGTCTGTGGCCCCAATGCCCACGGCGACGTCACTCTTGGCGAAGATCTCCCAGGCCTCTTCTCCCGGCCCCGCATTCTGCGAGATCCGGGCCAGGCGCAATCCCGCCCAGGCCTGTCGCAGCGGAAGCTCCAGGGACCGGTAGCCTTCAAAGGCCTCCTGGTAGGCGGCTTCAGCCTCCTCCCGGTTTCCC
>CAZMNK010000231.1:0-6533 GCA_964567625.1 uncultured Enterobacterales bacterium | reverse complement strand
CGCTCACCCAGGGATTGAAGATTCAGCCCGAACTGCGGGCCGAGCTGGAGCGGTGGCTTGAGAACCCGCTCGCCTATGACCCGGCCAAGGGCATCGGAAACCGGAGCTTTGAGGACCTGGAAGCACTGCTGGAAGCCTTTCGTGAGACCTTGATGAAGCAACAGGAGGACCACCGGGGAGGGGACCGGTGGGTCGGGACCGGAGGGACCTCTCCCTGGGGCAGTGGCGGACGGGCAGAACAGGGCATTGCCCTGGGCGCGGAGACAGGAAATCGAGGAGGCATTCGGCTCGCGGACGCCCGACGGTGGCGTGACTACCGAGGTGACAAGACCCTGGGGGTCCGGGACTTCAAGGTGGCCTTGCGGGCCCTGCGCAACCTGGTTCGCGAGGGGGCAGATGTCCTGGACATCGACGAGACGATCTCCGAGTCCGCCCGAAACGCCGGAGAAATCGAGTTGGTCTACTCCCCCGAGCGGGCCAACCGGGTCAAGCTGGTCCTACTCCTCGACTCGGGTGGCTCGATGGCACCCCACGCTGAACTGGTGGACCGCCTCTTCACGGCAGCCCAGGAAGTCCATGGCAGCCGGGTCTTCAAGAGTTTCGAGGTCTGGC
Source organism: uncultured Enterobacterales bacterium (assembly GCA_964567625.1). Lineage (GTDB taxonomy): Bacteria > Myxococcota_A > UBA796 > UBA796 > CAJQPC01 > CAYFPX01. The sequence goes on along the minus strand of CAZMNK010000231.1, from coordinate 5,921 downwards.
AGTTCCACAACTGTGTCTACCGCTGGCTCTACCGGGACTACAACAATTGGGAACGCATTCCCACAGCCGAGGTGCTCAAGGACCTGACGCCTCAACATCGCCTGGTCTTTGTGGGAGATGCCTCAATGGCCCCATGGGAGCTCTTCGCGGCCCAGGGTCCCGACGCCCGAAGTGGACTGGACCATCTACGCCTGTTTTCGGAACGCTGCCCGGCCAGCGTCTGGCTGAATCCAGACCCGAAGCGTTGGTGGTCCCATCCAACCGTCGACGCCATCGGAAAACTGTTCCCCATGCACCCCTTGACCCTGGATGGGCTGCGAGACGCCGTGCGAGTGCTCCGTGCCCCTCGCTAGCCTGGGCATCTGGGCCTTGTATGGCCTGGCTGGTTGTGACCCCGGGGCCCGAGGAGACCGAGCATGGGAGGACGGGGACATTGAGAGGGCGGTCCAGGTCTGGGCGTCCGCAGGGGACCTGGAACCGGCGCACCAGGGGCGTCTGGCACGGGCTCAGATTCGCCTGGGCGACCTGGAGGGTGCCTCACGGACCCTGGAGGGCCTGCCTCAAGACCAGCGCACCGCCGAGGGCCAGTTGGCCGCGGGCCTCCTGCTCCTCCACCTGGGGGATCTTCCCGCGGCCTCAGCAGCCTTCCAGGCCGGTAGGGCACTGGAACCCCTTCCGGAATTGCTGGTGAACCAGTGCACGGCGCTGAGCCAGCTTGGAAATCTCTCCGCGAGGGCCACCTGCCAGGATGCCATCGAGGCCGATCCCATGGACCCGCGCCCCTACCTGGGACTCGCCGCAGCCAGCACACGGGAACTGGAGGAGGCCAGCCGGGAGGCCCTTGGCGTGGCCATCACCCGGCTGGGACCGCCGGGGTCAGAGCACCGACAGGAACTGGCCCCGTGGATCGGAGAACTCTGGCGCCAGTTGGGGGAACACGCTTCGGCCTGCTCATGGGGCCTGGAAGGGGGGGTCGGTGACCTGGGAACGGCCCAGGACTGTCTGAAGAGTGGTCGAACCACCGAGGCACGCCCCCTGCTGGAGGACCTGGCTGAGGGAGAGGAGTCGCTGGTCCCCCAGCGTCTCCTCTTTCAACTGGACCTGGACCGGGCTGAACGCGCCACCCCTGGACCCCAGCGGGTCCAGGCCATCGCCTCGGCCAATCGCTGGTACCAACGCCTGCAGTCCCGGGCCAGGCCTTTCGAGGATCCGTCGTGGCTCAATGACTTGGGGAGACTTGCCTGGTTGGAGGACCAGCCCCAACAGGCGGAGGCCTTCTGGCGCCAGGCCCTCGAAGGGGCCCCCTCAGAGCCCGCTCCTCGCCTGAATCTCGCCCGGGCTCTTGATCGCCGTGGCACTCGTGCCCAGGCACGCGCCCTGCTTCAAGACGCAAAGGAGGCGGGAACCCGGAGTCCCGGCCTGGAAGCCATACAGCTCGCGCTGGCTCGGCTGGAGATCCAGGACGGAGAGGTCGAGACCGGTTGGGCCCGGCTGGAGAGTACCCACCGGGCCTGCATCTCCCTGGCCCAGGTCGCCTGTGCTGCGCAGGCAGCTCTGGAGCTTGCGCGATTGGAGGCACCTGCAGGCCAACAAGAAGACGCCCTTCAGCACCTGGAACAGGCGCTGGCCTATGGGGGAGAAGCCATCCGTGCAGAGGTCTCACGAGATGCGGCGTTCGATGGAATGGGGGAGAACCTTCGCTTTCGGCAACTCATTGCGAAGGACTGACGCCCCGCCTCCACACCATTCGACCTTGTGTCCCCCGAATGCCCAGGCTATCGACTCCTTGCCACCCATCCCCCGGTCTCGGGCACGGCAAGGCATTCTTGGGGCGTCGACAAGTTGGTAAGTCCCCGGGTTTTGATCCCGGTATCGCAGGTTCGAGTCCTGCCGCCCCAGCCAGCCGTACTGAAGGAAGGGAATATGCCATTTCGTCGTCGCACCCAATCTTCGGAGGCCACCGCCATGTTCGGCGAGATCAGACTTTTCACCGGTAATGCCAATCGGCCGCTGGCCGAGGCGATCGCCAAACATCTCGGCACCACCCTGGGCAGTAGCAGCATTGGCAGGTTCTCCGACGGTGAGACCCGGGTGGAGATCAATGAAAACGTCCGAGGCCGTGACGTCTTCCTCCTCCAGTCCACCAGCAGCCCGGCCAATGACACCCTGATGGAGCTCCTGATCCTGGCCGACGCCTGCAAACGAGCATCGGCAGGGCGGATCACCGCCGTGATGCCGTACTACGGCTATGCCCGTCAGGACCGGAAAGCAGCACCCCGTGCCCCCATCACCGCCAAGCTGATCGCAGACCTCCTCACCGCTGCCGGACTGGACCGGGTCCTCACCATCGATCTCCATGCCGGTCAGATCCAGGGCTTCTTCGACATTCCCGTGGACAACCTCTACGCCAGTCGCCGGCTGCTTCCCTTCCTTCGAGAGAACCTGCCCAAGGACAACCTGGTCGTCGTCTCGCCCGATGCAGGGGGTACTGAGCGTGCCCGTGCCTATGCCCGGCGATTGAAGGCCACGCTGGCGGTCATCGACAAGAGGCGCGACAAACCCAACAGCTCCGAGGTCATGCACATCATCGGTGACGTCAAGGGAAAGCGGGCGATCCTTGTAGACGACATGATCGACACCGCCGGGACCCTCACCAAGGCGGCCCAGGCCGTGAAGGACAACGGGGCCATCTCCGTGCGCGCCGTGGCCACACACCCGGTGCTCAGTGGCCCTGCCGTGGAGCGTCTTGCCGAGAGCGTGCTGGAAGAGATCGTGGTGACGGACACCGTCCCTCTTTCCAAGGAGGCAGCCAAGCTGGACAAGATCTCGGTCGTCACCATTGCTGACCTGCTCGGAGAGGCCATTCGCTCCATTCACCACGCAGACTCGGTCAGCCGCTTGTTCCTGTGATCTTGGCCATGATCACTACCCCCTGGAGGGCGAGTCATGGCATCCTAGGGTCATGACACCGACTTTCGCACTACCTGATCCCCCGCTTCTTCCCTTCTTGGCCTCTTTCGAGGGTGCCTCGATGCCGGCCCTGGAGGTCAGCGATAGCCTGCTGCTCAAGTGGCGGGCCTCGGAAGCGAACTTCCACAGTGCGGCAAATGCCCTGCGCTACCACCAGGGCCGGGTCTTCGGTGCCAGGCTGAGCGCCATTCCGTTTGGCGAGCGCAGTGCCTTCAAGGACGAGATGGGAGGCCTGCTGCAACTGTCACGGCGATCCGTGGAGTTGCGCATCCAGATTGCCACCGAGATCAATCTCCTGTTGGACCAGGCCGTCGATGACGCCACCGAACTACGACGCTCGGTGCTGGACCGCCCCTGGCGCGATGTGCTCGCTGCGGTCCGACGGGAGCTCCATGGGCCCTCCTCCGAGGAGGACGAATTCTCGATCAGCCCGGATGACCCCCCCAGGGTCGCCGAAGTACCGCCAGTCTGGCACCGATGGCAAACCCAGCTTCAGGACATCGAAGAGGAGTCTTTTGACACCATTCCAGAACTGGACGAATGGGTTCGGGTGTTGAGAGAGGCGCTGCAACGAGCCATCATGCGTCGCCACGACCTCGAGGATGACCACGACGACGAGGTCCTGGAGATGCCTGCGGCTGGATAGCCAGGCCCCTGTCCCCTGGCCTGAATCCGTTGACAGGGCAGCAACGACACGGTAAATGCGCAGCCTTCCGGCCCGCCGGGCCTCTTCGGAGGCTCCGGAGTCCAGGGCGGCGCCGGCGGAGTCCGATCGTCCCTGGTCGTGGCTCAAACCACGCACACCCGTTTACGGGCTGCTGGACTCCGCCCTCGAGGTTCCGACATGAACGGCATCCCGCTGACGGCCTCTGCTCGCGAGGGCTTTGGCAAGGGCTCGGCCCGAAAGCTGCGGCGCGACGGAAGCATCCCGGCCCTGGTCTACTCCAAGACAAGCGCAACGATCCACATCTCGGTGGACCCCCACGAACTTCGCCAGATCTTCCAGAAGAGTGGCAATCCCAACACGCTGCTTTCCATCACGGTGGACGGCAACGAGCGGGTGGTTCTGCTCAAGGACAGCCAGAAGCACCCGGTGACCCGGAACCTCCTCCACGTGGATTTCTACGAGGTCCAGGCCGACCAGGAGATCCAGCTCGAGGTGGCCATCAGAACCGTCGGCAAGTCCGAGGGTGAAAAACTCGGTGGCCGGTTGCAGATGCTGCGACGCACGGTCCCTGTGGTGAGCAAGCCAGCGGACATCCCTGCCTTCCTGGAAGTCGATGTCTCTCATCTGCAGGTCGACGAGTTCCTCAGCTCCTCTTCGCTCACGGCACCGGACAAAACCCGGCTGGCCTACCAACAGGAATTCAACGTCCTGCTCTGCGTGGGCAAGCGCATCCTCGAGGAGGAGGAAGAGGAAGAGCTCGAAGAGGGCGAGGGCGAGGGCGGAGAAGGTACCGACGAGGAAGAGGCGGACGAATAGCCCCATGGCCCGTCGGATTGTCGTTGGACTGGGAAACCCCGGTCGTCGCTACACCGAGACCCGGCACAACGCCGGGTTTCTGGTGATCGACGAATTGGCCCGTCGTTGGGGCATCGACTGCTCGAAGAAGCAGTTGGGCTCCGAGATCGGCACCGGGCAGGTACGCGACGTCCAGGTGGTCCTCGTCAAACCTCAGCAGTTCATGAACCGCTCCGGCCATCCAACCCGCAGCCTCATCGGCTTCTACAAGGCTACCCAGGAGGAGACCGTCATCGTCCACGACGAGGTCGACCTTCCCTTCGGGACCGTCCGTGTGAAGCAAGGCGGTGGCGCCGGGGGACACAACGGTCTGAAGGACCTGAACCGCCACCTGGACAGTGGTGACTACACCCGCGTGAGGGTGGGCGTCTCTCGCCCTCCTGAAGGCTGGGACACCGCCGACTACGTTCTGGGCAAGTGGAACGCAGAAGAGCGTTCAAGGCTCGAGAACACCGTCGCCCAGGCCGCTGATGCCGTGGAAGAGATCCTCCATGAAGGCCCCACGGCAGCCATGAACAAGTTCAACATCCGTTCAAAGCAGCAAAAGGCGGCCGACCAGTCGCTGGATGTCGCAACCGAGGAGGAGCCTGAAGACCAGGCCCCGACCTCTTCCCGTCTCTCAATTCAACTGCAGGCCCTTGTGGCCTCTGGAGCCTGAATACCGTGGAGTTTCCGCTGACCTATGCCGTGCCCGTTGCCGGGATCCTGGCTCTTCTCTTTGCCTGGTGGAAGGCCATTTGGGTCTTGAAGCAGGAGGAGGGCACCGATGAAATGAAAGAGATCTCGGAGCAGATCTACACCGGTGCGATGGCGTTCCTCCGGGCGGAGTACACCGTCCTGGCCGGCTTCGTCTTTGCCATCGCCATCCTGCTCGCGGTCGCGAACATGAGTGGTGCCGACCAGAGCCCGATCATTGCCGCCTCCTTTGTCATCGGAGCAGGGGCATCGGCACTGGCCGGCTACTTCGGGATGAAGATCGCGACCCGGGCCAACGTGCGGACGACACACGCCGCTCGCACCGGACTGTCCGAAGCCCTGGATGTGGCCTTTGCCGGCGGCTCCGTGATGGGCATGTGCGTGGTCGGGCTGGCCTTGATTGGCCTGGGCGGCCTGTTCATCCTCTACACAGGGATGTTCGAGGGCAACCTCGCCAAGGCCCTCAACGTGCTGACCGGATTCTCCATGGGGGCCAGCAGCATCGCGCTCTTTGCTCGCGTGGGCGGTGGCATCTACACCAAGGCTGCCGATGTGGGTGCTGACCTCGTCGGCAAGGTCGAGGCCGGACTTCCCGAGGATGATCCCCGGAATCCTGCTGTCATCGCGGACAACGTGGGCGACAACGTGGGCGACGTCGCCGGAATGGGCGCTGACCTGTTCGAGTCCTACGTCGGGGCCATCATCGGGGCCATGGTCCTCGCCCTCGGGTTCA
>CAZMNK010000230.1:0-6546 GCA_964567625.1 uncultured Enterobacterales bacterium | reverse complement strand
GGGGCCGTCTGCGTCAACCTGCTCCGTCATCCCGGCTGGGGCCGCGCCCAGGAGACCTACGGAGAGGACCCTCACCACCTGGGGGCCATGGGAGTGGCCCTCACCCGCGGGATCCAGCATCACAACGTCATGGCCTGCGTGAAGCACTTCGCCCTCAACAGCATCGAGTGTTCCCGCTTCTACGTGGACGTCCAGGTGGATGAGCGCCGACTCCGCGAGGTCTACCTTCCACACTTCAAGCGCATCGTCCAGGAGGGCCAGGTGGCGAGCGTGATGAGTGCCTACAACCGCTTCAGAGGGGAGTACTGCGGACACAGTCACCACCTCCTGACCCGGATCCTGCGCGAGGAGTGGGGCTTTGCGGGCTTCGTCACCTCCGACTGGCTGCATGGGGTGAGAGACGGCGTGGCCGGACTGAAGGCCGGCATGGATGTCGAGATGCCCGCAGCCTGGCGCCATGGCCGACCCTTGCGCCGGGCGCTCCGGAGCGGCGAGATCTCCCAGGATCTCGTCGACACCACGGTTCGTCGAATCCTGGCCACGCGCATGCGGCACGCCCTGGCGGAGGACCTCGAGGCCTACCCTCCGAGCGTCGTTGCCGGCGAGGCCCACAGACAGCTCGCACGCGAGGTCGCCGAGCAGAGCGCGGTCCTGCTCAAGAACGAGGGCGTCCTGCCCTTCGATCCGGAACGGGTCAAGACCCTCGCGGTCCTTGGCGGCCAGGCAGCCCGACACCACACCGGTGACCATGGGAGCAGCGACGTACGGGCGCCCTACGTGGTCTCCTCCCTGGATGGACTGCGCCACCAGTTGAAGAAGCAGGGCGGCGAAGTTCGCTACGAGGATGGGAATGACATCGGCCAGGCCGTGAAACTGGCCGGAGAAGCAGACGCCGTGGTGATCGTGGTCGGCTTCACCTCGGAGGACGAGGGCGAGTACTTCGTGCTGAACCCCGAAGCCCGAGGTGGCGCCTGGCGTCCCAGCTTCTTCGGTGGCGGGGGAGATCGCGCGGACCTCCAACTGCGCCCAGAAGACCGGGCGCTGCTGGCGCTTGCAGGCAGCGTGAACCCTCGGACGGTGGTGGTGGCAGTGGTGGGAAGTGCCATCTCGGTGGAGGGCTGGGGAGAACAGGTCCCGGCCCTCCTCCTGCCGTTCTACGCGGGCATGGAGGGCGGTACGGCGCTCGCCCGCATCCTCTTCGGAGAGGTCAATCCCAGCGGAAAGCTCCCGTTCACCATGGCCGCGCACCCCGAGGACCTGCCGGACTTCGATCCCTTCGGCGAGCGTGCGGACTACAACCAGGACCATGGATACGTCCGCTTCGAGAAGCGGGGACTGCCCGTCGCCTACCCCTTCGGGTTCGGCCTGGGCTACACGCGCTTCGCCTGGAGCGACCTTCAACTGGAAAACCCACGGCTGGGCCCGGAAGAGACGCTGCGCATCTCCGTCGAACTGGAGAACAGGGGAGACCGACCCGGAGCCGAGGTCCTGCAGCTCTACCTGGCCTGCCAGTCCTCCAGGGTCGAGCGGGCGCCCAGGCTGTTGAAGGGCTTCCAAAAGGTCTGGTTGAAGGCAGGAGCATCCCGGCGGGTGGCGTTCGAACTTCCAGCCTCAGAGGTGGCCTTCTACGACACCGAAGCCCAGACCTGGGAAGTGGAACCGGGGCGCTACACGGTGCTGGTGGGAAACTGCTCGGCAGGGGAGAACCTGCTCGAAGGGCCTTTCGTCGTGGTGGCGTAGAAGAGACGAGGAAAACCCTCGGCGACCAGCCTGCTCATGACGGTCGCGCATCCTGGAGAAGCCCACCCTCTCCCTCAACGACCAGCCCGGTTCTAGCGGAAAACAACAGGAGCAAGTTGGGCATTGCTCTGGGTCCAAGACAGCGCTACAGCCGGTGGGAAATTCTGTGCACACCACGGGGACCTGATGAGCGGCGAAAAGACCTGGTATCTGTTGATCAACGGCGCAAACGATGGACCGCACGCAGAAGAGGAGATCATCCGGCGCATCCAGGCCGGAGAGGTGGGCCCGCAGACCCAGGCCTACGGGCCAGGGTCAGACAGCTGGCGCACCCTTGCAGAGATCCCCCACTTCGCACAGGCTTCCGGCCAGGGTCCCGCCGCACCACCGCAGCCCCCTCCGATCACGGCGGGGTCGGCAGGGCTCGTCCACGCTCCTGCCGTCAGCCACAGTTCGACGCTCCAGCTCCGCCTGGACAAGGCCAGCGAGTACTCGCGGGTCAACTTCCTGCTCCGGCTGTTCGGCGTCTACTACATCCTCTACCTCGCCCACTTCTTCCTGTGGGTCGGCTACTCCTACGCGGCATGCGTCATCTTCGTGCTCGACATGATTCTCGCCATCATCACAGGGCGGCATCATGCGGGACTCGTCGCCTACCTCCAGCGCTTCCTGCGGTTCAATGTCCGCATGATGGCCTCGGCGATGGGCCTGACCGAAGAGATCCCCCACATCGACATCAACGCGCGCAGGGACGACTTCCCCGTCGATGTCACCCTGGATCCCGACATGGAGATCAGCCGAGGAGCCGTCATCCTCAGGCTGTCCGGAGTCATCGGCATCCTGCTCATCCCGCACCTGCTGGCGCTCGGAATCCTGGGGCTCGCCTTCTACCTGGCGTTCTTCGTGGGCTTTCTCGCCGTGCTCTTCACGGGAACCTGGCCCGACGCGATCTGGAATTTCCTCGTCGGCTTCATTCGCTGGCAACTGCGGGTCGTCGAGTACGTCTACGGCCTGTCCCCTGATTACCCGTCATTCGGCCTGAAGTAGGAGGATCCCATGTCCGACAAGCCGTCCTTCACCGACGAAAACCTGATGATCCTGTTGATCCTCCTGACCTGTACCTTTGGCGCCTATGCGCTGATCTGGCTGGCCCGTACCAGCAAGGCGTTCGGAGACGACCCGACCACGCAAGTCGTCATGACGATCCTGTCCGGTGGCATCTGGGGCCTCGTGCTCAACCTCCGCTACCTCGACATGGCGGAGCGCCTCAATGGCCGCGACCTGGCCTGGTACAACGCAATCCTGGCCACGTTCCCACTGCCACTGATGGGCACCATGATGGTCCAGCTCAATCTCAACGAGTACCTGCAGCAGGATCAGGCCACTCAGGGCTGAACAGGGCCCCTGCAGGGACGTCGCCCGTTCAGGAAGGCCTGGGATTCAGACGGCAGGCGGTGGGTACACCGACATGCTCCACCGGCTCATGTCGACAAAGGCACTCGGCGAGCCCGAATGCAGGATCTGGATCCTTCCCGGCAACCCGTACTTTTCGACGAGTTGATTGACGGCCATCTTGGCTGTCACGTTGGTCTTCTCCATGCCTGTTGCCACGTGGGGAATGGTCACCAGGTCGCCGATGGCGTAGAGATTCTCCACGGGTGAGGCAATGCCAGGCCGGTTGGCTTCTTCGCCCACACTCACACCCGTGTAGTTCCGCCACTTGTTCAGGAAGAAATCGCTGTAGTCCGGCAGGCCCGGCAGGACTTCGCGCAGCTCGGCATAGGCGATGTCGGCGATCTCCCGGTTCGAGAGGTGGTTGATGTCGCCCAGGCGGGAGATGTGGGTCTCCAGGATGGTGACGTCATGCCCCTCGTACTCCCGGATCACCGTCCCATCGCCGCCCAGGGTCCAGTTGAAGGTGACCCCAATGCGCCCGAAGCTCGTCGGGAAGAAGACGAGCACCGGTTGCTCACCCGACCGTAGACTCTCCTCCCACGCCGTCTTCCCATCGATCCAGAAGTTGGCCACGTAGACGTCAGCAGTGGTGAGGTTTTGGATGTTGTCGAAGTACGGGATGCCACCCAGCACGTCGTGATTGTTGGCCGCAAATCGCTTCAGACCGGGCACATCCATGGCCAGGATGAAGTCATCCGCAACGAAGCGCCGTGGCTCTCGGGCCTCCTCGGCGATCTCCACCAGGACCTCTCCGTTGGCCCCGCAGAAGGGGCAGTCCTCGTGCTCTTCGTCGCCATAGATCAACTCACCGCAGACAGAACACCGCCGCACTCGCATCCCGGTGGGAACAGGGCTGGTGGTCACGGCGACCAGTCGTCCCTTGCTCATCTCGACCTGGTCGACCTCGGCCCCATAGACAACCTGGCCGTCCCGGCTGGTGATGAAGTCCACCATTGGCTGAAGGAAGGTCTCACCCGCCGGGTTGGCGTAGAGGTCTACACGCCAGTCCATCGGCGAGCCTGCGGTGAGCATGAAGCCCGTGACCATGGCCAGCGCCGACACCACGTCGGCCCGCTGGTAGTAGATCATCTCGGCAATCGGGTCGAAGAAGCGCCAGATGAGGTTCTCCGACAACCCCATCTCCCGGGCGTAGTCCGCAAATGAAATCCCATCCAGGTAGGTTCGCTGGTCTGGATCGTGGACCACATAGGTGGACATCTTCATCAGCAGTTCGACGAGCTCGAGCTGCTCAGCCAGACCATCGGGGTGCTCCATCGACAGGACATTGAGGAGCTGCTGGACCTTGTCATAGGGCGCCGGCATCTCGAAATCGGGGACGGTGGACCGCTTGCCATCCCTGTCGACAAACAGGTAGTCCATGCTGCCGACGGGCCTCGACTGGGTCTTGTAGCCAAAGCGACCCATGAACTCGCGGAGGTTCTTGTAGGAGTACCAGATGCCGTGAGCCCCGTGCTCCCGGACCACGCCTCGAAAGCTCTCGGTCTGCTTTACCGGGTGGTCATCCGGTCCAAAGGAGGGGTCTCGCCAGGTCTTCAGCTTCCCTCCTGGCCCTCCTGTCCGCTCCAGAATGGTCACGGTGAAACCCCGTGCCGTGGCCTCTACGCCCGCCTGGAGTCCGGCGAGACCGCCCCCCAGAATGCACAACTGCTTGCCGTTGGGCGGCAGGTTGACATGGTTCTCCGGGACGTGCGGGAATTCGACCCCGTAGAGAGGGTCTGAACACAGGGGAACGGCTGCGACCGCTGCGCCAGCCGAGCCGGCGGCAAGGCCAAAGAACCGACGACGGGACATCTCGGGAAGCATGGCGGACCCCTAGCAGTCGGTGCCGGCACAGAGCCGGGTCTGGGCCCGAGGGACGTGGTCGTAGCGCAACATTCGACCGAGATTCAGCCCGCCCAGGATGTCCGCGACCTCCCCCTGCCCAAGCTCCAGGGTGAAGTCAGCCGAGGAGGTACTGGAAGCCATGCGAAGGGGGTTCAACTCCGCGGCGACATCCATCACCCTCCCGTCCTTGATCGCCAGTCCGTGGTTGACGATCGGCTTCCCCACCCGGGTCTCCAGGTGGCGTCCTCTCATCGCCAGGACCAACCCCCCCTCGTCGTGGAGTTCGCACCTGTCCTCGCCTGTCCCGTGGGTGTAGTCGATGCGTGCCAGGTACTTCGGGTAGTTGTAGCCGAGACGCCCCCCGGTGCAGGCAAGCTCCGTGGTCACCGGCAGCTTCCACACGTAGGCCCAGTTCTGACGCCGCACCAGGTTTCCGACAAGACTCAGCGGGCCCAAGGGCCAGCCTCCTGGCCTCTCCAACACGATGGAGAGAGCCACCTCGTTGTAGGCGTCGACATCGGACACCCGGTACTGAAAGGCCGTGACAGCCAACAGTCCTCTTCCCGGCCACGGCACCAGGGGCCGAAGAGCCTCACAGGGCAGGAGCCTTTCCAGACCCTCCAGGTCCGCACTGAACACCGCCTGGAACAGGCCCATGTCGTAGTAGAAAATGGGAAAGGGCATCGCGCCCATCGGTCCATGTTCGAAGGGTGCCTTTGTCACCCCCTCGAAGAACCCCATGTCCTCGATGCCGAATTCTGCCTGGATCGCCTGGAGGTCTGGATTCAGACGAAACCGGTCAAAGAGACCGCCCTTCTGGATGGAGATGGTCACATCCCCGACCTGGGCGGGGATTGTCTGCGGGTTCATCGGCGCTCTCTCAATGTTGACACTGTCAACTTCTATCGAGAGGCAGGGGGAAAGGCAAGAGCCTTGCAGGCAGGTCTCTGATCGCGGAGGGACCCGCGCTCAGCCCATCAGGTCCCTGCGGCGCCTGTTCCACACGAGAGCCAGAAGCGGTGCAAACAGCGCCCATAAACCAGCCTGGCTGGCCTCCTCCTCGGCCTTCTCCCGCTTCCGCTCGTTCTCGTAGAGTGCGATTGTCGTGGCTGCGGTCTCTGTCGTGCCACCGTCCAGGCTGAAGACGAAGTCGTCGGCGATGGCGGAGGTCTCCACCCAACCGTCGAAGCGGGTCACCCACCCCCCGCTATTCTGCAATTCGTTCGCATAGACCAGCCCCAGGCCCTGGCTCCCACCACCCAGACCCCAGAGACGGTCTGCGTACAGCTGGGAGGAGTCATCCTCGTAGAGCTCGCCCACCACCGTGCCGACGGTCGTGGCCTGCCAGCCGGCCACCGTGGCCCGCTGGTCACCGATCACGTACAGCGTGGTCCGCTGGGTCTCGGACTGGCTGGTCGAGGACATGATCGCCGGGAAACGCAGCGTGTCTCCCTCGTAGGTGATCCGGGCCGACGCCATCGGCTTGGCCCATGCGCCACCGGTGTC
>CAZMNK010000229.1:4155-6626 GCA_964567625.1 uncultured Enterobacterales bacterium | reverse complement strand
TGGGCTTTCCCGGAGTAGTTGACTGTCCGACAGCGGCCGCCGGGCTCACTGCCAGCTCAGGGTGACCTCGCTGACCTGGGGGTTCCAGACCTTGCCGCCGTGATCCTGGAACGTCACCCGCAGCAGGGTCGTGCCCGTTGGAACTCGGGTGGTCGAAAGCACAGTCCGCTCCCAGTCTCCGCCCTGGTCGTCCTCCAGGGTCGGCAGGGACTCCCAGGAGGTGCCATCGGTGGACCCCTCCAGGACCACCGTCCCGCGGTCCTCCCAGGGCCAGTGGTACACCACGACCTCGGCGGAGACCAGGGTGCCCGCCAAGAGCCAGGTCGCCCAGCCATCCCCGGACCCTGACCGGGTCAGCCGGGAGGCGTCTCCGTCGAAGAGCTCGACGTTCGTGTCGTCCAGCACCAGGTTCTCGCTGGCCTCCAGGGTGTCCATCGTGGAAAGGGAGTCCGTCCAGCTCACCTGGGTGGAGATGGTGACCGGTCCGGCCGGGTCCGAAGGGAGGGAAGCACCGGCGTTGCTGTGGGCCACCATTCGGTACCAGACCGTCTCTCCCAGGGGCGGATCCGGGTCGGCGACCTGGGCATTGTGGGCCTCTGTCGCGTCGTCGAAGCCCGACTGCACCTCGGTCCAGGGTCCTTCCTCTTCCGGGGCCCGTTCCAGGCTGTAGTGCCCGGCGCCTGTGCTGCCCTGCCAGCGGATCGCCTGGGGGTCGTCGACGGACAGGAGGGTCGGAGGGTCAGGGGGTAGAAGCTCCGGGGGTTCCAGGCCCTGGATGGCCCAGGCCGCCTGCCGGTGCAGCGCCAGGACCTGGCGTTCGTTGTAGGCATCGCCACTGTCGAAACCGGGCCAGTGGTAGGCCCGGTACAGAGACGTGCCGTCGTCGACCTCGGTGTGCCAGTAGAAGCCGCCCTGGGACCGGTGGTGGCGCAGGCTCCAGATCATCGCCCCGGTCACCCCCTCGGCCACCACGGTGTCCAGGAGATCGGCCACCCGGTCGAGTTCGACCAGGCCGAATTCCCCGACAATGAAGGGGCGGTGTCCTGCGGCCAGGGCCTGTCCATCGGAGGCGGCCGCCGCGTAGTCGTCCCAGTACGCTGGAGGCCAGTAGTAGTGGTCGCTGACGATGTCCACGTCCGGGTTGTCCAGGGACTCCGGGTCGATGCCGTAGTGCCCGTCGACGACCAGGTGGTTCGAGTCCAGCCCCTTGATGAAGGCCACGATGCGTTCAGTCCATTCCGTCGGGGCGTCCAGCTCATTCCCGGTCTCCCAGGCCAGGATGGCGGGGTCGTCCCGGTAGACCACGCCGGTGACCGTGTTCTCCCGCTCGACCAGGAAACGGATCGTCTCCTCGAAGTCGGCCATCACCTGTTCGTCGGTCCAGAAGGAGGCCTCGTCCAGACCCCGAAAGCCGGCGTAGTCCGCGATGCCACCCCACCACCACCACTGGTCGACAAAGGGAAGGACCAGGCGGACACCATGCTTTGCTGCCTCGGCGACCGCGTGGTCCAGGGCCACGAACAGGTCTTCCGAGAACTCCCCGGGGGCCGTCACGTGCCGGGGCAGGTCCTTGCCCGAGTCGCCGACCGAGAGCACGTAGGTTCGAGCGACCCTTCCCCCGAGTTGCTGGATCGTGCACATCGCGTCGGCCTGTTCCCAGGGGTCGGGCAGGTGCCAGTCAGGGTCCTCGAGGATGTGGAGGTTGGGAATGTTGAAGGAGACGAACCGGAAGGGCTCACCGTCCAGCACCAGTTGATCGCCCTCCCGGGTCACGAAGCCGCCGTCCAGGCCATCGGTGATGCAGGGCGTCGCGATCGGGGTGGCGGTGTCGGCGGTGTCCCCGGTGTGGCCCGCGGAGTCCTGGGTGTCCTGGCCCGCGGAGTCTGAGGCCGAGTCCCCGGTGTGGCCAGCGGAGTCCTCCATCCCGGTGCCAGGGGGTTCGGTGCAGGACAGCAGGGCGAACAGCAGGAGCATCGGGGTGAGCTTTCAGGTGTTGGTCGGGTCGGGAATGGACCACGGCGGAGGTGCCTGAGCCGCCATCATAGATGACCCGTTCAGCAGCACGCCGGTCTATTCGCGCTCGTCTTCCTCGTCGTCCTGACACTCGGACTCGTACCAGGCCAACAGCTCCCGGTAGTCTTCACAGGCCTCGTCGTCGCCGGCCTCACACTCGTCGTAGAGCGTTCCCAGGGCCCTGCGGGCCTCGTCGCAGTCGTCGTCTTCGTCGTCTTCGCGCTCGTCGTCCTCTCGCTCGTCGTCCTCTCGCTCGCTGTCCTCGTCCTCTCGCTCGCTGTCCTCGTCCTCTCGCTCGTCGTCCTCGTCCTCTCGCTCGTCGTCCTCGTCCTCTCGCTCGTCGTCCTCGTCCTCGTCACAGTCGGCCAGGGCTGACCTCAGGCGCTCAAGGGTGTCGAGGTATCGATCATCACAGTCCTCCTGGTCGTACTCTTCCAGGCAGTCCTGGTAGGCCGCCA
>CAZMNK010000229.1:0-4055 GCA_964567625.1 uncultured Enterobacterales bacterium | reverse complement strand
CGCTGTCCTCGTCCTCTCGCTCGCTGTCCTCGTCCTCTCGCTCGTCGTCCTCGTCACAGTCGGCCAGCGCTGATCTCAGACGCTCGAGGGTGGCGAGGTACCGATCATCACAGTCCTCCTGGTCGTACTCTTCCAGGCAGTCCTGGTAGGCCGCCAGGTAGCGTTCGAACTCGGTCTCCAGCTCATCGCAGTCGTCCTCTCGCTCGCTGTCCTCGTCCTCTCGCTCGCTGTCCTCGTCCTCTCGCTCGTCGTCCTCGTCACAGTCGGCCAGCGCTGATCTCAGACGCTCGAGGGTGGCGAGGTACCGATCATCACAGTCCTCCTGGTCGTACTCTTCCAGGCAGTCCTGGTAGGCCGCCAGGTAGCGTTCGAACTCGGTCTCCAGCTCATCGCAGTCGTCCTCTCGCTCGCTGTCCTCGTCCTCTCGCTCGCTGTCCTCGTCCTCGTCCTCGCGATCGTCCTCGAGGTTCTGGACATCACTGTGGGTGCCGTCATCGATGGTGCCGGTGCTGCCTGGGGCACAACTCAGAACCAGCGATGCAGCCAGGGAAAGGAGGAATGTTCTGGTGACCATGACCTTCTCCGGGGGCGATGAGCCCGCCAGCAAGACTGGGGGATGGTGGACTGAATATCAACCGGATCCGCCCGGTTGTACAGGAAATTGGCGCCCAAGAGACCGGTTTTCGTACGCGCGGCGACCATCGGAGATGGACCCTCCCCGTTGCCACGACGGACAGACCGGTACTTGGCTCCTTCGAGAGATACAGGCGTTTTCTATCGACTCAGGACTCCCCAATGAAGAAGCTGTTTCGCCTGCTCTTGCCCGCTCTGCTCGTCGGGGTCTTCTTTCACTCGCCCACCGCACTGGCCGGGATCAAACTCGTCAGTGGTGATGTGGCCGGGGTGCTCGAAAAGACCAACGTGCGCCTGGAGTTCGTCTACGACGGCGTGATGGTCGGTGAGATGACCGAGGCGGACTACACCGCCGAGAAGGTTGCGGAGAAGAACGCCGACGAGGCCGGTGCCGGGGACGCCTGGCTCAAGGCATGGAACGAGGACCGGACCAGCCAGTACCACGTCAAGTTCGCGGAGCTGCTGAACAAGTACCTGGGCAAGAAGAGCGACGTGACCGTGTCCGAGACCGCCGAGAACCCGGACATGGTGATGGTGGTCAAGGTCCTGCGCATCGAACCGGGTTTCTACGCCTACATGGTCAGCGGGGTGGCCCGGCTGGACCTGGAGATCGTCCTGGCGGATGGCGCCGACCGGTCGAAGACCCTGGCAACCATCGAGCTCCTGAACGCACCAGGTACTGCGGTGCCCGACGTGCGGACGCGGGTAGGCGAGGCCTATGCCAAGGCCGCCAAGGACCTGGCAAAGTGGTTGGCCAAGGCGGGCCGCTGAACCCTTGCCCGTGGGATTGCCCTGGGCGGTCCGGGTGGCCTATCCTTAGCTGGCACGGGGTTTTCTTGAGAACTCCAGGAGAAGTCGATGAAGTTGTCACGAGTCATGCTGCTGTCCCTCTTCTGGTCGGGTCCCGCCTGGGCCACTGACTACTACGTCTGTGACTGCCAGGAAGAATCAGAGAGCGACTGCGTGGCGGGAAATGATGGCAACAGTGGGACCGATCCGGAATCCCCCTGGCTCAGCTACGAACAGGCAAGGGCCAGCTGGTCCTCGCTCTCGCCGGGTGACGGGGTGAGGTTCTGTCGGGGAGGCGTCGTCCACATTGGAAATGACCAGCGATGGTCGAACACCCGGTGCACCGCCGCCTCTCCCTGTGTCATCGGCGACTACATCCCCTCCTGGGCCTCCCAGGGCGCCAACCTTCCCCTCCTGCGACAGACCTACGCCGGAAATGGTCTCGCATTTGAAGACGGAGGAGAGGCGAACCACGAAGAGGGAGTCCTGGTCCAGAACCTGGAGCTGCAATGCGCCAGCGCAGGGTGTGGGGTGGGGGTTCTTCTCTTCAATGACATCGACGATGTCACCCTCGAAGGGCTGACCATCGATGGTTTCGGGATCGGGGTGTACATCGGGGGGAGCAGGGACTGTTCCTCGACGGATGCCTCCTGTGATGGAAGAAACGACCGCATCATCTTGCGGGACTCGATCATCACGGGGAACACCAGCCAGGGGTGGCTGGGGGGAAGCGAAGACAGTCGAATCGAGAACAACTACTTCGAGGGCAATGGCACCGAGGCGGTGTTGGATCACAACATCTACCTCTCCGAGCCCACCGAGGGCACCATCACCGGGATGCAGGTCACGGGAAATACCCTGTACCGGTCCACAATAAGTGCACTTGGAGCCTGTGAAGGGGTCTCCCTGGTGGTGCACGGGAACTACCAGGATCTGCTCATCCAGGGCAATCGAATCCTCGAAGACATCGACGCCGTCGGCCAGGGCTGCTGGGGAATCGCGGTGGACAATGGCTACATCTCGGACGAGGCCTTTACCGATGTTCGCATCGATGGAAACTGGGTCGAGAATGTCGGCAACATCGGCATTGGCCTGGGGAGTTGTCAGAGCTGTTCGGTCACCAACAATGTGATCATCCATGCTCAGGACTTTGTGTTCACCGCCATCAGCGCGCCCGATCGGGACCTGGACGAGGGCGACCAGGAGCTTCACGACGTCGACATCCGGAACAACAGCATCCTGTTGACTGCTGGCGGTGGAACGGGCATCCAGCTGGGGGGCACAGGAACCGGGCACAGTGTCGTCAGCAATGCCCTGCAGTCCACCGCCGAGGCGCCCTTCTTCTGCCTCGCGCTCTCTCTGGATGCGTCGGCCTATGACACCATTGACCACAACATCTGCGTCGCGACTCAGGGTGGATGGGAAGAGACGGTGACGACGCTTTCCGACTGGCAGGCACTGGGCTGGGGGGCCTCTTCCAGGAATGTCCAGCCGGGCTTTGCTTCCATTGCCGACTATGACCTGCGGTCGGAGAATGAATCGGCGCCGATGGTGGACGCCGGTAGTGTCACCGAGAGCGCGACGACGGACCTTGAAGGGCACCTCCGGGATTCACTGCCCGACGTGGGCGCCTACGAGTGGGGAGTGCCCACCGACACAGGGGGGACCGACACGGGACAGGGAGACACGGGACAGGAAGACACGGGGCAGGGAGACACGGGACAGGGAGACACGGGGCAGGGAGACACGGACACCAGCCCTGCGGAAGAGGATGGGGACACCGCTGACACTCCGGAAGAGAGTGATGACTGTGGCTGTGGCACCAGCGGTGGTTCCGGGACCCTCAACCTGTTGTTCCTGGTCCCGTTGATTCTGCTGAGAAGGGGAGATCCGCAAGCGCTGACCCGGTAGTCTGTTTGCGGCGCTGAATCCGCCCACCCGGCAAGAAACGCCCCTGGAAGCGGTTCATTGGCGTTCCACCCCTCTCATGAACCGTCAGAGGTATCGTGGCGGTTGACATCCTATCGGGGTCTCTTCCAATGCGTTCATGGATCAGAATATCGCTTGTTTTTCTTGTCCTGATGACGGGCTGTTCGGTAGATGCCGATCGGTGTCTGCCGGTCTGGAAGCCCGGCACTGACGTTCGTGGGTGGGACGGTCCGAAGAAGATGGAAGCGGGGAAGTGGGTGCCAAGGTACCAGGCAGGAAGTGGCCGCTGTTACACAGAGGACGAATTGACGGCACAGGCACTCCTCGGGGCGCTCTATCGTGATGACCAGGGAAGATGGAACACACTGGACAAGGACCCCAGGCATGGGGGGGACGCCCTTGCATTGAAGCCCCTGACAATCCCGGTTGATCAGGGGTTGACACTTCAACAGTACATCGACTCAGAAGTGGACGGCATGACGAAGGATGGAGCCTCTGAAGGAGACGTCACGGCGTGGAGAACCAAGTTTCTCGATGAACGTGAGGAAGAACACACAGCCCTCAATACCTTCAAGGACAGGGACCGGTTTCTTGAGTCTACAAAGGTGATGCCGCTTCCCGTGCTTCGCTGGCTGACACACTCCCGAGAGCTTCTCCATCACGCAGATCAACTTGGCATGGACGACCACGGAGAAGACGGAATT
>CAZMNK010000228.1:0-6708 GCA_964567625.1 uncultured Enterobacterales bacterium | reverse complement strand
TCCAGCAGTCCCAGGGACACCCCCGAGCCCGGGGCTCCGGCGTTGACCACCCGGCCCACTTCCTGGGTCCCCCAGCGCACCGGGTCGCCCGGTCGGGCCTCCCCGGCAATGCAGGTCAGCCTCTGGCGAATTCCGTCCTCCCGTCGCTGTCGCAAGGCGTTGGCACCGACAAAGTCCGACTTCTTCCAGGACAGTCGCCACTGAAGCTGGAGTTCCAGGGGGGTGACGTCGGCCTGTCCTTCCCGGCGCACGTTGAAGAACCAGTTCTCCAGAGCGCACTGCTCCAGTGCTTCCAGCCCGACCTCGACGAGATCCAGCGGTTGTCCGAGGTCGCGAAGACGCCGAAGCCAGCCCTCCAGGTCCGGGCGGGGCACCAGCAGGTCGTAGCCGTACTCCCCCGTCTTGCCGCCTCGGAGGGCCAGGATGCCGTTTTCGGCCTGGAACAGGGACAGAAAGGGTGCTCCGATCACACCGGCACCCGCGATCTCGGCCACCAGCTCCCAGGCATAGGGACCGTCCAGGCCCACCACGGCGTGGGTTGCGGACAGGTCTTCCAGGGCGAGGTCCTGGGGCCTGGGACAGTGTTCCCGAAGGTGGGCGATGAGATCGGGGACGCCGAGTCCTTCGGTGAAGACCAGGTACTCGTCGTCGTCCCGGGCGACGATGAGATCGGCCAGGACGTGGGCCTGGGCATCGAGGAGCAGGGTGTGGAGCGCCCGCCCATCGTGGAGGTAGAGGTTGCGGGGGCAGACCGCATCCAGGGCATCGAATGCGGCGTCTCCTGCCACCCGCAGGCAGCCCACGTGTTCCCGGACGCTCAGCCCCACCGAATGACGGAGGCCCTTCATCTGGTCAGCAAGCGCCATCAGGAGCCTCGGCGTGGGAGAGGATCAGGTCGACCAGGGTGTTCACGGACCGGAGTGACGCCAGGGAGCGGCGGTCCTCGGACAGCTCGACCCCGAAGTCCGCGTGGAGGCACAACACCAGCTCCACCGCGTCGATGGAGTCCAGGGCCAGGCCGGAGCCGAACAGGGGGGTGTCGGGATCGATCGCCTCGGGATCGATGTCCAGGTCGAGACCGTCCACCAGGGACTCGCGCAGCCGGTCGAGAACGGCGCCCCTTCGCTGGACGTGGTCGTCGACTTCTTCTCGCGTCATGCCTGGGGTCTCCCGGCCGTCAGCACCAGTGCACAGGCGGCACCGTCGACCCTGCCGGTGGTAACCAGCGCCGTCTCCAGGTGACCGCTGCGCAGGGCCTCCAGCGCCTCCAGGGCCCCGTACAGACCTCGGCAGGCCGGCAGCTCGCCCTCGCTGGCGGCAAAGGTCTTGTGGATCTCCGCCGGCCCCAGACCCGCCCTCTCCAGGGCCGTCGCGGTGGCGGTGACGCTGTCCGTCGCAATCCCCACCCCGGCCAGCTCGACCCCCTGTCCGCCGGGGTGTTCCAGTTCGCTGGAGAGCACCAGGCAGGCCGCTCCTTGCTGCCCATCGGCGTCCTGGTCGGGCTCATCGAAGCCCCCGGCAATGGTCAGGGCGTCGTCCTGCCGCTGTTGGAGCGACAGGGCGGCGAGGGCGACCGCGACCAGCCCACTCCCCCGACCGGTCGACAGCGTCATGTGCGATCCCCGGAGGGACAGGGCCCGGGAGGCGGCGCCTGCCGGTGCATTGAGCACCATCTGCGAAAAGGCGCGGACCGACAACTCGTGCAGACCGCGCTCCTCGATGCTCCGGTCGAATTCCTCGGCGCTCTGGGCGGAGAGACGGGTTGTCCCGACGACCAGCCCCGCTCGGGACCGCAGGTCGCCGCGAACCCGGACACCGGCATCGTTCAGGGCCCTGGCGGCCGCACCGGTCAGGTACCGGGCCGCCGGGTTGAAGGTGGCCAGGTCGGCACCGCGGACCATCGTCTGCAGCTGCCTGTCGTCGCCGGCGTCGGCCCGGGCGCCACCGAGTATCCGGACCCTCCTGGGGGCAGGTCCCGGGGTGTGCGGCCCCTCGGAACGGCTGAGGACCAGGGCGGTGTTGCTGCCTCCGAAGGCCGCGTTGGTGCTGAGCACATGGGCTGGCCGCAGGGGGCGGGGCTGGCTCGACCCGACGGGATCAAGCGGTCCGCGGGGGCGGGGCTCCCGGAATCGGAGGGTCTGCGGTATCGCGCCATGGTCCATGGCCAGCAGTGTGGCCACCACCTCCAGGGCTCCTGCAGCGGCCTGGCCATGACCGAGCACGCTCTTGGTGGAGCTGATGGGCCGCGGGGTGTCCCCGTCTCCAAGTGCACCCTGGATGCCGAACCACTCCGCCACGTCGTTGTGCTCGGTTCCCGTGCCGTGGGCGTTGACGTAGCCGATGGCATCCGGAGAGAGCCCGGCGTCGTGGAGTCCGGCCCGGATCGCCCGGGCGATGCCTGCACCGGTCGGGTCTGGAGAGGTTTCGTGGTATCCGTCCGCCGCCGAACCACCGCCGGTCAGGAAGGCCACTGCCGAGGCTCCGCGAGCCCTGGCGTGCTCCGGGGACTCCAGGACCAGGATCCCCGCGCCTTCGCCCAGGCTGGTTCCCACCGGTTGGCTGAACGGGGCGCACTTGGTGGGACACACCACGCCCAACCGGCAGAACCCGGCAAAGAACTCCTGGGTGAGGACATCCATGCCGCCGGCGATGACGATGTCGACCAGCCCGGCACGCAGGATCTCCCGGCCCACGATGAGCGCGTTCGCCGACGAGGTGCAGGCCGTGGAGAGGGTCAATTGAAGGGGGGCCAGCCCCAGCTCCCGGGCGACGCTCCGGGTCAGCTCGTGGACCTCGGGCTCTTCCTGGGTCGGGGAGGCCCCGAGCACCAGGGCCGTCCGCAGCGTGGACAGCTCTTCGAGGGTCAGGCCGGCATGGCTGATGGCCTCCCGGGCAGCCGCCACCGCAAAGGCCACCGCCAGGGAGCCCGTGGAGGCCCGGTCGAGTTCGGGATGAGAATCCAGGGGGACGGTCGCCCCGAGGGCGGTCGGGAAACCCTCGGTCTCGAAGCGCTCGATGGGGCGGATCCCGTCGCGCCCTTCCGCCAGTGCCGACCAGATCGCAGCGCTGCCGAACCCCAGCGCAGAGACCGCGCCAATGCCCGTGATCGGCGAAGGGTAGGGGGTCACGATCGCGCCACTGGCAGCGGGCCGGTCGAGGGGACGTCTTCCGGTGCGCGGCGCAGTGCTAGGCTCTTTGCGGCCAACCGGAGGACCCCATGGAAAGGCGGGAGTTTCTAACGCAGCTTTCGGTGCTGCTCACCGCCGGGGCCCCGGTGGTGGCCACGGCCGGTTGCGCCACGACGGGAGTGGGTTCTCCGGCTCCCCAGGCCGGGGAGGTCGAGCGGTTTCTCCACGACCTGGAGCAGAGACGCCGCAGCCTCCTGTCCCGCCGTTCTCCCCCGGAGGTGTCCAGGGGATTGCAGACAGCCGGGCTTCCGCCTGATCACCTGCGCACCTGCACCGCTGCCCTGTCCACCCTGACCGCGATCCGGGACGCACCGGACCCGGTTCGGGAGGACCCGGGTGTGGAGGCCCTGCTCATGGACCAGGCCGAGGTGTTGGGCAGGGGCCTGATCGCCAGCGCGGGCTACCTGGAGAGTCTCGACAGGCCGACCCTGCAACGGATTCGGGAAGTGCTGGACGAGGAACGCTTCCTGGCCATTGTCCGCCGCTTGCGGTGGCGGTTGACGCACCAGGGCCCATCGGTGGTGGTGGACGAGCTCGTCGACAAGGTGGATCGGACGGCCAGGTCCCAGGGTCTCGAGAGGCGCGGAAAGACGTGGAAGCCAGATGGACCCGAACCGTGGGATGCCGATGGCGCGGAGACGGAAGACCCATGGCGGCTCGCGAAGGTCGGACTGGTCACCTGTGGCATCGGCGCCGGGCTGGTCGTCACGACCTATGCCCTCGAATCCTTCGGGTTTCTCCTCCTCGGGTTGTCCCTGGCGGGAATTGTGATCGTGATGGTGGGCCTGGTCATCATTTTGGTGGGGCTGCTCGTGGGACTCGCAGCGACGGAACCCAGGCGAGTGAAGCCTGGCTGAGGGGCCACGCTGAGACCGCTTTGCTGCCCGGAAACGCGCCGCTTCGGCCCTGGTGCAGACCCGGGACGCATCCCCTCCCCCCACGTGTTGGCCCCTCCAGGCCGACATCCGCAATAAGCTTGGGCTTCCCTCGAACCGATCCCCTCTCCATGCGCCTTCTCCTTCTCCTGCTCAGCCTGTCCCTCGGTCTCGGCATCGGCTGTGATCACTTCGGGGAGGACAAGGAGGACAAGGAGGCCGCCGAGGCGGAAGAAGAGGACAAGGGCCCCCGCTCGGATCCGCGCACCCTGGTCGAGGTGGAGGCGGTGAGTGTGGGCACGGTGGGAGACCACCTGGTCACCAGCGGGACGGTGGAGGCCGAGGCCCAGGCGGACCTGGTGCCGGAGATCAGCGGCACAGTGGTGGCCCTGCACGTCGAGGAGGGCGATGCGGTCCGCAAGGGCCAGGCCCTGGCGACCCTGGCGAGTCCCAACCTGGAGGCGAACCTGGCGCGGGCCAAGGCGGAGATGGCCCGGGCTCGCAAGGAACACGCCGAGGTGGACCGCCTGTTTGCCCAGGGGGTCATCTCCCAGCGGGAACTGGACGAGTCCAACTACCGGCTGGAGACGGCGCGGACGGCCCGGGACGAGGCCCGCTTGATGTTCAACCGGACCCGAATCAGCAGCCCCATCGCGGGGACTGTGTCCATTCGTGACGTGCGCCTGGGCGAGGTCGCCGGGGGACGGCGAGCCTTCCAGGTGGTCGACCTGTCCCGCCTGCGGGTGGTGGTCAAGGTGCCTGAAAAGGACATTGGACGCCTGGCGGTGGACATGCCGGCGGTCCTGACCGGTGCCTACGACGAGGATGCGACGGTGGCGGCCCGGGTGGTTCGTATCGCCCCGACGGTGGACCCGATGAGTGGCACGGTGCGGGTCACGGTGGAGCTGGACGCCGACCAGGACCTGATGCGCCCCGGCCAGTTCGTGTCGGTGCGCATCGAGGTCGATCGCCACGACGAGGTGCTGGTCATCCCCCGGCGTTCGGTGCGCTGGAAGGACGGAGACCCCATCGCCTACCGGGTGCGGGAGGAGGAGCCTCCCCCGGAACCCGAGCCAGAGGAGGGTGCAGAAGAGGCGGAAGACGAGGACGAGGAGGCAGAAGAAGAAGAACCCCTGCCCGGTCCCTACCGGGTCGCACGCCAGGTGGACCTGGTGCTTGGCTACCAGGACCGGGTGGTGGTCGAGGTGATGGAGGGGTTGTCCCTGGGAGAGACGGTGGTCACCAACGGTGGCGCAAGTCTGCGGGACGAGGCCCGAGTTCGCCTCCCCGAGGACCCCACCCGGGGCGATGAGGACACCGTGGAAGAGGCGGCCGCAGAAAGTGAGGGGGGCGAGGAGTCCACCGGAGCCGAGGCCGGCTGAGCGCGTGGAGCGCCCCCCCAGTTCCCTTTTCGCACTGATCGTCGATCGCCCGGTTGCGGTCCTGATGATCTTCACCGCGGTGGCGGTGTTTGGCCAGGTGAGCTTCCTGCAGTTGCCGATCAACCTGATGCCGGACCTGAGCTACCCGACGCTGACCGTGCGCACCGAGTACCCGGGTGCCGCACCGGAAGAGGTGGAGGCCCAGATCTCCCGGCCGATCGAGGAGGCGGTCTCCACCAGCGATGGCCTGGTCCGACTGGAGTCCCGGAGCCGGGCCGAGAGCAGTGACGTGGTCCTGGAGTTCAACTGGGGCGCCGACATGGACCAGGCAACCCAGTCGGTCCGGGAGCGGATGCAGCAGACCTGGCTGCCGGACGAGGCCCGAAAACCCCTCCTGTTGCGCTACGACCCCAGCCTGGAACCGATCATGCGGGTGGCCCTTGCCCTGGATCGATCCGCCGGGGAGGTCCCCGGGGACGAGGTGGCCCTGCTGCTGCTGCGGGAGGTGGCGGAGCAGGACCTGAAGCCTCGCCTGGAGGCGATGGATGGGGTGGCGGCGGTCAAGGTGCGGGGCGGCCTGGAGCGACAGGTGCTGGTCGAGGTGCGCGAGGACTGGTTGGCCGCCAGGCGGCTCACCCTGGAACAGATCCGCTCCGCCCTGAACGCGGAGAACGTGAACATCGCTGGCGGGGCCATCCGGGAAGGGGACACGGAGTACCTGATCCGGACCCTGAACGAGTTCTCCCGCCTGGACGAGCTGCGGAGCCTCCAGATCCGTCGGGGTGATGGTCAGCTGGTTCGCCTGGACGAGGTCGCCCTGGTCACCGAATCCCACAAGGACCGGGAGGTGGTGAGCCACCTGGACGGCCAGGAGGCCGTGGAATTGGAGGTCCACAAGGAAGCCGACGCCAACATCGTGTCCGTCGCCAGGGCGGTCAAGGAGCGGCTCGGGGTGGGGGCGTACGCGGAAGGAGCCGGCACCCCCGGCATGGCGCGAGGCCCGCCCAGCCTGAAGGAAGAACTGCCTGAAGGCCTGACCCTGGAGATCCTCGATGACCAGGCGGCGTTCATCGAGGCGTCCATCTCCAACCTGGGGCTGACCGCCCTGCTCGGCGGGCTGCTGGCGATCTCGGTGCTGTTCCTGTTTCTCCGGGACCTGCGGGCGACGGCGATCATCGGCACGGCGATTCCGATCAGCATCGTCTGCACCTTTGCGCCCCTGTACCTGTTCGGGGTGTCCCTGAACCTGATGTCCCTGGGCGG
>CAZMNK010000227.1:0-6870 GCA_964567625.1 uncultured Enterobacterales bacterium | reverse complement strand
CATCAGAGAAAGGTAGGGGCGCGATTGGGTACGGACGTGGAGGGGGAGCGGGAGAGGCACTCCTCTGCTGTGCCAGCCAGGCGCGAAGGGAACCCCGTTGCCGCCCCCCACCCCCTTCCAGCTTCACCCGAGCGTGGGCTACACGATCACGCAGGGCGCCGCACTCGTGCGGACCATCCCCACTGGTTTCACCTACTCCGGAGCGTACAGCAAAGAGTCCGGAACTGTCCAGGAGACGACCCACCAGGCGCCCCGGATTGTAGTCCGCGTGCAAGGTGATCAGCGTGTGGTTGGTCCCTCGTGGGGTGCGAAGGCTGTAGTTCAGTTTTCCCGCCGTGCGCTTGCCCGTGGTGTGGCACAGGACCCGTCGCCCTCGGTGGGAATCGTCCGCCCGGTCGAAGTGGTAGCCCATGGGCCGGGCCACGGGCTTGGCCTCGACTGTCACGTCCCAGCTTCGAGCCCCGGTTGGGGTGACCTGGGTAAAAGCCCCCGCGAGCATGCGTGCGTGGTTGGTTGGCTCGGACAACCACTCGAAGACCAGCTTTCGGCGGTGGCCCTCGAGCAGGATGTCGGAGGTGATCACGGACATCGACTCACTCCATCGAGACGTTAGCAGTCTACCGGACCAGCCCTCCACAGAGGGGACGGAGGCCTTTCCTGCTGCCGCTGCTCATCCCGTACTGGCAGGCCAAGATCCTGTACCTCTGGAAGATCCCGATCGATCCATGGGCCACGCTGGTCTGCATCGGGTTCATCTTCGGACTGGAGATGGGTCGGGCGCGCGGCATCAAGCTCGGTCTGGACACCCGAGATGTGGTCGACGGGGGCGTCTTCACCGTCGGCATGGGGTTCGTGGTCGGCCACCTGGTCCACGTGCTGGCCTACAACCCCCACCTGATGGCCGAGGACCCCTGGATCCTGTTGAAGATCTGGGCGGGTTTCTCCAGCAATGGTGGCTTCCTCGGTGCTGTCCTGGGGATCATCGTCTTCTACAAGTGGGTGCGGCCGAGGCCCTTCTGGATCCATGCCGACACGGTGATGTTCGGCTTTCCGTTTGGCTGGATGTGGGGTCGCCTGGGTTGTTTTGCGGTTCACGACCACATCGGGGCGCCTTCTTCTTTCCTCCTCGCCATCGACTACCCGTCGCCGCTGGGCCCACGGCACGCCGTGGCCCTGTACGAGGCCATCGCTGTCGCAGGCATTGCGCTGCTCTTCTTGTGGCTCTGGCGTTCCGGTAAAACGGTCAAGGGGGGCAGTTTTGCCGTCCTGTGGTGCATGCTCTATGCCCCCACGCGCTTCTGCCTGGACTTCCTGCGAAACACGGACCTGCCCAATGCCGATGTGCGCTGGGCTGGGCTCACACCTGCCCAGTACGGGTCGCTGACGATGTTCACGGCGGGCCTGATCCTCTGGATCTGGCTCCAGCGACATCCCGAAGAACAGCCCCCGGGCGATGCTGCCGGGGCCGACTAGCCACCTGGTCCTTGTGACAGTACGTCTCCTGGTCGCCAGGAAAGGGAAGGGCGCCTCGGCCTTGGAGGCCACCGCCTGCGAATAGCGAGCGGACGCGATACCGACCTTCGAACCCTGGAGGCACCGATGTCCCCGATCATTCCTGGCCGCATCGTCGACGATCTGAAGGCCGCCATGAAGGCCAAGGACAAGGCCCGTGTAGGGGCCCTTCGCATGCTCCGCGCTGGCATGATCGAGGCGGAAAAGTCCACGACTGCCCTGACGGATGAGGTGGCTGTCGCCATCCTGCGCAAGCTCAAGAAGCAGCGTCACGAGGCGGCTGAGAGCTATCGGAAGGGGGGACGCGAGGACCTGGCCCAGAACGAGGAGTTCGAGGCAGTGATCATCGAGGCCTACCTGCCCCAGCTGGCGGACGAAAACCAGACCATGACCTGGGTGCGTGAGGCGATAGCCAGCAGCGGTGCACAGTCGCCCAGCCAACTGGGCATGGCCATGGGCGCCCTGATGAAGACCCACAAGGGCCAGGTGGATGGCGCCCTGGCCCGCAGGTTGCTCGCCGCCGAGTTGACCCCCTGATGTTCCGTCGGATCCTGGTCGCCAACCGAGGCGAGGTGGCTGCCCGGGTTCTTCGAACCTGTCGACGCATGGGCGTGGAGGTCGTGGCGGTGACCTCGGCCGTAGACCGCGAGCTGGGATGGCTCGACGAGGCAGACGAGGTGATCTGTCTTGGGCCGGGGCCTGCAAACCGGTCCTACATGGATGCGGATGCGGTGCTGGAGGCAGCGGTCCTGACTGGTGCTGCGGCCATCCACCCCGGGTGGGGTTTTCTTGCCGAGAATGCGGCCTTTGCCGCCCGGTGCGAGGCCGCTGGCCTGACGTTCATCGGTCCCCCCTCGCACGTGATGCGCCAGATGGGGGACAAGATCGCGGCCCGCGCCAGTGCCTCCTCGGTGGGGCTACCGGTCATTCCCGGGAGCGATGGCGCCCTGGAAGACGTCGCCCAGGCCCGGCGGGTTGCCGAGGCGATTGGCTTTCCCGTACTGCTCAAGGCCGCTGCAGGTGGTGGCGGGCGAGGGATGCGCCGGGTTCATGGGCCGGATGAACTGGAGGAGGCCTGGAACGCCTGCGTGGCTGAAGCCCAGGGTGCCTTTGGTGACGGCACGCTGTACCTGGAGAAGTTGATCGAGGGAGGTCGTCACGTGGAGTTCCAGGTGGTGGCAGACCGCTTTGGAACGGCGGTGCACCTGGGGGAGCGGGAGTGCTCCATTCAGAGACGCCACCAGAAACTGCTCGAGGAGAGCCCATCGCCAGCCCTGACCCCGGCACAGCGGACAGAACTGGGCGGACGGGTGGCCGCTGCGGCAGCGGAGATGGGCTATCGAGGAGCGGGGACCGTGGAGATGCTCCAGGATGCCGATGGTGCCCTCTACTTCATGGAGATGAACACCCGTTTGCAGGTCGAACACCCGGTCAGTGAGGCGGTCTACGGGGTTGACCTGGTGGAATGGCAGCTGAGAGTGGCGGCAAACCAGCCCCTTCCCCCGGTGCCCGACGGCCCCAAGGGACATGCCATCGAGGTTCGGATCAATGCCGAGGACCCCGACCGGGATTTTGCCCCCTGTCCCGGTCGCGTCACTCGTCTGGAGCTCCCCGAGGGCGCCGGCATCCGGGTCGACACCCACCTGCGCAGCGGTGACCTCATTCCGCCCCACTATGACTCGATGATCTGCAAGCTCATCGCCCATGGCTCGGACCGGGCACAGGCCATCAAGCGGCTCTCGACCGCTCTGGCCGCAACCCGAATCGAGGGGGTGGTGACCACCCTCTCACTGCACCAGCGCATCCTGAAGGAGCCGGCCTTCTTGAGCGGACGCTATGACACCACCACCCTGGAGACCTTGCTGGAGGGGGAGGCTTAGATGGCACGGTTGTGGCTGGAGCCTGTGGGAAGCGAGCTGGGCAGCACCATGGGAGAGGCGGAACAGGACCGCAATGCCCGTCACATGGCGGGGCTCGACCAGGCGTTGGATGACAAGCTCCGCGTCACCCGATCTGGATGGGGGGCCAAGTACGTCGACCGGGTGCATGAAAAGGGGAAGCTGACGACCTGGGAGCGAATCGAACGACTCAAGGACCCGGGCAGTGAGATTCTGGAATTCGGCACCCTGGTGAACTGGGGTGTGGACTTCGAGGGCAGTCGGCTTCCCGCACCCGGAGCGGGTGTGGTCACAGCCCTTGTTCGTGTGAATGGGCGCCTGTGCGTGGTCATCGCCAACGAGAACACTGTGGCCAGTGGTGCCTGGTGGCCGCGGACTCCGGAGAAGATCCAGCGCGCCCAAAAGGTGGCTCTGCAGTTGCGTCTGCCTGTCCTCTACCTGGTCGATTGCTCGGGGCTCTTCCTGCCGGAGCAGGCCCGATCCTTTTCGGGTCAGCGGGGTGCGGGCCACATCTTCAAGTGCAATGCCCTGTTGAGTGCAGCCGGGGTGCCCCAGGTGGCCGGCGTCTTCGGGGACTGCATTGCGGGTGGCGGCTACATGCCGATCATCAGCGACCGGGTCTACATGACCGAGGGCGCCTACATGGTCATCGCCGGGGCGGCTCTGATCAAGGGGGCCAAGTCCTTGCACCTGACCTCCCTGGACATCGGTGGGCCGGAGGTGCACGTTCACCGTTCGGGCTGTGCGGATGTGCGCGTGCCGGACGACGAGGTCTGTCTCGCCATGTTGCGCCAGGAGATCGAGCGCCTCCCATCCAGTGGTGCCGACTTTCACCGCCATGGCGTCGCTGCAGAGGCCCCGGCCTTTCCAGCCCATGAACTCTCCAGGCTCTTTCCGGCGGAGCACCGAGAGGTCTACGACATTCGCCAGGTCCTGGCCCGCTTGCTGGACGGGTCGCTCTTCCACGAGGTCCTGCCCACCCGGGGTCGCGAGGTGGTCGTCGGGGTCGGGCGTGTCGGAGGACTGTGGACGGCCTTTGCAGCGAACAACCTGGCCCCACAAGAGGACCCGGATCGGCCTGGGGAGTTCCGGCCAGGAGGAATCCTCTACCGCGAGGGCATCGCCAAGCTGGCCGCCTTTGCCCGGGCCTGTGACGCGGATGGACTTCCCCTGGTCTGGCTCCAGGACATCGCGGGCTTTGACATCGGTGCCCAGGCCGAGGCCCAGGGTTTGCTCGGCTTCGGGTCCTCGCTGATCTACAGCAACAGCACCACTCGCGCGCCGGTCTTCACGGTCCTCCTGCGGCGGGCCTCTGGCGCTGGCTACTACGCCATGAACGGGCTGCCCTATGACCCGGTTCTCCAGCTCTCGACGCCGTTGACCCGGTTGGCCGTGATGGAGGGCCGCACGCTGGCGATCGCGGCTTACAACAGCAAGCTTGACGACGACTTCGAGATCGCCACCGAGGATCCCGAGGAGCGAGCAGCCGTGGCCAGGGGAATGGCGGAGACCGCTGCTCGAATCGAGGCGGACATGGACCCGGTGGCTGCCGCCAGTCGCATGGACACCGATGAGGTCGTGCCGGTCGAGAAGCTGCGGGAATGGCTGGAGGTCGTGATCGAGGCCAGCTACCAGTCCACGGGCTACCGGCGCATCAAGAACCCGCGAATCTGGTCATTGCACGACCTGGAGGTCCTGTGCCCCGAGTTGCGTTGAGGGCTGCGCTTGTGGGGGATGCCCTTGTCGCTGGGACGGTGGGTACCTGGGTCTGTGAGGTGGATGCAGGAACGGTGATCACCGCGGGCCTGCGGATCGGTCGCCTGCGTCAGGCCCGACGCTGGCACCCCCTGTTGGCACCCGAAGGTGCCCTCGGGCACACGGTGGCAAGCGTCGTGAGTGGACCCCAGGTGGTGGAGCACGGCAGTGCCCTGCTCACCCTGGGAGAGTCGCCAGTGGTCGAAACCGGCCCAGGGGAGGGGACATCGGAGGAAGAAGGGCTTGTGGCGGTGCAGGTTGGGATGACCGGCGCACTCTATCGGCGCCCTGCCCCGAACAAGGCGGACTTTGCCCCGGTGGGGGCCGAGGTCCAGGAGCGGGCAGTGGTGGCGCTCATCGAGGTGATGAAGACCTACAACCCGATCAAGGTGTCTCAGGCGGGCAGGATTGAACGCTGGCTGGTAGAGGACGGCGAGACAGTTGAGCCGGGCACGGTGATCCTGCTGCTCCGGCCGTTGTAGACTCTGGCCGCGTCCTCCGCGGAGGGATTCTGGTCGTGCGAGTATTTCTGGCTGTCTTCATCATCGGGGTTCTGCCCGCCCAGGCCCAGGCCCAGGCCCAGTGCGAGGAACCCTATACGGCCCAGAACATGGTGGTGGACATGCAGTCTGCCCAGATGGCACTGAGTATCGACAATCCTGAAGGGTTCACCGATGCGGGTGTCCACCTGGAGCGTGGACTTCCCTGCCTGAAGGAAAAGGTTGCGCCACGAGGACTTGCTGCGGCCTATCGAATCATTTCCCTGACCGCGTTTCGCAAGGGGGATGAGCCCCGCTCGAGGCGTTGGGCTCGTACCGCACGGGAACTGGATCCGGATTTTGGCTGGGGAATGGTGGAACTCGAGGGGTCGGACCCCTACCGTGGCGTGTTCGAGAGCGAACGTGAAAACGGCGGTGCGTCGGCGGTGCCTGTCGAGGGCATGCGGCTCCTCCTGCCCGAGGGTGGGGAATTGATGCTCGACGGACACCTGTTGAAGGCGGCCGAGGCCACGACCGAGCGCTACCACCTCCTGCAGCACTTTTCCGAGACGGATGGACACCAGCAGACCTGGATCATCAATGGAAACGGCATCCCTGCGGAATTCCTGGAAGAGGGAAGCGTCGAGTCGACGGACGATTCCGCGGCAGCCAAGAAGAAGTCCAGGGGCCAGGTCGCTGAAGACGCGCCCTATGCGGCAGACGACATCACGGTGGTCGACCGGGTCGCACCCAAGGGAAAAAAGGTTTTCGTAGCCACGGGCCTGGTGGGTGCCCTGGCGGCTGGAGGCGCCTACGCTGGCAGCTACTTCACTCGGAGATCCTTTGATGGCGCCACCAACTCGGATGACCTGACCCGGTACCGGCGGCTCACCAACGGTCTCGTCGTCGCCTCGGGCGGCCTGCTTGTGGTGGGGATCGGCGTCGGATGGTGGGGCATCGCACTGGAGGATGGCGCGGTGCTCGGACGTACCTGGGAGTTCTAGTTCACCGGCTCTGAAGTGACGATGTCAGAGCCTTCCATGGGTGGAAGTCCGTTCAGGAGAGTCCTGTGAGTGACGGTGCCCTGATCTAGGAATCCTCTTCGCTCATTCTTCGTTCGCGGTTCCAGAGGAATTCAGGCTCCTCAAGTGCCCGGGCGCCCCAGCGGCCGAGGACGAAGAGGAAGTCACTCAGCCGATTCAAGTAGCGCAGGGGGCCTGTGCCCA
>CAZMNK010000226.1:0-6912 GCA_964567625.1 uncultured Enterobacterales bacterium | reverse complement strand
GGGCATGGGCGTGGCGTGAGCGAGGATTGTCCCGGTCGTCTCTGAGCAGCGCCTCGGCATGTCCCAGGGCCTCCGGGTAGCGCCCCAGACGGGTGACCAATCCCCAGAGTTGGAGTCTGGCCTCCCAGTTGTCCGGGTAGTCGGAGAGTTCGGCCAACAGAAGCGACTCGATGCCCTCCACGCTGGCCTCGAATCCCGCGAGGGCCAACTGCACATCGCGGGGTATGCGAGTTGCTGCAACCCCCGCCTGCAGCCAAGGCCTGGCCTCGAGAGCCCGTCCGCTCCTGGCCAGGGAGAGTCCCACAAGGCCACTCAGGCTCGGGTGGGAAGCGACCTCCAACTCCCAGGAAAGTGCCCGTTCCGCGGCCTCCTCCGGGCGCCCCAGGTTGAGCAGGGAGATCAGCATCAACTCCTGCAACCCCTGGTCACCAGGGAGATGCTCCAGCCCCTGTTCGGAAAGAATCAGGGCCGAGGTGTGATCACCCGCAGCCCCCAGGATGGAGACCCCGTTGATCCAGATGGCCACCGAGGCCTCCTGGGACGAGGCCATGGACTGGACTTCGGCCAGCGCCTGTTCGGTGCGGCCGGTATTTGCCCAGAGGCGGGCCAGTCGCAGCCGAACCTCCAGCGCATCCGGATCCAGTTCGAGCGCGTTCTTCAACAGGACCTCGGCCTTGGCCTGCTGCCCCTGTTCCTGGAGTTCCTCGGACCGCACAATTCGGGCAAGGACACCCTGGCGGTCCTTTGGATCGGGCGCGTCCTCACGAGCAACCCCGGAAGCTGCCCCCAGGTACCCGAGCGCCTGCAGGGCTGCGAGGGTGTCCAGATCCAGACTCTCCCCCTCCCCGGGTGCAGTCACGCCCAGACCTTCCAGAATCCCCTGGAGACGGGCCACGATCTCGGGCGACTCCTCCGACCTGTCTTCGGTCTCTCTGGGGTCGTCGACCTGGTGGTAGAGCTCAGGCCTGGGGGTGTCGATGAGCTTCCATGGGCCTTCCACCAACCCCACGTGCGGCGCGTAGCCGTATTGATCCAGCAGCGACCAGGCTTCCAGGACCAAGGGGTGGGGCTGGCCTGGCTGCGGGGCCCCATCCAGGTCCTCGGGCACCGCCAGATCGAGGGTCTTCAGCACCGTCGGGAGCACGTCCACCAATCCCACAGGCTGCGCGATGACCCCGGGCTCCAGGCCCGCACCAGACAGGATCAGGGGGACCCGCTGGGTGGCGTTGTAGACATACCAGCCATGCTCCCGTTCCTGGTGGCCCCCCAGTGCCTCCCCGTGATCGCCTGCCACGACCCAGAGGGTGTCCCGCGAATCCTGGGCGATCACCGCCTCCAGGCGGCCCAGTTGGGCATCGACAGCGGCGATCTCCGCGTCGTAGGGAAGCCCCTTCATCTCCGAGAGAAAGGGCTCCGGCGGGTTGAAGGGCCGGTGGGCATCGTAAAAATGCACCCACAACAATGCCGGACGTTGCCGATCACGCCCTTCCCACCAGGAGAGCGCATCATCGACGACGCTGCTGGCGGGTCGTTCCAGGGTCCAGGAGGCCTGGTTGGCTCCCGTCCGTGGTGGCAGGTCATCCAGGCAGACCTCGAAGCCCTGGCACAAACCCCAACGGGCCTGGGTCACAAAGGCGGCGACCGACGCCGCGCTCGTCCACCCTGCCGCCCCCAGGTGTTCAGCCAGGGTCACATGCTCCGGCGCGAGGGCGCCACTGCCATTGTCCCGCACCCCGTGGTGATGGGGATCCAGTCCGGTCATGAGCGAGGCATGGGAGGGAATGGTGAGCGGTACCGGAGCATAAGCCCGGTCAAAACGCAGTCCCCTCGACGCCAGGCCATCCAGGGTCGGGGTGCGGGCCTCGGCCCTTCCATAGGCCCCCAGGTGATCCGCGCGGGTGGTGTCCAGGGTGACCAACACCACGTTCGGGGTGGCCTCCACCACCGGTGGGGTCATCAAATACGGGGCGTCACCACAGGCAAAGAGCGTCCAGAAGTACAGGGTCACGGGGAGCCGCCATTCTCGGGCAGATACTGAGGCAGAGTGCGCCAGGGAGATCGATTGACCAGGGCCCACTGGGTCTCCCAGTCCGCGATCTCTGCAGCATCCCCACCTTGACGGGCGAGGTACCAGGCCGCGGCCAGGATGTCTCCTTGAAAGGGGGATCGAACCAGGGCTCGCGCGAGGACATCGCCGGCCTCGTCCAGCTGCCCCTGGTCCACGGCCATCCGTATACGCACGCCGTCCAGTCCGGGAGCAAGTTGCTCGCTGTTGTTGACGCGCCCCAGGATGCGCACCGCCGTCGACAGGTCCCCAGTCCGGCGAAAAGCCTCCACCACCGTCGCATTCACCGCAGGGGACAACATGCCCTGAACCATGGCCCCCATTGCCAACTTCACCGCTTCCTCCGGTTCGCCCAGGTCAAGGGCCATGCGGGCACCCAACACCTGGCCCATCGGGTGACTGCGTTCCCGCCCGACGTCCAGCTGGATCCGGACCTGCTCCACAGTGTCGAAGTCTCCCAAGTCCAGGGCCAGAGATCCCCGCGCCACCCACAAGGAGGTGGCCTGCGGATCCAGCCAGGCCCCCTCGTAGAAGGCCAGGTCCGCCAGTTCTGAGTCACCCTGGCGGGCCCTGTAGACCCCCAGCATGATCCAGTTCGACGCAGTCATCGGGTCGAGCAGGACCGCCTCTTCCTGCCAGTAGACCGCCTCGCTGTAGTGCCCTCGACGGGCGAAACAGGAGGCAGCCAGGCGAGAGGTGTCCCCCGTCCAGATCGCCATACTGCGGAAGGGCGAGGCCTCGGCAATGGCCCGCTCACACTGACTCAGACCAAAGCGGGCCTTGGCTGCCCGGACCTCGAGATCCGGGTTGGTACCCACGCGCTCGATGGCGTTCAGATATTCATCGAGCGCGAGCAGGTAGCGACCGGACTGGAGCTGCTGGTCCCCACGCAAAACCTCGATCGGGACCTTCTCCAGGACATCCTGCGGGACCCGATTGAATCCCGGCACCTGGGCTGAAGCAACCCCAAGTCCAAGTGACAACAGCAGCACGAAAGCGCTCCGCACTCTCGGTTCTTAGCGCGAACGGTTATGCCGCGCCTCTGGAGAAATCTGCGATGGACGTCACCGATCACCTGCCCTCCGGCGAGGCCGCTGACAGGGCCCGCTCCAACGCCCTGACCGATCGGGCCAATGGCATGCAGGGATCCCGTATTCTGGCCATCGCTGGAGAGGTTCGGGCTGCAATCGCCCGCGGTGAGACGATCTGCAACCTCACAGTCGGCGATTTCTCACCCGCACAATTCCAGGTGCCTCCTCAGCTCCAGCAGCGCATCGCCAGGGAGGTCGCAGCAGGCAACAACAACTACCCCCCGGCCGATGGTCTCCCTGAACTCAGGCAAGCCATCTGTGATTTTTACGCCGACAACCTTGGCGTTCGCATTCCCAGGGAGGCGATCGTGGTCGCTTCGGGGGCACGCCCCCCCATCTACGCCGCTTTTGACCTGGTGCTGGAGCCGGGTGACGAGGTCCTCTACGGCCTGCCCAGTTGGAACATCGAGCACTATGTGTACCTGAACCGGGCCCAGGGCGTGACGGTCACGACCCGACCCGAAGACGGTTTTCACCTGTCGGCTGAGGCCCTGGCACCGCACCTGGGCACGGCCCGGCTGCTGCTCATCAACAGTCCACTCAACCCCACCGGCACCTGTATTTCCGCCGAGGCCCTCAAGGGAATCTGCGAGGCAGTGGTCGCCGAGAATCTGCGCCGGGAGACCACTGGGCGGCGGCCCCTGATGCTCCTCTACGACCAGGTCTACTGGCTGCTCACCTATGGCGAAGTCGAGCACCACCATCCCCTGTCCGTCTGCCCGGCCATGGCGCCGTACACCATCTATGTGGATGCCATCTCCAAGTGGCTCGCAGGAACAGGCCTGCGAGTGGGCTGGTGCGTGGTTCCGCCCTACCTCCAGCCTGCCTTCAAGGCCATCATCGGCCACATGGGCGCCTGGGCCCCACGCCCCGTCCAGGCCGCCACCACCTGGTACCTGGGTCAACAGGACCTCATCGCTCCCTGGATTTCCGGTTTCAAGGCCGATCTGCGGAGCCGACTGGATTGCATTCATGACGCCTTCACCGACCTGGCGCGAGCGGGGTATCCAGTGGATGCCATCGCCCCTCAAGGCGCGATCTACCTGACCGTGCGCGTGAACCTGGTGGGGCGTTCCAACCCAGACGGGTCGACGTTCCACAACAACGAGGACATTCGCCGCTACCTCCTCCAGGAGGCTGGCCTTGCTGTCGTCCCCTTCCGGGCCTTTGGCATGGAGGCCGAGACGGGCTGGTTCCGGACGAGCGTGGGGGCCGTGGGACTCGAGGAACTCCAGGCCGCCATGAAGCGGCTCGAGGGTGCCCTGGCCAGGATCAACTGACCCCGGGGAACCGGATCTCCTCCACGCTGCCAGCGTCCACATCGACGAGCAGTACCCCGTAGGGTCGGAAGACCAGCGCGTATTCCAGGAGCTGGCGACGAGTGGCGGGAAAACAGGCGTCCGTCACCAACTGACCCGTCTTGACCTCGGCCACAAAGGTCTCTCCGCCCCGCTGGACGAGCAGGTCCACGCGCACCGACGCCTGCCGCGACTCCCCGTCGACAGAAAACGACCAGCTCCCGGCGACCTGTCGATCCACCACCTTGAAGCCCTGGGACCGCAGGAGTCGCTCGGCACGACGCTCGCCCCGCTGGGCATGGCGTTGGCGAGAGCGATTGGCCCGCCCCAGAGCCCCTGTTGACAGGCGCCAACCCACGGCCAGGATGAGACACAGGACCGAGAGCAAGAGGATTGTGAGCAGCAGTGGGTCCATGAAGGGGTTCTCCCCCACTGGACAACCAGAAGGTGTCCGACGCTAGACTGGAGCCTCCAAGGCAAGGTCGCCGAGGCCAGCATGTCCAGCGCAGAACGGGATTTGCAGCGCAAGATGCGCCGCACTCTTCAGCTGACCATTCAGACTGACCATGGCCTCTTCGAGGGTGACGTCTGGTGGTTGGACACCTCCGAGGTCACCTTCTGGTGTGCCGAGGAACTGATGGAGGGTCAGGCCCACGCGCTGCGAGTCCACATGGGACCGAGACAGCCACCTGTCGACATCAAGGCCCGGATATCCGAGGCCCATGACCGTCATGAGGTCAACATCCCCCACGGCTCACTGCACGTGGCCGTCTACGAGACCATCCGCAAACAGGACCGCAAGACCCTGGATGCCTTGCTGACGGAGATCAACCCCGAATTCACCGGCGAAGTCTCGCGAGACGCCAGCTCTGCATCGGTCGGCGTCTCGACGGCCAACCGTGCCTCCAAGGCCCGACGCCGCATCGCCGAGAACCGTGCCAGGCGGCGCAAGGCGGCCGAGCACATGCCCCAGTTGGGCGACCGGTTGCACCCCGGACAGGTCCCGGAAGCCGACCTGCCCCCCCTGGAGGTCTTCTCCAAGGATGACCTGGCGTCGACACCGCCCTCAGCACTGGATTCCACCTCCGAGAGTGAGGACCTCTTCGAGAGCGTCCCTCCGGTGGAGAGCCGGCCCCCTTCGGACAGCGGCCTGGAATTCGACAGCGACGTCTCTTCGGAGAGTGACTCCGAATCCGACGACTATTCCTGGACCATTGGTGACGAGGATCTCCCGGAAGAGGAATTCGAAGCGGATCCCGTGGTTCCCGCCAAGGAGCCAGTAAGGAACATCCCGGACCCACCGCAGGAGGACAGCGATCCAGGTCATGTCTTCACCCGCCATGACCCCAAGCCCCCGCCCAGCCGCTCGGCGCCGAAGGACACAAAACCGGCCAAGAAGAGCAGGCCGAGCGAATCCCTTGATCGGGACGAGCGAGAGGCGCGGCACCGGGCCCGAATGGCGAGCCTGCAAAAGAACACGGGAGGGGAAAAGACCCGTTCCAGGCGCAGCAAGAAGGAGATCCGCGAGGAGCGCATCGCTCGCAAACGCGCCGAACACCAGGCCCGCAAGGCGGTGTCCCCTCCCCCACAGAGGCCGAGCCCGCCACCCGCAGAGACCCCGGAATCACCAGGGACAAAACGGGTGCCCGCTCACGCCATGGTCTCTCCGGGGCCCCCCCCCTCTGTCTTCGTGCAGTTCACCGATGCAAACCAGGTTCGGGGGGCCCTGCACGGGGATGCACCTCAGCCACGCTGTTTGATTCAAGGGGTCAGCGGTCTCTTTCCGGGAACCCGAATCGAAGCGGCCTTCCAGCTTCCAAGCAGCGTCGTCGTCCAGGTCGATGCCCGGGTCCTCGCAATCGATGGCGACCAGGCCATGCTCCAACTCTCCAGTGACAACCCCGCGGACATCGCGAGCCTTCTCCAGGCCCGAGGCTAGTCGGAAAGGCCCATGCACCCCACCGTGCTCTCCGAGGACGATCGCTGGTGCTGGCTGGCCAAGCCGCCTGGCCTGCCCGTGTTCCCACCCCACCACAATCCGGAAGGCCCATCCCTCTATCGGTGGCTTGTGAACACCCGTCCGGAACAGGACCAGCCCTTTCCTCTCGGCTTTGCCGGGGGACTCGCCCACCGGCTGGACACCGCGACCTCGGGTGTGGTGCTGGCGGCCCGTTCCCCGGCCTCCCTGGCAGAGGTCCGCCAGGCCTTTGCCTCGGGCCAGTTGAAGAAGACCTACCGTTTCCTGACCCACAAGGAGGTCCCCTGGCAACAGCACCAGGTGAACACGGAGCTTGCCCACCACCCCCGGCGAAAGGACCGCATGGTGCCCCGAAGAGGGCGATCGACCGCCCACAGAGGGCGCTGGTATGAAGCCGAGACACACCTGCAGCACCTGGGCGGGCCTCTCTGGGAGGCGACCATCACCACGGGGGTGATGCACCAGATCCGTGCCCACGCC
>CAZMNK010000225.1:0-6990 GCA_964567625.1 uncultured Enterobacterales bacterium | reverse complement strand
CTCGGCGGCGGGCAGGTGCGCTCGCTCCACGACCAACGGCCACCCCAGGTGGTCCGGGTTGGCCCCGGAGACAAAGACCGCGTCCCCCGCACCGGGCCGGCCCCCGTCCTCGCCCCGGAAATCGACCTGGGTCAGCAGGACACCGTCTCCAGGTTCTGGTGCCCACTGCTCCCAGGTCGACGGCAGTGACACCGGCACCAGTCCTGCCCGGACAGCGACTCCCCGACCCGAGAGTGTGCAGGCAACCCGACCGCTCGCGGGCGGGTGCTCCTGGAGCCACAAGGAGAGCGTCTCGGCAGCCGCGCTGTCCTCCAGGTAGAAGGGGGCAGGACCTCGCATGGGCCCCCAGGTCGCCTCGGCCACCCCCAGGAGCACCAGCACCACGGGGATCCGGGCCCCCCAGCGACGCCAGGCGCTCAGCCCCACGGCCACCATCGGTGCCGCGACGAACAACAGGTTGGCGGCCGGGGTGGACGGACCGGTGATCATCGGCGTGAAGGCCAGGGCGACCAACGGCGACAGCGACAGCCCCGCAACCACGATCGCTCTCCGTGGCCGTCGTGCCCTGGCGATCAGAGCCGCCCCGCCGAGCAGGGCGGCCACCGCAAGGACCACACCGGTGCACTGGAGCAGAGCTCCCAGCACGTAGGGCGCTCCCTCCATCGGCGGTCGCAACAACAGTGACAGCGCCGAGGGCGGTGCCTCCAGGCCTGCAGCCAGGGCATTGGCGGCAAAGTCGCGGTAGCCGGTGCCTGCCGAGGCGTTCCCGAAGAGCGCCAGGAAGTCGGACATCACCCAGCTCTCGGACCAGGGCACCCACAGGGCTCCCCAGGCAAAGCGGCCGCTCTCCCGCACCGCGCCAAGCAGGACGGTCGGAACCAACGCCAGCGCCGCAGCCGGCACCACCCTCCGCCAGGACCCACCGAGCACCAGGGCGGCCACGGTGATCAACGGCACCAACGCCGCACCTTCCGGGCGGGCGAGCGGGGCCAGCGCCGCCGGCAGGAGTGCGTGCCACCAGGGACGGCGTCCGTCGGCGGCCTCCACAGCCAACGCCACCGACCACGCGGTGAGCCACCAGCCGAGCGGCCGCGCATCGAGCACCGCGGCGTGCTCCCGGACAGCGGGCAACAGCGGCCAGGCCACCGCCACGCTCCGCTGAGCCCAGGTTCCTCCCCAGTGATGCGCCATCCGTGCCAACGGCACCACGACCGCCCCGGCGAGCACCAGGTTCAGCCACCAGGCGGCGCGCTCCAGCCCCAAGCCCCCGAGGGCAGCCACCAGCCCAGGCCACAGTGGCGGCCAGAAGGACCGGTCCACGGTCGGTCCCTCGCCCCGCCAGGATGCGGCGAGGGCGAGCATCTCCAGGCCATCAGGGCTGCGAGCTGGCAGCGGGGCCCACACCAGCAGCACCGCGACCGCCGCGGCCCCCAGCAACCACCGCTCACTGCGAGCTTCCACACTCCGCATCATAGGTGCCCGGGAGTCGTCTACGATCCAGGCGATGCTCTTCACCTTCCTGCTCGGCCTCTCCGGCTGCACCGACAACTCGACGGAGGACAGCGCCGGGACGACCACCTGCGAGCCGCTGGTTGTGGCGCCAACCCAGGACTGGGGACAACAGGACCTGCTCGGGGAGCGCGCTCCGCCCGCCATGGGTGGCAACGCAGGGATCGGCCTGGGCGACGTGGACGGCGACGGCTGGCTCGACGCGCTGATCGTGACTCCCGAGGGTTCCCTGGGTCTGATCAACGACGGGAGTGGCGTCCTCGAGGAGAAGTTCGAGGTACCCGAAGCGACCGGCGTGGCCCTGGCGGACATCGACGGAGACGGGGACCTGGATGCCTGGCTGGGCCAGATGCACGGGCTCTCCGACCGGATCTGGATCAATGACGGCGCGGGCGCCTTCACGGCCTCTGACCTTCCGGACAGCACGGGGGAGTCGACCACAGGCAGCTTCGGGGACGTCGATGGAGACGGCGACCTGGACCTCTTCGTGGCTCGTTATGCAGCAGAGCTGGACCCGGAACGCATCCTGGATGGGACGCTGACCGGCGGAGGCAACGCCCTGTACCGGAACGATGAGGGCGCCTGGGCCCGCGACGACGGCGCCCTGCCCGCCGAAGTGGTCGAGGACCTCACCTTCCAGGGGCAGTGGCTCGACGCGGACCAGGACGGGGACCTGGATCTCTACCTGGCCAACGACTTCGGGGCGTTCCTGGGCCCCAACCGGCTGCTGCTCAACGATGGCCACGGACAGCTTTCCCTGGACGAGGACTGTGCCTGCGACCTGGCGATGTTCGCGATGGGGGCCGCGGTCGGGGACGCCAATGCAGATGGTCACCCGGACCTGTTCCTGACGGACCTTGCCGGCCCGGATCTGCTGCTCTCCGTCGGTGACGGCACCTTTTACGAAGCCTCGGCCGCCACCGGGGCCACCGTGCCAAACGCCGAGGACCACCTGTCGTCGTGGGGCACTGCCTTTGTCGATCTGGACAGGGACGGACACGAGGACCTGCCCATGGTCTTCGGCCCGGTCTTTCCAGAGGGGAATCCAGACGGCCTTTCTGAGCTCGGCGAGGAGTACGCGGGATGGATCGACGGCGCGTCTCAGCGAGATGTGCTCCTGCGGGCCACGGGCACCGGCCAGTTCG
This sequence comes from uncultured Enterobacterales bacterium, assembly GCA_964567625.1. GTDB lineage: Bacteria > Myxococcota_A > UBA796 > UBA796 > CAJQPC01 > CAYFPX01. The sequence continues at coordinate 4,336 of CAZMNK010000225.1, read as the reverse complement.
AGGACATCTCGGCAGAGGTGGGCTTCGAGCACGACGCCATGGGCCGAGCCCTGGCGGTCGGTGACCTGGACCAGGACGGCCGGGCGGACCTGGTGACAGCGGGACTCTGGTACGCCAGGGCCTGGCAGGTGTCGGGAGGCTGTGAGAACGGTGTGACGGTGCGACTGCCTCCCGGTGGCACCGCGATCGGCAGTCGGATCGAGGCCAGCGTGGAAGGCCGCACCCTGGTCCGCTGGCTCCAGCCGGCCACTACCTGGTCGTCTTCGGCCCACGAGGTGGTGGTGGGGCTCGGCAACGCCCAGGAAGCCACCGAGATTCGGGTCGTGGCCGCCGACGGGACCGAGACGAACTGGCGAAATGTGGAAGCGGGCACCGTACTGGAGGCTCCGGTACCTTGACCCTCCTGACCCTCCTGGCACTGATCAGTTGCAACGGGTCGACAGGCCCGGACACCGGCCAATCCGGTCTGTTGCTGGGCGAGGAGCAGACCTGCCCGACACCAACAGAGGGCCTGGCGCGCTTCGAGGAGTCCGGCGCCGAACGGGGCCTCGACCTGGTCTACGAGGCGTCGACAACCACCCGCCGCTGCCCGGTCATCCCCGGGGGCATCGCAGCCGGAGACCTGGACGGCGATGGCGACGAGGACCTGGCCTTTCATCGGCTCGATGGCTTTCCAGCGCTGTACAGCAACGACGGCCAGGGACACTTCCAGCGTGCGGAAGTCGACGTGTCCTGGGAGGACTCGGAAGGGCGCGAGCCCCTGGCGATCGGGCTGGCGGACCGAAACGGCGACGGCCTGCCGGAGATCTGGGTGGTGTCCGAGAGCCTGCTTCGGGTCAGTGAGAACCTGGGCGACCTCGATTTTGGACCCTTTGTGACCCTCTTCGACGAGCCGGACTTCCCCCGTACCTGTTTCCACACAGTGGCCTTTGGGGACATCGAGGGAGACGGCGACCTGGACGTGCTCCTGCCCGGGGCGGACCTGGTGCCCGACGCCGACCACATCGTGCCCGAGCAACCTCCCTGGACCCCCGCTATCGATCGGCTGCTGCTCAACCAGGACGGCGACCTGTCCCAGGTCCTGGAGATCTCCCGAGGCGAGATGGAGGCGATGGCCCTGGTGGGACTGTTCACCGACTGGGACGACGACGCCGATCTGGACGTCCTGCTCACGACCGACCGGGCCTACGAGGAAAACGCCATCCCCATGGGCTGGTACCGCAACGACGGGATGGCGGGCGGCCTTCCCGTGCTGACGGACATCGCCAGCGACCTGGGCGGGGACACCCTGACCAACGCGATGGGGGTCGGGGTTGCAGACCTCAACGGTGACCAGGCCCTGGACTACTGCCTGAGTGACCTGGCCCCGGTCCTGATGTGCCTGTTGTCCGACGACACCGGGGGCTTCTACCAGGCGGGGACCGCGCTGGGCCTGGTCCCCGACGTGGCCGGCCACCCCGACCTGCCGGGGGAGACGACAAACCACGAGATCGGCGAGGCCGAGGCCTTCTGGACCACCTGGGGCCTGGAGCTGGAGGACCTGGACAACGATGGCTACCTGGACCTGGCCACGGTGGCCGGAGGCGTGCCCCACCACGGCAATGTCGCGCTGAATCCCAACCCGGACTTCCTGCCCGACTCGCTCTACCAGGGCACCGCCGAGGGCTTCATCGACGTGAGCCACGCCTCCGACTTCCACGATCCCACCTCGAACTATGGGCTCGTGGCCGCCGACTTCGAAGGAGACGGCGCCCTGGACCTGGTGGTCGGTCCCCACGAAGGCACACCGGTCTTCTGGTCCAACCCCTGTACGTCCGGCAGCTGGCTGGGCGTCGAACTCCGGGGCCCGGCGGGAAATTCCGAGGGCTTCGGCGCCCGGGTGACAGCCGTGGTGGATGGGGTGGAGGTGCCACGCGAGGTTCACGGGCCGCGCATGGCGTCTCAAGGACCCTCTTCGGTGCACTTTGGGCTGGGCGAGGAAACCGTCGTCGACCAGTTGATGGTGCGCTGGCCCGACGGTTGCGTGCAGTCCTTCGAGAACGTCCCCACCCGGCGGATGGTGACCGTGGTTCACCCCCAGGCGCCCTGAGCCTGTTGTTCAGCCGTTCATCCTTCGCCGACCCACGGCCCAGACGGGTCGGGCCAGGTCGGTGCGGTCCACCAGGGACCGGGCTGTCTTCATGACCTGGACAAGGTCCTCTGGCCGCTGCCACAACCGCTTCAGGGCACGCTTGAAGTAGGCCGGTCTGAAGTAGAAGTCCTGGATGGCCTGCCGGTGGATCCGGCGCATCTCGGCGGGAGAGATGTCACCAGGTGCGTACTCCGGGTAGTCACACTCCCCCCGCATGAACCGATCGAAGACGTCGGCTGTGATCTTGCCCTCGGCCAGGGCCCGATCGTGGAGCGGCGTGCCAGGAATGACCACCATCAGGTGGAATTCCACGTAGTCGACATCACAGGCCTTCACGAAGTCCACGCTGGTCTGCATGTCGGCTCGAGTCTCGTCCGGGTGGCCGAAGATCACCGTGCAGGCCGTCTCGATGCCAAGTCTGCGGGCATTGCGGAACGCGGTCTCCGCCACCTGGTCGGAGAAGTCCTTGCGCATGGCCCGGCGGTGGTCATAAACCCCGCTCTCCAGGCCGAATCCGATCTTGCGCATCCCGGTTCGTGCCAGCAGTTCGAGCATCTCCTCGTCGACCAGGTCCAGGCGGGTCTTGGCGCCCCATGGCGTGTCGAATCCGGCATCGAGGAGCGACTGGCAGAGGTCCAGGGTGTACTGGCGAGAGACGGTAAAGGTCTCGTCCACCATCTCGATGTACTTGGGCCCGTACCGCCGGGCCGTGTCGACCATGTCCCGGGTCATGGTGTCCACGTCGACCCAGCGCATGGTGTTGAACATCTGGTTCGGGGACGCCGAGCTGCAGTAGCAGAACGTGCAGCTGTAGGGGCAGCCGCGGCTGGAGAGGGCGACTTCGGTGTGGCCCACGAAGGGCAGCTTGTACTGGCCCTTGCGCATGAGGTCTCGATCGAGTCCGAAACGGGATGGATCGTCGATGGTCCGAGGCTCGCGGTAGTGGGCGACCTGGTCGCCCTCGGCAATGATGATCCCGTCGATGTCCTCGGGCCGGCCCTCGCCGTGGAGCAGGGCGCGACAGAGCGCCACGAAGGAGATCTCCCCTTCTCCAGCGATGCCATAGCGCACGCCAAGCTTGGCGATGACCTCGGGCTCGACGGTCGGGTGGGCTCCTCCGACCACCACTTCGTAGCCCCTGCCCTGCATGTGCTGCACCAGGCTGTAGACGCTGCACAGGTTCGCCACGAGCAGGGAGATCCCCACCACCCGGGCACCCTCGCAGCGCTTCGCCAGGGCCTCCATCGACGATGGCTCGGTGTTGCAGTCAATGCCCTCGACCGTGAACCCGGCATCCTTGAGCGCCCCCCCGATGGTGAGCAGGCCCACCGGTGGGTAGAGGAATTCATCGCTGGGCAGCCCCAGGAAGTGCGGATCCTCGACCAGGTCGGCCCGATCATAGGGCGAGTAGACGTAGCTCGGGTTGATGAGGATGACTTCGGCTGGCACTGCGCTGATCTCCGACGGGAGCGGGCCGTGGGACCGTCACACGCTACCGCGCGGCAGATGCTCGAACACACCGTACCGTTCTTTCCGCGCTGCAGCGAAAGGGTGATCTGTCTTCCAGCTGCGTGTGGGCGCCACGTCACGCGCCACCTGGAAGACTGGCACGAGGTCATCTGCCACGGGCTTGCTGAGTGGAGCCGCACCTCCTGGGTAAGAATCCGATGATGGGAGCCTTGTCTGTCCTGAGCGGGATTCTCCTGGGCGTCGCGGTGGCGTTCGGGATCATCGTGTTCAGGGCTCTGTGCTACCCACGCCACGAGGTCCGGGCCGATCCCGGCCGTTTCCCGGCCGTGCGGAACCAGGAGGAGGCCCTTGCTCTGGCCGATGAACTCCTGGCACAGATGTCCCCGGAGGAGAAGCTCGCCCAGCTCTCCGGTGACCTCCGACTCCTTCGTTTCTGCGCCCGCTACGCGGTGGGCCTGCTGACCCGCCACGGCGTGCCCCACATCTACAGCGGCCGGAACAGGCGCCTGGGCATCCCGCCCTTCTGTTTCTCGGACGGCCCCCGTGGCGTAAACGTGGGCACGGATCGGACGGCCTTCCCCGTGACCATGGCCCGAGGCGCGAGCTGGGACCCGGCGCTGGAGGAGCGGGTGGGCCAGGCCATGGGGCGCGAACTCCGGGCCATTGGCGCCAACTACTCAGGGGCCGTCTGCGTCAACCTGCTCCGTCATCCCGGCTGGGGCCGCGCCCAGGAGA
>CAZMNK010000224.1:118-7045 GCA_964567625.1 uncultured Enterobacterales bacterium | reverse complement strand
CAACTCGGGCGCATCCGGGGCCAGGACCTCGGCAAAACCGGCCACCATTTCGGTGGTCAACACAATGGCCGGCTGGGAATCGGCCACGATGGCCCGAAGCCGAGGCAGGGTGCGCTGGAGACGGCTCGGGTCCGGCGGGTAGGCCGGCACGGCGATCACGCCTGCGAACAGGCAGGCGAAGAAGCCCTCGACGAAGTCGATGCCCGGCGGGTACAGCAACAGGACCCGAGCACCAGGCTCACCCTTTTCCTGGAGCACCCGGGCGATGGCCTTGACCCGGGTCAAGAACTGGCCGTAGGTCCGTGTCTCTGTCGGGCCGTCGATGTCGCCGGTGTGCAGCCATCGATAGAGCAGGCGGTCCGGGTGCAACTCGGCGCGTGCAGTAAGGAGTTCGATCCAGTCCTTGGAAGACTTGGGCATCGGAATGTCCCGGGGTTTCGTAGAGGTGGATTGCCGCGTCAGCGACGTCGGCCTCGTCGCTGCGTGCGACTGCGGGCGTGGTGCGCGACCAGGAAATGGCCCCACTTCAACGGGCTGCCGTCGAGGGGATCGAGCTGGAACAGCTCCTGGTTGGTGCGCACCTGAAGGGCGTTGCCGACCTCGACCGAGACGGCCTTGATCTGCTTGAAGGGCATGCTCCAGGACGGTTCTCCCTGGTCGGAACCGATGGTGACGGCGTCCGCGAGCAGGGTGCCAGGGCCTTCTGTGATGGGCTCCAGCACGTCATCGACCATGCGCGAGACACGGACGATATTTCCGTCGAGGACCACACCCTCGGAGACGAATCGATCGGAGTCGACTGTCGGCAGCTCGCCGTAGCGGGCCACGATGCGGTCATGGGCGGTGGCCACGGTCAGGGGCTCGGCGTCGCCCTCGCAAGGGTGGAGATTCTGGGCCACATCGATGCGCCAGGCGGCACCACAGGACCCGCAGAGCACTTTGTTGTCGCTCTTGGGATGGATATCGAGCCCGTCCATGGTGTTGCACTGGGGGCAGGCCCACAGGAACGCAGGCAAGCCGAGTGCCATACGGATGCCGATCGCCAGTCCCTCGATGCGGACTTCTTCGGGCTTGACCTCGATGCGACTGCGGACCTCGTCCTCGATCTGCTGGGTCGACCAGTCGTCGGGGAAGGTGAAGGGCTCACTCAACTCCAACTGGATGGGCACGAAGCGGGGGTAGACGGCCCACCGGGGCTGCAGCAGCCACGCGGTGAGGTTCCGGGCAAAGACCACCGGCCCCTGGACCTTCTTGATCAGCCAGCCCAGTCCAGGCTGCAGGTCCAGGGTGCGACCATCCCAGGATCGGTTGCCCTCGGGGAACATGCCCACGATCCGCCCGGCGCCGTTGTGCATCAACGTCTTGGCGACCGCGTCCTTGTCCCTGGCGTACTTGGCCTTGGGAAAGGTGCCCAGACGACGAAGGATCCAGCCCAGCCGCGGCTTGCGAAACAGGGCCTCGGACGCCATGAAGTGAACCGGCCGATCGAGCGCGACGAACACGCAGAGGGGATCCGCCGCGGCCGTGTGATTGCCCAGCACCATCACCGGGCCGTCCTTGGGAAAGGACTTCAACCCTCGGGTCCTCTGGCGGAACACAAGGGTCTTCCACCACCAACCCACGATGTGGACAAAACGCCAGAACCCGCGATCGATGGGTTCCACAGGCAGTTGTTCGGGCCTCGATGGGCTCACAGACCATCCTCGGAAGCTTTCCCCCTTATTCCGTGCAGGCCTCCGAAGACGGGTCAAACCGAGTCACCAAGCGCATAAAGGCGACATTCCGCCCCTGATCAGCCCCTTCCACCGCGACTTGGTGTGCAATCCTGAGACATGTTGCTGCTACTGCTCACCTGCACCGGAGATTCCCAGCCGGAGCCCGAGATCGTGACCACCTGCTCCGAAGAGGAGGCTGGTGATTCCACGACAGCCCTCGAGGTGACATTCCTCGTCCAGCCCTATGTGCAGTCCGTCAGCGAGACCAAGGCGTGGGTCTACTGGGAGACCGACCGAGGAACCAGCAGCCGCGTGGACTGGGGCACCACGGAGACACTGGGCCAGGTCGCCTGCGGCGAGCGTGTCCCGGCGTACCCCGGCGGCGATCCCGATGACGCCGCCACCCAGGTGCACGCCGTCCAGCTGGAGGGTCTGGAACCGGGCACCACGATCTACTACCAGGCCCAGACCGGCACCCAGGACACGGCCATCCAGCACTTCCGCACGGTCAGCGAGGGGCCCTTCCGGATCGTGGCGATGTCCGACAGCCAGCGGGACGACAACAACCCGACCCAGTTCCAGGCGGTGGTGCAGGAGGGTGTGATTCCGGTCGTGAAGGAGCGCTACGGCGAGGACCTGGACGAGCAGATCGCCTTTGTGCTCTTTCCGGGAGACCTGGTGGACAACGGTTGGCAGATCGAAGAGTGGCAGCAGGAGTTCTTCGGGCCGGCCGCAGAACTGTTTGGACAGGTCCCGGTCTACCCGGCCATTGGCAACCACGAGGGCGGGAGCCTGCTGTATTTCCGCTACTTCCACATGCCCGAAGGGCTCGACGAGCACGCCTATGTCCTTGACCGGGAGAACCTTCGGGTGGTCACCCTGGACAGCAATGGCTGGTCCGAAGACGAACAGTTGTCCTGGCTCGACGAACAGCTGGACTCCGCCTGCACGACCTCAGCCCTGGACTTCGTCTTCGCTCAACTCCACCACCCCTACCTGAGCGAACTCTGGACCCCCGGAGAGAGCGATTTCACCGCCCGGGTCGTGGAGCGACTCGAGGCCTTCACCGCCACCTGCAACAAGCCCAGTGCCCACTTCTTCGGCCACACCCACGGATACAGCCGCGGCCAGTCCCGGGACCACCAGCACCTGATGGTCAACGTGGCCAGTGCCGGCGGCGCCATCGACCGCTGGGGTGAGCAGCCCCAGGTCGACTACGACGAGTTCACCGTGAGCCAGGACAGCTGGGGCTTCGTGCTGGTGGAGGTGGAGACCGGCGACGACCCGAGCTTCACCCTGCGACGAATCTCCCAGGGGAACGCCGATGTACCGGCTGACAACGAGGAAACCGACACCCTCACCATCTGGCGCTTCAACGAGCCTCCGGTCACGCCTGAACCGCTCGCCTGCGAGGATGGACTGATGAGGGCTGCGGGCTTCGAGGATCCAGACGGCCACGGCCACCAGGCCAGCCACTGGCAGGTGGCAGCCGACTGCAACGCCCTTGAAGTCGATCCCCTCGAGACCTGGCGCCAGAAGCGCAACGAGTACCAGGGCGTCGACACCCAGATTGACGACGACCTGGAAGACGAGCCCCTCCCGCTGGGAACCGGGTGCTGGCGCGTTCGCTACCGCGATGAAGGCCTCGTCTGGAGCGACTGGTCGATCCCCCAGGAGTGCTAAAGGAAGGATCCTCATGGTCTTCCTTGGCGAGATCGCCCTGGAGCGCTACCCTCGGAACCCCGCTATCTCTCTCGAAAGACAGGCAGCAGGCTTGAAACCGGACCCCGAAGCAGACAACTCCGGACAGCACGCACCCGCGAACTGGGTGCGATTGCTCCTGCGGTGCCAGAATTCCCGGTTCTCCGGTGTGCTTCGCCTTCGCCACAATGCACTTGCCACTCGTGCCTACTTCTTCAAGGGACAACTCCTGGAGGTCCGCAACGACGCCGGTGAGAATGGGCAAGCAGACAAGCCGCCTGTGGACCCCACCGGCCCCCCGGACCTTTCCACCCTGGCCAGAGGACTGGCCAGAGGCCTGCAGTGGCCCACCGGGGAGTGGGAGCTCGCGTCCAGCCCTGCGCTGCGATCCGTCGAGATCTCCCGGGACATGGCCCCCCCGTTCGACCTGTGGGAGACCCTGCTCAATGCCGTCCAGGAGCACATGGACGCCCGGTCACTGAAGAACTGGGCCATGGAACATGGACGTGTCTTCCAGGCCTGCGAAGAGAACCCGATGCCGGCCTGGGCCGCAACCATCGGGGAGAAGACCCAGGGGGGTCAGAGTCTCTCGAACCTGCAAGGTCTCCTGGACCACGAGGAGGGCCTCCCTGCCCAACTGTGGCTGCTGTCCGCCGCCGGGTGCTTGAGGGAGGGGCTGAGCAGACAACCCGCCACGCAGCCTGTCGAGACGCCAGCACCGCCCTCGAGACAACAACCCACCCTGAACATGGACGACTGTCCCGAAGACCCGATGCAGGCCCTGGTCTGGGAGTATGACCAGCGCATGGACCAGGACTACTACGGCTTCCTGGGCCTGCCCCGAGACGCCACCTTGAAGGATCTGGCCGAAGACGGCCGAAAGCTCGCCCAGCGTCTCACCACCCTGAGTCGCATCGACGACCTCCCCCAGCCCGTCCAAAAACGCGTGCAGGAGATGTTGACTGCCGTACACCTGGTGTTTGCCACCCTGACGGACACCCGACGCAAGGAGGAGTATGACGCCCTCCTGGACGACGGCCAGGCCCCCCAGATCACCTCCCAGCCCCAAGAGCCCCTGGCTGCGGCAGATGCCCACATCACCCGGGCCCATCAGAGCTTCCGGGGCCCGCCGGCCGAGCCTGCTCGAGGCTGGCGTTTCTGGCGAAAGGACGGCCAGGAATGACGACGGTGGGACCAGCCTGGTACATCGGGGACCAGAACACGGACATCGACTTCCTCAGGGAACGCCTGGGGAACAGTGTGGTGTGCGATGCCTCCCCGCCTGACAAGGCCAATGGCCAGGTTCCCCGGCTCATTCTTCTGTCCGTCAACTCCCAGAAGGACCTGGATCGTCTGGAGGACCTGGCCAGGAGAACGGACTGTGCAGCCACGCCGGTCGCCCTGGTGTGTGCCCACTCTTTTACCGGCGCACTCACCGACCACCTGTTCTCGGACACCCCTGCTCGCTGGTACCTCCGTTCCCCCCTGAAGGACGAGACCCTTCCCCGGTCCATTCAGCCCCTGCTGCGACCCGCTGCGGCCGGGCTCACGCCAGGGGAAGACCCGACATCGGTCCCCGACGAGACCCAGCGCTCCCTCACGGATGCCCTGAATCTCATCCGGAACCTCGAGGAGGAGCTCGCCGAGCAAGGCTCCTCGCTCCAGGCCACAGAGAGCCGCCTGGGACTTCTTCAAGAGGAATCTGCAGCCTGGCAACACCGACTGCAGGAAAAGACCGAAGCGTCAGCCGAAGTGACACGGGAAGCCAGGGACCTGGAACGAAGTCTCCGCGATGCCCGTGAGGCCGGAGACCACAACCGGGTGCTGCTCGACGAGGCTCGCCAGTCCGTGGTCGAGCAATCGGCCCAGGTGCAGACCCTGCAAGAGGAGGCTGACCTGCTCCGACAGCAGGTACAGGGCCTTCAGCAGGGACTTGGGGAAGCGGAGACCCGAATCGAGGACCTCGGGCAAGATGCCCGGGAGGCACTGGCTGCCCGAGACGAGGCCCAAGAAGAGAAGGAGCAGGCACAAGAACAGTCCAGGCTCTCTCAGGACCAGGCCACAGAGGCCGAAACCCGGGCCCAGGAATCCCTGGAGGCCATGGACGACGCCGAGGGCAGGGCCCTGGCCGCTGAAGAATCCAGCGTGGCCGCCGATACGAGGGCCCAGGTGGCCGAGACCGCCCGAGAGGAGGCCCAGGCGGAGCGTGAGGAGGCCATGCAGGCGGCAGAGGTCGCCATGCGAGAGGTGAGGGAGAAGACGGAAACCCTGACGCAGACCCGGGACGCACTCGAGACACGTGAGACCTATGCCTTCCACCTGGAGGAGCGTGCCCGGGTGCTCGAAGAGGACCTCCAGGAAACCCGAACGGCCTTCGAGGCCGAACGCACAACGGCCGAAGAGAACCTGGCGACGGCGGAAGACGAGCGCACTCGGGCAGAAGAAGCCCGCAACGATGCCGACTCCGCCCGGACCGAGGCCCAGGCGGCACATGAGAGAGACCAGGCATCCCAGGCCGCCGCCGAAGAAGCCCTGAACACAGCGGAACAGGCCCTCCAGCAGCAGCAGGAAGCCGAGGCCGCCCGCGACCAGGCCCTCCACATCCAGGAAGCCGCTCAACAGGAGACCGCAACCGCCATCGCCAACCTGGCCACAGAGCGGGCCTCCTTTGAAGCCGACCGCGAGGAACAGAGAGCCGAGCACGAGCACAGGGTTCAAAGCCTCGAATCCGACCATGCACAGGCACTGGCAGAGCAAAGAGAAGAGCAAAGAGAAGAGGGCGCCAGGCTGAGCCAGGAGCTGGCCGAACGGGGAGAGGTCCTGGACCAGACTGCGCAGGCGTTGACCGAACAGGGAGAGGTCCTGGAGCAGACAACGCAGGCACTGCAGGCTGCGGAGACCCGGTCAAGAGAGGCCGATGAAGCTGCGGACCAGGCAAGACTGGACGCCGAGGAGGCCCGGGGAGCGTCCACAGCTGCAGAGATCCTTGCCAGGGAAGCCCGGGCACGGGCACAGGAAGCCAATGCCGCCCGGCAGGGTGCTCTGCAGACCATGGAAGAGGTCCAGGCCCATGCCGCCCAGAGCATCGCTCACGCCACGGAAGTGGCCGCGGTAGCCAAACAGGCTGAAGAAGCGGCCATCGAGGCCACCGCCCAGGCCCGGGCACTCTCCGAGGCGGACAAGGCGGATGCTCTCCAGGCCAGGGAACTCGCCGCAGAAACCGCCCAGACCGCAGAAAAGGAACGGGAGCAGTTCCAAGAAGCGGAGAACCAGGCCCGGATCATCCTCCAGGAGTCCCAGTCAGAGGTCGGGAGACTGGAGGAGGCCCTGGCCCAGCGAGCCGAGGAGTACCAACAACTCCAGGCAGAGCTCCAGCAGAGCCGGGACGAAGGCGTTCAACGCCAGGCAGAGCTGCAGCAGAGCCAGGAAGAGGGCGTTCAACTCCGGGCAGACCTCCAGCAGAGCCAGGAAGAGGGCGTTCAACTCCGGGCAGACCTCCAGCAGAGCCAGG
>CAZMNK010000223.1:0-7133 GCA_964567625.1 uncultured Enterobacterales bacterium | reverse complement strand
TTCCTATGCTCCGCGGAGCGAGGCTGGTATGCTCGGCGAAAGGGCTTTGATTTTCCTATGCTTCACGCGAATTCACGGGCAGGATGCGTATGGGAAACGGGGCCGCTGTCGTGCACTTGCAGGCATTCCAGCGCCCGAGGTTGTGAAGGGCACCTCAGGAAAGAAGGACCTGCGCTTCGCTGATGAGGCCATCCCCCCGACGGTGCCTGCACCGGGTGTGGAGATCGTGGCCTGCGGGCTCTCGAGCTCTCGCCGGGCGACCGCTGCTCGTATGGGGCCCCGGGTCACCGACCGTCTGATCAGCGTGTGGGGGGAGATCTTCCCAGAGGCCGATCTGACCATCCTCCACTCGTGCGACCTGCTGTAGGTGACGGATGCCTAAAGAGGCCGCTCAGGCACCTGAAGCCAAGCTCATCTTCACCCATTGCGTGAAGACGGACCTCGGGACCCGCGATGTGCGGCTGTACTGGGGCGATGTGGCCAGTGTTCCCAATGAAAACGCAGTTGTCATCGTGAGCACCACGGCCCACAGTCCCTTTCCCACAGGTCAGGCCTGGCGCGCCATGCAGGCGGGCTTTTCAGAACTGAAGGGGTCTGAGGACAAATTTCAGAGTGTGCTGACCCTGTGTCCCAATTCTGCGGTTTGGCCCATGAGTGAGCCGCTCGCTGGGGACTGGGCACGATTGGTGGGGCTTCCGACCTTCTTTCCGCCGGCCGTCCTCGTTGGTCCCCGTGTGAACGAGAAGCGTTTGCGGCGAGTGTTTGTCCTGCGAATGTTGCCCAAACACCAAGCCAACCCTGCGGACTACAGGCATGCATTGAGGGCCTGCTTCGTAGGCCTCTGTGCCCAAGAGAGCCTGGACCTATGCACGGAAGATGAGGGTGGTGTCGAGCCGTCTGGACCATACCGGCAAGTTGTGATGAGTGCGCTCGCCGCTACCCAGGGCTACGATTTGGGTCAGATTCTGCGGAACTTGATCGACGAGGCGTGCGTCTGGCTCAAAGCGAGCCCCCGCTGGGAGTCCGTGGACATCGCCTACTGGCGGGAGGGCATCGACGAAGAGAAAGCCCGCACGGAGCTCCTCGGTGAGCTGGATTTTGAGCCGGTACCCAATGATGGCTCGCTTCCAGTCCTGATCGGCGAGCTCGAAGTCAACATCGGCAAAACTCTCGACCGCCTACCCCCTGGCAAACGCCATGCAGAGCTCAGACACGCACTCATAGAGTTGAAGATCACCCTTGAGAGGCCGCAGCAGACCGTCACTGAGCTTGGCACCGCATCCGGTCGTCTTGCAGAGGCAATGGTCAATTGGATGAGTGACCAACTCAAGCTGGCCCGGCCACGAGATTTTGCTACCGGCATCGAATTGCTCGGTACCAGAAAATCAAAGAAAGGCAACGCGCGCGACCACTGGGTTTCGCAGTGGTTCAAGAGCTACCTGCATACCCTTCGCGTTCTGCGAAATGAGAGTGCGCACAGCCAAGGGATTGAAGCAGGTCAATTTCCAGAAATCCTGGCATCAGGAGACCTCACGGTCCTTACCGCCAGCCTCAACCGTGTGCTGGCCCTTCAGCAGGACTGGCTCAAGGAGAGTGAGGACAAGGCTTGAGGCAGGAGAAAAAAGCGCTCCCCGCGCAGCAAGTCAGCTTATCGCCCTTTATCGGCGTAGGGACAAGTCCCGGCAGAAGACGCGAAGCCCATGTTGGGCCAGCACGGGGAGCTTTTCGATCATAACGACCCGTAGCCCTGCAGCCTACCCGAATCGAAGTCGTGCCTCCTTGGCAGCGGACACTGGATCTTTCTTGTAGCGCCAGGCCCAGGCGTGGCAAGACTCCAGGCGCCCAGCTTGTCCTGCCCTACGCGCGACGCCAGCCACCATCCGCCGCAAGGCCTGGTCTACCTCTTTGTAGACGTCGAGCCGGTCCACGATGGCGTAGTAGGGGATGTGACGGCTGCCCGCGCCCACAATCTCCCTGTTGAAGGCGGTCAGCAGGGCTTCAAGCCGCTCAGGGGGGGCCTGCTCCGCATGGTCTCTGAGAGTGTTCCGGCAGATAGCCTCAAAGCGTCCCAGCCACTTCTTGATCCGCTCAGGTGCCACCCGGACTTCGCTCCCCTTGTAGGAGAAGCCGAGGTACTCAAAGCCACCTTCAAACGAGGCGAAATGGGACTTCCGGCCATGGAGCTGTAGGGACAAGTCGGCCGCTGTATCCGCAATCTCCATCGTACCATCGTGCAGCGCATCCGGTTCGGTTCCAAGCACGATGATGTCGTCGACAAATCGGTGGTAGTCGAGGTCCGCAAGTGCGCGCGCCGTGGCGTCGACCGGGCTGAGGTAGAGCTCGGCGAGGAGGGTGGCGATGGACGTACCGGTTGGAAGTCCCTGTGTCCTGACCTTGTCGTCCGCCTGCGTGCCACGCCTGGGCCGGTGCGGGGTGTCGACGACCAGCTGCTCTATAAGGTTCTGTGTGAGGTCATCGAGGGGCAGGTCGGCTAGCAGGCTCAGCAGCAGTGGGTGGCTGACGGCATCGTAGAAACCTCGAATGTCCAGCCTGGCCACGTACTTATGTCCGGCCAGCCTGGAGAGGATGAGCTGTCGGGCAACTGTCTGGGGATTGTTCAGGCTTCCGTGCAGTCCGACCTTCCGCATGGCCATGCCAAGTGAGGAATAGAGGCTGCGAATCACGATCTGGTCCCGAATCCGGGGGATGTAGACTCGGCGAATCTTTCCCGGTTCCGTCTCGCGTTCGTGCTCAATCAGAGGCGCAAAGCGGTACTGAGTTGCCGCGACTCCGTCAGGATCCTGCCGGGCGAGGATGCGTGCGATCTCTGAGCAATGAAACTCCTTCCGCGCCTCAAAGGCTGTGGCGTGCAGCCCATCCACGCCTCTTGGGGGCGGATTCCGGTTCTGCTCGGCTCTGCCGCCAAGCATCTGATTCCAGGTGGCCAGGAGAGCCGATTCAGCGGTCCAGTCGGGAAGGGTGGCTCGGGTCATCGCACCTCAGGACTAACCGGGATCGTTGTAGAATGCGGACGATGACAGAACCCACCAGACAGGCCCTTGCGGAAGCCGTGATCGCGGATCTCAAGCGGGGTATCTGGTCCATTCCTCTAAAGGCCGGAGGGAAACGCCCGGTCTTGAAGGGTTGGCCGTCTCTCCGCATTGGAGAGGGCGAAGTGGCATCATTCTACGAGGCTGGGATGAACCGTGGCCGTCTGATCGGGGTGCCGGGTGAGGATGGATGCGCCCTGGTTGTGATCGACCTCGATGTCGCTGAGGCCTTGGCGCTGGCGGAGTTCCTGCTTCCCGCCACAGGAGAACTTGGTGGGCGGCACGCGACCCCGGGATCTCACTGGTACTACCTATGCCCTGCGGCACCGAGGACCAGGCGTTTCAACGACCTGGACGGGCAGCGGATCCTGGATCTGCTTTCTGGAGGGTCGCAGGTGGTGGTCCCGCCCAGTATCCACCCCACGGGGGACCGGTATGCCTGGCTGAAATATGGAGAGCCGTCGGATGTTTCTCGGGAAGAGCTCACTCGGGCCTGCGAGGACCTGGCCATTGCGTGTCTCTTGGTGCGAATGTCTACTGCACCACTCGAGGCCCTCGAGGAGCTCGGTTCGATCCTGGATGACTCCCGAAGCTCCCGGCTCCGAGGCGCAATCGCGCGCGCTGGTGTTCGCCCCCCAACGCAGGGGGTCAAGCCAGATGCCTTGGTCGAACGGGTCGCTGACTGGCTGGGATGTCTCTGACTCAACCCTCAGGTTCAGACCACTTGATGACGTAGATTCCTTTGTCAGCCTTTAAGCGGCCAGTGACCTCGACCGTCTTCCCTTCCGCTGCGAGCCAGGTCCAGTCGCGATGGACCACCGCAATCTGCTCGCCGTCCCCCCGGTCGAGAAAGCAATTCATTCCATCCTTTATGAAGGTCCCTGTGAAGACCTCAGGCTTGGAATCCTCTAGCGCCTTGAGAAGCTGTCGCGACACCCGCCCAGCTTCCTCCCGACTGAGGTGCCAGCTCTTCTTTCCGATTCGAAGAAGGATGCGGTTTCGCCAGTTGTCCTTTTCCCAAGGTTCCGTGCCGAATGCAGGTGTCGCTTTGATCATGTTGAAATCCCAATGAGAGACCCACCGAGACTACCAGAATTCTGCTTATCAAATGATGCCAGCATCCGGGATCCGTCAGTCCCTGTTCCTCGCCACCAGTCTGGCGCTGGCCTGTTACCCCCCGTCGGCGGTGCCGCCCCCCGTGCCTCTTGCTACCGAATCCACGGCGAGCCTGGGAATGAATGTCACCGCCTCGTATGGCTATACCTTTTGGGATGAGCTGGGGAACGAGTCCTGCAACTATATTAATTCTTGCCCGGGCTATCCCGATGGTCAGGCGTGGGCCCTCTTCCACCCGACTACCTATTGGGATGAGCTGACCAACGGGCTAGAACTTGGGATCCTCGGCTCCTTTGGAATGGTCAGCTTTGCTACGATTGGCGGAATAGTTCGTTACACCCCTGTTCGAACAGAACGATTCCGACTCGGCATGCAAATAGACGGTGGCTTATTCTGGGTCCGCACCGGTATGCCCGTGGCGGTCGCTGTCGAACGAAGGCTTTGGCTTTGGAGCTACCCCGCCTTAAGGTATGAGGGGGCTTCTGAAACCCAGTCAAGTGTCATCGAGGTTCCACTGGGCTTTTCCTATCTTCTGGCTCGGCCTGGGAAGCGCAGTGTTCAGTTGCTTTTTGAGGTCGGGTACAGTCGACCTACTAATTTCCTCTATGATAGTGACTGGAATGTTCTCCCCGACATGGTGTTGGGGCCCAGACAGGATCAGGCTTCTTTCGACACTTTCCACGCCTCCTTCGGATTCAGCATACAGCCCAACAACTCAAAGGGCCGGCTGGCAGCCGAGCAAAGGAAGGCAGTGGAGGAGGCCGATGCGGATTCCCCGGAAGAAGGGGGCGGCGGGGATGACGAGTGCGCAGACATGGACCAGAGGAGTGAGGAGGCCGCAGAGGAACTGAGGAGAGCAGCCTGTTGTGGCCCGTTGGGCCAGAGCGCTTCGCGCACCGTGAAGGGAGAGGCCCCTGGCTGGGGGGATCCTGTCCGGTAGCGCCAGCATGAGATGGGTGTGCCCCTCCGAGTCCTCGATGGCCTCCAGTACGCCGCACGGGGACCACCAGGCCGCCTGGTGCCTGCCGCGTAGAGAACATCCCCCAACCGCTCCCCTCCCCTGAACAGGGCCATGCACTGCTCTGCCTCGGAAGAGCAGGGCTCCCGGAAGTGGGGGTGGATGTCCGGATCAGGGCTGGTGCGCCGCGCTGTCAGGGACTTTGGAACCCTGCGAAACCCCTCGGAGTGAGGCGGAGTGAGGCTGCTATGCTCGGCGAGAGGGCTTTGATTTTCCTATGCTCTCCCCTGGTCCGAGAAGAACCTCCAGAAGACCGTGCAATAGTCCTCACCGATCGGACAGTTGTGCATGCAGGCAACGACACGGCGCAGGAATCTGCCCTGGCAGGGAATCTTGTCCTGCGGGGTCGGATCCTCGGGGGCACGCTCGGGCGGGCCCATGCCGTCAACTGCGGTTTCCATCCCACTCCGGGACGGTCGTCGTCAGGCGCGACGTCCGCCCAGCGCCATGCGATCATGCCGCCGATCACGGTGTCAAGTGGTTTCCCGCTGCAAGGGGCGCCGATCGCGGACGTGCCGCACACAAAGCAGGGTTTCCTACGGTTGTTGCCGGCCGGTCCAGGGACTACAAGACGAAGCATGGCCCGGAGGATCGAGTTCGTCCCGAAGTGGATCGCCTGGGAGGTGATCCGCAAATGCAACCTGAAGTGCGTCCACTGCCGATCGTCATCCGACCTTCAGTCGAAGGGCGCGGTGTTCGACACGGAGCGGGGCAAGGCGCTGCTCGACGAGATCGCCGGGGACTACAGCCCGGTGCTCGTGCTGACCGGTGGCGAGCCGCTCCTGCGTGGGGACCTCTTCGAGCTGGCGGCCCACGGGACCTCGCTCGGGCTACGGATGTGCATCGCGACGAACGGAACCCTGGTCACCGACCGGGTCTGCGAGCAGATGAAGGAGACCGGGATCCGGATGGTCTCGCTGTCGCTGGACGGCTCGACGCCGGCCATCCACGACGACTTCCGCCAGCAGCCGGGCGCATTTGAAGCCACGCTTCGGGCGGCGGAGCTCTTCCGCAAGCATGACGTGCCATTCCTCGTGAACTCGTCGTTCACGAAGCGCAACCAGGACGACATCCCGGAGTGCTACCGGCTGGCGAAGCAGATCGGCGCTCGGGCCTGGTACATGTTCATGATCGTGCCGACGGGCCGGGGCGAGGACGTGATGTCCGAGCTGATCTCCGTCGACGACTACGACGACATCCTGAACTGGCATTACGACGCCGAGCACGAGGAGGACGAGCTCCTCATGCGCCCGACGTGCGCGCCGCACTACTACCGCCTCGTGATGCAGCGCCAGAAGGCCGAAAAGGACAAGTGGCGCCGCAAGGATCTCACTTTTTCGACCGGCACGGGGAAGGGCTGCATCGCCGCGCAGACCATCTGCCTGATCGACGTCGACGGGAACGTGCTGCCGTGCTCGTACTTCCCGACGACCGCCGGCAATGTGCGGGAGCAGCCTTTCAGGGAGATCTGGGAGACGAGCCCGTTGTTCCACGACATGCGTGCGTTCGATCGCTACGAGGGGCGCTGCGGGGCCTGCGAGTACCTGAACGTCTGCGGCGGCTGCCGGGCCCGCGCCGACGCGGTGAGCGGCAACCACATGGCGGAGGAGCCGTTCTGCTCCTACGTGCCCGGGAAGATGCTGCGGCAGGCGGCGCGGGAGGCGGCGGCAGCCGAGGGCGCGCGGGTCACTCCCGACACCTGATCGGCCAGGACGTCAGTCATTGGCTGGCTTGCGTGCCCACATCAGGGCTTGCAGGCCGAGCCACGAGACGACGCCGGCGATGAAGCCGGTCCAGCCGGCCACGGTCGGATCGCCGAACCACTCCCCCAGGTACGCTGCGAGGAGGGCGATGACCGTCTCGCCAGCCGTGAGCAGCAGGAAGTCGATGGACGCCAGCCGCCCCATGAGCCTGTCGGGCGCGAGGCGCTGAAGACGGCTGGTAGCGGC
>CAZMNK010000222.1:0-7203 GCA_964567625.1 uncultured Enterobacterales bacterium | reverse complement strand
GACTGGGCACTGGAGGATCTGCTGCGTAGTCACCTGGAGCCGCTGGGGGTCCCGGTGGTGGTTGACCTGCCTTTTGGCCACGGGCCTGCGAACCATGCCTGGTTGCATGGAGGGTCGGGACATCTGGCGGAGGGCTCGCTGCGCTGGGATGGTGGCCTGGCCTGAACCGGGCCATCGCGGTGCCGTGCGCGCCGTGCGCGCCGTGGCGTCGGACGGCTGAGACTTCTGCCAGGGCCCACAGGGTGAAGGGCCACTGGCCATGGAGGCACCGGCTTTTGCCTGGTGTCACAAGGGGGCTGGTAGCCGGAAGCCGGGGTGGGGTGGGGTCAGACCCGGCGCTTCCTTTGCCTGCACCCGGTGGGCCCCGGATGGGGTAGGGCACCTGGGCCTTGCAGGGTTCTCCCCCGGGATTGCCCCCCGGTGCCATCTCGTTGCCCTCCTGTTGACCATCCCGGTGTCCTCCAGCGTGGCGGCCCCTGGCATCGGTCCCCTCCGGTCGGCGGCACAAGATGCCTTCCTGGGAATCCTGGACGCGCTCGGTCGGTGGTAGCGGGTTAGGCTGGGTTTGCCATGAGCGAGCGTCGTTGGTTCGAGCAACCGCCTCCAGGGCCCCTGGCCAGAAACCAGGGTGAGCCCGGCAGTGCGGCCAAGGACCTCTGGGTCCGCTGCGGGGGCTGTACCCAGGTCCTCTACAGGCCCGATCTGCCCGAGCAGCACAATGTCTGCCACCACTGTGGGTACCACTTCATGATGGGGGCGATGGAACGGATCCTGTTGATCGCCGATCCGGACTCGTGGGTTCGCGTGGACCCGGGCATCAAGCCCACAGACCCCCTCGGATTCGTGGACTCCAAGCCCTACAGGCAGCGGCTGAGCCAGAGCCAGGCCAAGGTGGGCGAGGCGGATGCCTTCTTCTCCGGGACCTGCACGGTCGAAGGCCTTGCCGTGGAGATCGGCAGCTTCGACTTTCGCTTCATGGGGGGGTCGATGGGCTCGGTGGTGGGGGAACTCATCACTCAGCTCTACGAGAGGGCGTTGGAGAAGGGGCACCCCGCGTTGGTCATCAGTGCCAGTGGCGGGGCCCGAATGCAGGAAGGTGCCCTCTCGCTCATGCAGATGGCCAAGTCCTGCGCGGCACTGGCACGCCTGCAGGAAGCCGGGCATCCCTACATCTCGCTGCTCACCCACCCGACGACGGGTGGTGTTGCGGCCAGCTTCGCCATGTTGGGGGACGTCATCCTGGCGGAACCCAATGCCCTGATCGGGTTCGCGGGACCGCGGGTCATTGAGCAGACCATCGGCGAGTCTCTCCCCGAGGGGTTTCAGACCACGGAGTACCTGCTGGAGCACGGAATGATCGACCGCATCGTGCTGCGCCCGGAGCTTCGCCAGACCATCGCTCAATTGCTCCACTGGATGGCCGGAGAACAGTGAGGCAGCATCCGGTGCTCTCGCAGCTCGCTGCCGGGGGCGTTCGGCTCGGGCTGGATCGAGTCGGGTCCTTTCTGGGCTGGCTGGGCTCACCCCAGGTGGCCTTTCCCATGGTGCACGTGGCGGGCACCAACGGGAAGGGAAGCGTCTGTGCCGTGGTCGCCTCGGTGCTGGAAGCCCAGGGGTTTCGGGTGGGCATCACCACCAGTCCCCACCTCCAGCACGTCAACGAGCGAATCGTGGTCAATCGGCGTCCCATCGGGGATGACAGCCTGAACCAGCTTCTGGAGCACGTGGCCGAAGAGGCCCGTCGATGGGCAGCCTCCCAGGCCATCGACTTTCCCGAGGAACAGCCCCCTCTGACCTATTTCGAGGCGGTGACTGCCAGCGCCTTCCTCTACTTCAAGCAGTGCGAGGTGGACGTGGCGGTGGTGGAGGTGGGGCTTGGCGGAAGGCTGGACGCGACCCGCACCGGCCTGGCGGCCGTGACCACCGTGACCAGCGTGGGCCTGGACCACTGCGAGGTGCTGGGGCCGGACCTGGCGAGTGTGGCCTCGGAGAAGGCGGGCATTTTTCGCTCGGGGGTGCCGGCAGTGGTTGGCCAGCTCCCCGCGGAGGCCACCCGAGTCGTGCGATCCCAGGCCGAAGCGGTCAAGGCCCCGGTCCAGGTATGGGGCGAGGACTTCGAGGCCCATGGAGGCCCGGACGGGCTGGGCTTTCGATGGAAGGACGAGGTCCTGGAAGGCCTTCAGACCCAGCTGTATGGGGACCACCAGATCTGCAATGTCGGCGCGGCCCTGGCCACCCTGCGTGCACTGGGTGAAGCCAGGCCAGGGCTGGCGGTGACCGAGTCGGCCATTCGCACGGGACTGGAGCGGGTCCGCCACCGAGGACGCTGCGAGTGGGTGGCCTCCGATCTCCTGCTGGACTGTGCCCACAACGTCCAGGCGGCCCAGGCACTTGCGGACTACCTGGCCGGCTTGCCCCGAGACCGACCTCGAACCCTGTTGTTCGGGATGTCTCGGGACAAGGACGTACGGACGGTGGTGGCGCCCCTGCTCTCCCAGGTCGACCGGGTCTGCACGACCAGTTGTCTGCACCCGCGATCCATGACGGCGGGGGAGGTCGCCGAGGCAATGGTCAACCTTTCGGTGCCGGTCCTGCCTGCAGGGCCCATCGAGGAGTCCCTGCCGCTCGGTCGCCAGTTTGATGGGCTCCTGGTCGTCACCGGGAGCCTGTTCCTGGTGGGCGCGGTGCGGGACCTGCTGAGCCTGTGATTCCTCCCGGGGTACCCCCCGCGATCGAGGTCCAGGCCGAGCACCTGGAGATTGCACACGGCCAGGTGGTGGCAACCGGAATGGTCACCTTGAGCCGGGCAGGCCAGACAATCCAGGGTGATCGGGCTGTGTTCTCCCTGGACGACCAGGTGCTGGTGGTCTCTGGCGGCAGCCTGACCCAGGGCGGTGTTGTCCTGTCTTTTGAGGAGGCCACGGTGCGGGTGCGGGCCGAGGAGGCCCTGCTGTCAGGGGTCGTGGCGGATGGATTGGGGTGGCATGTGACGGGTGCCGAGGTCCTGGTTCAGCCGGATGGAACCCTGGTGCTCAGCGACACCGCCATCACCGCCTGCGACCCGGACTGCGGGAACCGGCTGCCCTGGGAGCTACGAGCAGCCACGGCGTCTATCGATCCAGACGACCGGCTTCGGCTGCAGAAGGGGATGGTTCGCCTCTTTGGTCTGCCCATTGTGCCGATACCCGCCTGGTCGACTTCCCTCGACCCCTCCAAGGTTCACCTGGAGGCCCCGATCCTGGCTTGGGTGGATGGGCATGGTGCGTTCCGCGTCCCGGTTCGTTGGGGCCACCCCTCAGGGCTCTCGATGCGGGGCACGGCCGGGTACTGGCGAGGCCCGACCACCGAACTCGTCACCCGCTGGAACGAGGACACCGAGGTCGTGACAGAGGCCTTCTGGGAAGACGGTGAAGCCCATGGCCGGGTGGCGGCACACCATGTCTGGGTGAATGATGACCTCCGCCTGGGGGTCGACGGTCAGTTGGTCACCGATCCCCAGTGGTTGTCGGAAAGGGGCCGAAGCCTGGCGGAGCGAACGGCGCCCTGGACCGACATGCGAGCCATCGCCGGGTTCGGTCCAGCTCGGCTCGAGTTGATGGTCTGGCAGGACGAGGCGCCCCAGGTGGCGTGGATTCCTGGGGTGGTGCTCTCGACGCCTGCCCGGGACCTGGGGCCGGTGCTGGGGACGGGGACCGCCCGGTTCGACTGGGTCGATGGGGAGTTGCGCTCCGAGGCGCGAGGCACCGCCTGGGCCGTTCACCGGGGAGAGGTGTTCGAGGCGGAGGCCCGGGTAAGCGCCAGGGCGCTGGCCTACGAGTCCCGGGCGGGTGGCATCGACGCGGCGGCCTGGGGAGAACTGCGCCTGCCAGCATGGCGGGATGGGGCCCTGGGCCGACAGGAGTGGATCGTGGGTGCGCGGGTCCAGGCGGGAGAGCACTGGGGGCAGACGACTTCCTATGCCTGGGAGATCTGGGAGGAAGGAGTCCAGTTCGGCCCGGTGGTCGAGACCGTGGCATGGGGGCCGGCAGGCACCCGGGCCTGGGGCCAGGTCTGGATTCCCTGGGACCAGGAGTCCTGGGGGGTTCAGGGGACCGGTCGGCTGGCCCGAGGCCCGCTTGTGGTCGGCGGGCAGGTCCACTGGCGCGACGGTGAGGGGCTGATGGCCGGACGGGTCGAGTGGATCGGGGGCCTGGGGGGATTCTGGCTGGATGCCGCGGTCGTGGGTGGCGAGGAACTGGAGCCCTTCACCCGGGCTGGAGGTTGGGCGCATCTGGCAGGCGCACAGAACACCTGGAACCTGGCGGTATCGGGTCTGGGGAACGCCGAGGGCCTGGGCGAGGCGCGCCTGGGCCTGGATTGGCAGTCCGGCTGTGACTGTCTCTTGATCGGAACGGCGGTGGGGTGGGCCAGGGATCAGCAGGGCCCCAGCCTTTCAGTTCGGCTGGATCTGACCCCTACCCAATCGCGTCCAACTGCTTTCGGAGTGCCCGCCGCTCTTCCTTGAGGTTGGCCTCTTCCGCGGTGGCCATGGCAGCCTCGAAGTGCTCTGTGGCCTTGGCAGTGTCGCCTTTCGCCTGGGCCAGCTCCCCGAGGAAGCGGTGGCTTCCCATCACCTTGCGCGGGTCCTTGCCCTGGGTGGCTGCGGCCAGAGCCTGGTTGAAGGACTCGACCGCCAGGTCGGTCTCGCCGGCCTGCTGGGCTGCGACGCCCAGGTGGTAGAGCAACTCCTTGGCGAACATCACGTCCTGGACCAGGTTGGCCTTGCCGCGAGCCTCCTTGAGCATTTCCAGGGCCTCTGCGGGCTTCTTCAGCATCAAGGTGAACAGCCCGACGTTGTAGAGGTCCATGGCCTCGAGCTTGTCGAACTTCAACTGCCGGGTCAGCTCCAGGGCACGCTCGCCCCATTTGAGTGCCGCTTCGAAGTTTCGCTGGTCCGCCTGGGCCTGTGACAACAGGGCGCAGGCAGTTCGCTCACGGACGGGCTCGCGCACGCCGCGGGCGATGCCCACGACCCGCTCCAACACCTGGGTGGCCTTGGTGCTCTGCTTGCTGCGCAACAGGCATTCGCCGTAGGCCAGCCCGGACTCCAGGGCCAGGGGCGCGATGCCTGCCCTGCCAGCGATCTCATTGGACAGGCGGAAGTGCTCGCCGGCCGTGTTGAACTTGCCTGCTCGGCGATCGATCTGACCTCGAATGAACTCGGCGTTGGCAGCGACCTGGGGCATGACGGCCTTCTTGCCTTCGGGAGTCTCGATGACCCCGGCCTGCAGGGCCTCCTCGACCTTCTTGGTGGCATCTGTCGGGTTGCCGTCACTGAGTTCGATCATCGCCAGGTGGTTGAGGAGCTCTGCCTGCTGAAGACCGTCTTCGAGGGCCTTGTAGATCGTCAAGGCATCCTGGGCCCTGTCGCGGGCCCGGTAGAGGTCCCGGCGTCGCGCATCGAGCTTGCTGCCTGCGCCGAGGACAAAGGCCTGCATGCGCCGGTCCTCGTGGGCCTGGGCCCACTCGATGCACTCGTTGAACAGGCGCTCGGCCTGGCTGACGTCTCCCCCTTCGACCAGGCGGGAGAGGAGGTTCATGTAGACCGTCCGGCGCATGGGGTCTGGCCAGGTGACGTCCGGGTGGAGGGTCATCAGGTCATGGGTCCATGCCCAGACCTCGGGCCTGTCCCCGCTCATGGCAATGCTGCGCAGTGCGGCAGCCTGCTGGGGAACGTCCATCTGGGCAGCCAGGCGGGCGGTCTTGTGCACGAAGTCCATGGACCGAGGCACCAGGACCCTCTGGAGAAAGGTCGCCGTCTGTCGACCGATGTTCTGGCCTTCTTCAGCCCGCTCGTCGTGGGCCAGGTAGTGGTCCTCGGCCGCCTGTCGCCAGATGGCCTTGTTGAACTGGTAGATCCAGGTTCCAAGAGGCTCGGAGAACTGGAGTTCGCTGAACAGGTCGCTGGCCGCGTCGAGCAGGTCATCGACGGAGTCCCGGTCGAACCCGCCGATGTCGGCGATGAGTCCGCTTGGAAAGGCACGCCCGAGAAGCGAGGCACGAAAGGCGATCTCTTCGAGGTCGGTCGCCTTGGCCACCCGGCGCCCCTCGACGGTCTTGTCCTCGAGCTCGTCCTCGTCCAGGTTGCGGGGGTAGAGGGTGGACAGACTCTGACCGGCCATGTCCTGCTCGCCTTCCAGCGCCACAAGCTCCACCAGGTAGCCGGGGACCCCCTGGCTGACCTCGGCCAGGACCTCCGCGTCGCCTTCGAGTCCCCTGGAGTCCAGGTATGCGCCAACCTCTTCCGGGCCCCAGAGGGCCAGGGTACGAACCGTGAGATCGTCTGCACGACGCTCCAGCAGGTCCAAGAGGGGGGCTGGCAGGTAGCGCTTGTTGCCCTCGGTGAGCGGGTCCACGTGCAGGAGCGTCAAGAGCTTGGTGTTGGCGCCCGCGGTCATCAGGGTCTCGATCAGGGCCCAGATGGAGAGGCTGTGGTTGGAGGAGACGTTCTGGAGGTCCAGCACCACCGGCATCTTGCGAGCGATGGCTGTCACCACGGACACCAGGGCTGCAAAGGGGTTGTCCTGGGGCAGCCGGACCTGGAAGCTGTCCTCGCCCGACTTGGGGGCAGAACGCTTCAGGGTGTCGATGAAGCCCTTGAACCAGCCCTGTACGCGCTTGCCGTGTTGGGGCAGCTGTGCGCCCAGCAGCAATTCGACCTTGCCCTTGAGCATGGGGTCCCGGTGAAGGGTTCCCAGGAGCGTGGCGTAGAGACGCAGCACGCCGCGCATGCCGTCTTCCTCGTCGGTCAGCGCCACCCGCCAGACCAGGACATCGGTGCCCTCGGCGGTGGAGGCCTCCTTGAGGGCCTCGGAGACCACAGCTCGCCGGCTGGCGCCGGGGTTGCCCGGGAGGATGACGGTGCGGGCGGTGCCAGCAGCTGCAGCCTCGTAGTCCTCACGCAGCATGGCGATGTCGGCGGGTCGGGCAACGTAGGGAGTGTCAGCCACGGGGGCTCCTTTTCCGGAAAGAGAGAATCGGGCGGATAACCCGGGCCAATGCCCCGTGCGACCGCACAACCATGCGGTTTGACGGATTGCCGGGGCCCCCCTCTCTGGGGGTGTTATGGTCCGCAGGTCCCTGGAGGCTCGATGCGGCTGTTGTGGGTTCCAATCCTGCTGGTTCCGATGGCCGGCTGCGAGTCGGACGAACTCGACCCTGACT
>CAZMNK010000221.1:0-7221 GCA_964567625.1 uncultured Enterobacterales bacterium | reverse complement strand
GGGTCTTGAGCTTGTGCAGCATGGGCAGCACATAGGCAAGGGTCTTACCGCTGCCTGTTTCCGATACCGCCACCAGCGGACGATCATCGAGCAACGCCGGTATTGTGCCTGTTTGAACCTCGGTGGGTAGGGTCAACTCTTGCCTGGCCAGGCTGGCGATGAGCGAGGGGAGCAGCGAGAATTCTGAGAAGTTCGACATCGGGTACACACGCTGGAGGTGTCCCCTCGTATCTTGAACGCGCGGGCTGGGGGGATCGGAGCCCACAGCGCTGTCTCTTCGAACGGGCCTGGAATCGAAGGGCCACAAGTTGCCCGAGATGGTCACAGTCCCGCCGATATTCGAGACACCGATGGCATCGCAAAGGGCTACTGCGTCGAGGGTGTACAAGTGGGTGTAGCTCGTCACCGTGAGTTGGTTTCCGACGGAGGAAACGCCGTGACATCCGCGAGAGGGTCGTTCCAATCGAACGTCAGCTTTGTGGCACGCTCCTTGGAGTGTTGGCGTGAGGCGTCGAGTCGTGGGCATTCCTGGAGACCGGGCTTGGATTTTCTTGTGTTTCTGTCATCATCGGGTCCCCAGGCGAATGCCAATCGGCGAGGTTTTCATGGCAAATCCCCTCTCTCTTGCTGGCCCCGGTTCCAAGTATGCGAAAGCAGGTGCTCCCCCGGCTGGATTTCTTGCGGGCTTCTGGCATGGCCTGATCTTTGTCATCTCGCTGATCTGGTGCGCGTTCAATCCAGATGTGCGGATCTACGAACCCAAGAACAGTGGCCGATGGTATGACCTGGGCTTCGTTCTGGGGATCTCTGCGAGTACGGGTGGTGGATTGAACATCACCATGACCGGGTAAAGCACGACCATGCCTGGTGGCGGGGTTGTCATTCGTCTCCCCGGCCACCGTGTTGAAGACAGCAAGAACGGTGAAGCCGCCAACGACCAGGGCGCTCACGAAAATGCATTTATTTTCCCGTACTCGAGAACAATCGGGACAGCAGAGGTCTCAGGACGGCGCCCCATGGGAGACAGGCCTCAAGGTTGCCGATCTCTCCTGACAAATGGCGCCTTGCCGCGGATGCGGGCATTGCGCAGGGCCTTGATGATGCGGTCGGCGTCAGCGGACGGCACCTCGACCAGGGAGAAGCGCGGAGTGATGCGGATGGCTCCCACCGCTCGGCCAGGCAGACCGGTCTCTCCAGCAATGGCCCCGACAAGGTCCCGCGGCCGCACACCTGCCCGGGCGCCCAGGCCAATGTACAGGCGGACCCAGCCTCCTTTGGGCGGTGGGGGTGGACCAGGACCTCGGGGCGGCCGGCGCCCACCCGGTTGGGGTCCACGTTCGGGGCGGGGGCGCCGTTCCTGGACAGGTGGGATGTCGGGTTCCTCCCCCAGCATGCCCTCGGCCTCGGCCAGCATGCGCAGAGCTGCTGCTGCGATGTCCTCGAGGTCCAGTTCGTCTACGAGGTCCTGAACCAGGCTGCGCCAGGAATCCAGGTCCTCCACCGAGCCCGTGCGCAGGACCTGGGAACTGAGCCGCTCCCTGCGATGTGTCTTGAGATCCTCTACCGTCGGTACCTGGGCCACGGGCAGCACACGGTCCACGAAGCGGGAAATGTTCTGGAGGGCGCGTCGCTGCCCAGGTTCCACCAGCGTGATCGCAACGCCGGTACGCCCGGCCCGCCCGACCCGGCCGATGCGGTGTACGTAGAGGTCGGGCTTGCGAGGAACATCCACGTTGACCACATGGCTCAGCCGTTCGACATCCAGACCCCTCGCGGCCACGTCGGTGGCCACGACTACATTTGCAGCGCCGCTCCTCAACCGCTGCATGACCCGGTCCCTCTCCACCTGGGTCAGGCCGCCGTGCAGGGCCTCGGCACGCGTACCACCGTGGTCCAGGCCCGAGGCCAGCCCGTCCACATCGGCCCGTGTCCGGCAGAAGAGCAGAGCAGCCTCAGGCGTCTCGAGTTCAAGGATGCGCTCCAGGGCGGCCAGCTTGTGCTGGCGCCGGACCACGAACACAAGCTCCCGCTGTGGCAGGGCTTCGGCGCTTCCACGCTCCGTCTTGATGCGCTGGGGGTCGCGCATGTGCCGCTTGGCGATCTTCTTCAACCGGGCCGGGAACGTCGCGGAGAACAGCGCGGTCTGGCGCTCGCTCGGGGTCTCCTCGAGCAGGGCCTCCAGGTCCTCCTGGAAGCCCATGTCGAGCATCTCGTCGGCCTCGTCGAGGACCACCAGCTTGATCAGTCCCAGGTCCAGGGCTCCCCGTTCGACCAGGTCCCGGGCTCGACCCGGCGTGGCCACCACGACCTCGACGCCCTTGCTCAAGGCATGGAGTTGCACACCGATGGATGCGCCACCGTAGACCTCCAGGATGCGAATCGGCATGCCCCGACAGAAGCTCTTGAGCGCCCGGCCGGCCTGGCGAGCGAGCTCCCGGGTGGGAACCAGGATCAGCGCAAAGGGGGTTGGTCGCTGGTCTTCGGCGAGTCCCAGGCGGTGCAGCAGCGGCAGACCAAATGCCGCGGTCTTGCCCGTGCCGGTGGCTGCCAGCCCCAGGACGTCTCGCCCCTCCACCAGCGGTGGGATGGCCTGGGCCTGGATCGGCGTGGGCTCTTCAAAGCCCAGGTTCTCGATGGCCTTCAGCAGCGGTGCTGCCAGCCCCAACTCGTCGAAGCCAGACATCTTGGGCTCCCGTAGAACGCACCTTGTAATGCAGGAGGAGAGTGGTCGGTATGCCTGGCGAGCAGGCTTTGATTTTCCGGTGCGGCCAGGCTCCCCGCCTTCCCCTATTGGAGGAGTTGGCGCCGGTTGAGTGGGTGCACAGAGGGCCTGGGTGTCCGGAAACCGAGATGCTGCAGCAGGGGCAGGCTCTTTGGAGCATGGAGAAGAACTCCTTCCCGGCCGTGTCAGGCTTCTGTCTCCTCACCCGCAGCGCCTCCTTCGGCCCACTGGCCCGGCTCTGGCAGAGAAATCCGGGCGTGAGTCGGTCTGCGCTGCGTCAAGGCCAGCAAGAGGCGGCTTGAGGCGCTGACGCAGGTGGCCCTGCGCTAAACTATGGGTTGGAGTTGCCTATGCGTCCGGCCCTTTCCGCTGCCTTGCTGTCACTGCTCTCTCTGGGCCTGGTGGCTTGTGAGCGGGATGACACGAGCCCAGGTGACCAGGGTGGCTCGGTCGATGCCGACACGAACGCAGACACCGACACCGACGTGGCCGACTGCGGAACCACACTGGCCTCGACGCCTCGCAACCTGTTGATGATCTCCATCGACACACTCAGGCGGGACTACGTGGGCCACTACGGCGGTGACAACACGGCGTTCCTGGATCAGCTGTTGGACCAGGGACTCACTCTGGATGACCACCGCAGTTGCGCCAACTGGACCTACCCCAGCGCACTCTGCGCACTCACCGGCCGCTACAACGAGGAGAACGCCTTCTTCCCCCTCGGCGGCGGACAACAGATGGAGGAGGGAGAGGAAAGAAACCCGCCTCTGCCCGACGAGGTGCTGACACTGGCGGACTGGATGGGCCAGCAGGGCTTCGTCAGCGGCCTGGTCGCCGCCAACGGTTTCCTGTCGGACAAGTACAACATCGGAAGTCGCTACGACCTCTTCGAAATGCTTCCCAACCCCGCGGATGTGGTCGTCAGCGAGGCGCTATCCATGGCGGACGAGTTGCACCAGGACGGCCGCCCCTGGTTCCTCCACGCCCACTTCATCGATCCCCATACCCCCTACGATCCGCCGCCCAGCTATGTCGAGGCGCAGCTGGCGGCGTTGCCCGAGTTTGAGTGGGATATCCGGACATCCTCCGGTCTGCTGAAGCTGATGGCAGCCTACGAGAGGATGGACAAGGAGACCCAGGCGCTGGCAATGGCGTACATCCGGGTGCTCTACGGCGGCGAGATCGCCTTCCTCGACGATCAGCTCCAGCGGATGATCGACAGCCTGGAGGACAAGGGCGCACTGGAGGACACACTGGTGGTGGTCTGGAGCGACCACGGCGAGCAGTTCTGGGAGCACGACCGCTTTGGCCACCACGCGGATCTCTACGCCGAGGAGACACTGGCCCTGGCGGCCTTCTGGGCCAACGGCATGACCCCAGCAGCCTGGGAGAAGCCCACAAACCACATCGATCTCATCCCCACCCTGCTGTGCATGATGGATCTGCCGCCATTCGAGCCCGGCACCGGCGCGATCGCCGGCAGCAGCACCCCCGATCGGCCGGTCTTCTCGTCCGTGCTGGACATCGCGCAAAGCCAGAGCGCGGTGGAGGTGGACGGCCTCCGGTTGGTCTACCGCTGGACCGGCAGGCACGAGCTCTACCGACTGGACGAAGACCCCTCCGAGCAGCACAACACGGCCGACGACGAGCCCGACGAGGTCGAGGCCCTCTGGGCGCTGTTGGAGCCCTTCGTGACCATCGCCGACGCGCTGAACCCGGACCAGGAGGCCCTCACACCCTGAAGGTGCGGGTCTCTTCCTCCGGCGGCCAAGGGGCGGGGTAGTTCTCGCCCCGCCATGGTGCCCACAGGGCTGTCCTGCCTTCTCTCGGTGAAGACGAGGATGACGGTTCCGGTGGAGGCTGGACCATCACGGGAAAACTATTCGGTCACGAAGCCTCGGGCCTCGGCCAGGACCTGGCCGAGCTTGGAGTCGGGGCCCGCACCCAGTTCAAGTTCGATTGCAGCAGCCGCGGCCAGCGCGCTGGTGGCGGCGTCAAGGTCGCCTGCAAGACGTTCTACGCGAGCCTTCTTGCAAAGAAACTTGCCGTGCTCCAGCTTGTGAACATCACGAACCTGGGGTTCGCCCCTAACGATGAGTGAACGCGCCTCGACGACGGCACCTTGCATGGCGCGGATGAGGGCCAGGGAGCCGCGAAAAGCGCCGGCGGCAAGGGGCCAGACCTCATCGGTGATGGCGATGGCACCCTGGAGGTGGGTCTCGGCGGATGGCAGGTCCCCCTGGGAAAACAGGAGGTCGCCGAGGTTCCCAAGGGTGACCCCTTCATTTCGGTGATTGTGCACCTCGCGATGAATCGCCAGAGACTGCTGGAAGTGCTCCAGCGCCTCCTGAATGCGGCCTTGCTCGTGATGGATGTTCGCGAGGTCGCCGAGGGTGACCCCCACACCTCGGCGATTCCCCACCTCGCGAGCGATCGCCAGAGACTGGTGGTGGTGCTCCAACGCGTCCGCGATGCGACCTTGCTGGTGATGGACAAGCGCAAGGTTTCCAAGGGTGATGCCCTCAGTTCGGCGATTTCCCACCTCGCGAGTTATCGCCAGGGACAGTTGATAGTGTTCCAGCGCCTCCAGGATGCGTCCTTGCTCGCGATAAGTGAACGCAAGTACTTCGAGGGTGATGCCCTCACCTCGGCGATCCCCCACTTCCCTGGCAATCGCCAGGGCCCGGCCCCAGTACTCCAGCGCTTCCGGGAGGCGACCTTGCTCGCGATGGATGAGCCCGAGGTTTCCGAGGGTCATGCCCTCGTATCGGCGATTGCCCACCTCGCGATGTATCGCCAGCGCCTGGTCGGTGTGCTCCAGCGCCACCGGGATGCGTCCTTGCTGGCGCTGGAGGCTCGCGGTGGTGGTGATCGTGATGCCCTCGTTTCTGCGACTGCCCACCTCGCGATGTATCGCCAGGGCCTGTTGGCAGTGCTCCAGCGCCTCGATAGAACGCCCTGCCATATACAGCAGGTAGCCGGCCCGTTGAATCAACCGCCCTTGTGTCCCGCGAGCCACCGGCTGCCCCGAGACCCGCTTTAGTAGCGCGATGCCGTCGGTGAACGGGCCGTGCATCTCAAACAACTCCCCTGCTGCCAGCGCACAGCCCGCCGCCACCTCCGACTCTCCAGCCGCGAGGCATGTCTCGACGCCCGCCAGCAGGTTCTCAAGCTCCGACGCCAGGGCCCGGCCGCGCGCCACACCACCGTGGGTGTCGAGCGATTCGAGGTACGCCTCCGTGCCGAAGGAGGCGTAATGAGCCCCGTGACGAAGGTTGGTGGTGCGCAACAGGTCAGTACCGGTGCCCAGGCCACTCGCCAGCTTCTCCGCCGCGTACTCCTGGATGCTCACGTACATCCCGAATCGTGGCTCTTCCTGGACATCCCAGGTGTGTAGCAGGGACCTGTCCAGCAGCGAGCCCACCACGTCCAGTGACCAGGGCGCATCCGGCCAGGCCGACAGGTCCAGCACCGCCTCGGCCGACTCCATGAAGAACCCGTCGCGGAACACCGACAACTGGGCCAGCGCCGACTGCTCCCAAGGCTTGAGCAGGTCCCAGGACCAGTCGATCAGGCCCCGCAGAGTCGACTGTCGCTCCGTGTCCCCCCTTCGCCCTCCTCGCAGCAGCTTGAAGCGATTCGAGAGTCGCTCCAACAGTTGGGTCGGCGTGAGCAGCCGGGTCCGGGCAGCGGCCAGTTCGATGGCCAGCGGCAGTCCGTCCAGCTTCTGGACAATACCGACGATGGCAGCACGGGTTCGGGGCGTCTCCTCCCAGCTCGCACCCGCTGAGCGAGCGCGCAGCTCGAACAGCGCCGCCCCCTCCGCTTCGGGCAGTGGCGCGAGGGGGAAGACCTGCTCGCCCTCCAGCCTCAGCGGCTCCCGCGAGGTCACCAGGCACCGAGCCTCTGGCGCCATCTCCAGCCAGCGTTTCACAGTGACCGCAGCATGCTCCACCACCTGCTCGAAGTTGTCGAACACCAGCAGCACCGGCCCCTTGCCCGAAATGGCGTGCCCCACCTGGGTCACCAGTGCATCGAAGTCCACTCCTTGAAGGGGAACCCCCAGGGGCATGGAGGTGGCCTGCACCAGCCCCATCGGAATGCGGGCCTCGGTGAGGTCGATGAACCACGCGCCACCTGAGAACTCCTCCCAATGGCGGCGGGCGAAACGGCGGGCAAAACGGGTCTTTCCTGTCCCTCCAGTGCCCTTCACCGTGACCAGCCGGGCCCCCTCCTCGAAGCAGTCCCCCAGCTTCTCCAGCTCGGACTCGCGACCGACGAAGGCGTCGAGTTCCGTCCCCAGGTTGGTCCGAGTCCCGGCGCTGGAGGCAAGAAGGAGGGTGCTGGGATCGTCCGTGCTGGCAACACTCTCGGTGCTGACGCCAGGCGGAACCACCACATCGACCGCTCCTGGAACAGGCGCACCTGGGTCCAGCGCCGCGGGAAGCCAGGTGCGCAGCCGAGGTTGGAACCCGGTGCTCTCGCGCAAGGTCTCG
>CAZMNK010000220.1:264-7405 GCA_964567625.1 uncultured Enterobacterales bacterium | reverse complement strand
CACGCTGACCATGGCGAAAGGGGCAATACCCATCACCATCAGCCCGCGCAACCTGTTGTACGGGATCTACGGAATGGCGATCTAGAACGGGTCTCAGGCGACCCGGGCTGACGGGGTTGGTGAGTCCCAGTCGACGATTGGCCAGCCCATCGACCTGGCCCTGCGGCGCAGTCGGGGGTCCGGGTCCACGATCACAGGATTCCCGACGACCTCGAGCACAGAGACGTCGGCGATGGAGTCGGTGTAGAAGCTGCACTGGGCCAGGTCCACGCCCTGAGCTTTCGCGTGACGACGCGCATGCTCCAGTTTGCCGGGCCCGAAGCAGAGCGGCTCCACGGGGCGGCCGGTGAAGAGGCCGGTCTCGTCGACCTCGAAGCGATTGGAGAGGATGGCATCCATCCCCAGGTCCCGGCAGAATTCGGCGCTCAGGTAGTTGCTGCTGGAGGTCAGGAGTACCAGGGCATCTCCGGCCTGTCTGTGAGCGTTGAGAATGGCCTGTGCCCCGGGCCGGAGCAGGTCCTTGCACTCGCGTTCGTAGAAGTCGATGGTGCGCTGGTGGACTTCCTTCTCCACGTCTCCGGCAAGGCTGGCGATGGCGAGTCTCAGGGCCTCTTCCAGGTCCGCCAGGCCGATCCGGTACTTCAGGAACCAGCCGGTGGCTCGCAGGAACTGGAGTTTGGAGATGTGGCCCTGGCGTAGCTCGGAGCGGATCCAGAGCCTCCCGGAGTTCCGGGCGATGAGGGTCTTGTCCAGGTCGAAGAAGGCGATGGCCATGGTCACAGCTTCTAGCCTCCGGAGACGGTTTCTCCAAGAAAAGGGTTAGAAGCGGCACTGTGGTAGCCGCTGCCCTCACTCCGAACAGTCTTTCTCCCCAGGGACTCCTTGGCTGGGCCATGGACACCTATGGGGAGCAGTTGGCCTTCACGACCGGTCTGGGGCCCGGCGGTATCGCCCTGTTGCACATGGCTCGGCAGCGTTGGGACCAGGTCACCTGTTCATTTCTGGACACCAGCTTTCATTTTCCCGAGACCCTGGACTACCTGGAGGACATCGAGGACCTGCTGGACGTGGAAATCGCGGCCATTCGTCCTCGTCCCTTTGGGCCGACATGGCGAGAGGACCGGCTGGCCTGTTGTGACCACCGGAAGGTTCAGCCTCTTGCCGAGGCCCTGGAAGGCAAACTGGCCTGGGTCAATGCCCGCAGGGGAGACCAGGGTGGTGCCCGCAGTGGAATTGCAGCCATCGAGCGGGATGCGGTCGGGTTTGTGAAGATCAACCCGTTGGCCTATGTCGACCGGGCATGGGTCAAGGACTACCTGGCGGAGCACCGTGTGCCCCAGCACCCCTTGCTGTCCCAGGGCTACGGTTCGGTGGGTTGCGAACCCTGCACGCGAAAGCTCAGACCAGGGGAGTCCGAGCGCGATGGCCGCCTGTTCGCCAAGGGGCACACCGAGTGCGGCATCCACACTCGCCTGCTCGTCAAGGGATGATCGGCCTCTGGTTGATTGCCTGCACTGGCGGGACCGGCAGCGACATCACCGGGGACTCTGCTTCTGAAGCCAGGGACAGTGCCGGTGAATCGGACTCGGGGGACAGCGGTGCGGACACCGACACCAGTGGACCCTGCTCTCGGGGGATGGCGGCTGTCGATGACGCCTTTTGCATGGACCGCTACGAGGCGGCGTTGGAAGAGTGGACCGACGAGGGCTGGCAGGCGGCGAGCCCCTATGAGACCGTCTCGGGTCGCACGGTTCGGGCGGTCGTCCAGAAGGGGCTGATCCCCCAGGGCTACCTGTCGGGTGACGAGGCGGCCGAGGCCTGCGTGGCGGCCGGGAAGCGCCTGTGCTCCGACAGCGAGTGGAACCTGGCCTGTGTCGGTCCGGACGACACGACCTGGCCGTATGGAGACAGCCACGTCGAGGGGGCCTGCAACGACGACTACGAGGGGATCCACCCGGTGGTGGACTACTTTGGTACCACCGACGGCGTCTGGGATAGCACGTCGATGAACGACGCCGGGATCAACCAGCAACCGGGAACCGTGGCGCCGGGCGGGGAATACGCTGCCTGCCGGAGCCACTGGGGCATCCAGGACCTGCACGGGAACCTGCATGAGTGGGTCGATGAGTCCAGCGGGGTCTTTCGTGGCGGCTTCTACGGGGATGCCTCGTTCAACGGCAATGGCTGTACCTATGTGACCACGACTCACACGCGGACCTACCACGACTACAGCACCGGATTCCGGTGTTGCTCGGAGCTTTGAGCCACATCCCTGGCCCGGACTCTGTGGCTCGAGATCGGCCTGGTCGGAAAAAACTCCGACGAGCTGCGTCTCAGGCGTCGTACCAGTTGGGCTTCACCAACTGCTGGTAGTGCTCCACATCCAGTGGGTTCACCCGCTTCTTCATGGCATCCAGGGCCATCGAGGCACTCACCTTGGCGAACCAGCGGTACATGTCGCGCTTGTAGTCCACGCGACTGGTCAGCCCCTTGAGCATCCAGTGGGTGTTCACGAACTTCTTGTTCATCTCGTAGAGGGCCTGGGCGATCTCGTGGCGGTCCAGGAAGTCTGAGTCCAGGACGGGACTCAGCCAGTCGAAGTTGTCGAAGTCCGCCTCGGTGATGTGTCCCTTGGCGATGGCATCGTCGTAGATGGGCGTACCTGGCACCGGGGTGATCGGGTGAAATGCAGGGAAATCCACATCCAGCCGTTTGGCGAGGTCGACCTGTCTGGCAAGGCTCTCGTTGTTCTCTTCCTTGACGCCGACGATGAACGTTGCCTGGATGAAGACCTCCGGGTACCTCTCCTTGAAGATCCGGATGGCTCGCTCGGCGACGCCTCCGGCGTAGAAGCGCTTGTCGAGGGAGCTGAGCGAATCATCGTCAGCCCGTTCCACGCCGATGAGGATGTGGGACATCCCCGCTCGGACCTGGTCTTCCAGGATGCCCTTCTCCTCGTCCCGGACGATGCAGTCCGCTCGCATGAAGGTGAACCACTTGGTCTTCATCCCCGAGCGAATCATGGCTTCAGAGAACTGCTGGTTGAACCTGGGATCGATGTTCCAGGACTCGTCGACCCACACGTACGAGCGCTTGCCATACTTGTGGTACAGCAGCTCGATCTCTTCCATCATCCGGTCCACGGACTTGGACCGCCACCGGGGAGTGAGTCGGGTGTTTCCATCGGCGTCGACACGCCGATCGGCCATGGTGGTCCACCAGGCGCAGAAGCTGCACTTGGAGACGCATCCACGACTGTGGTGGATGGTGGTGCCCCCCGGTGAGAACAGGTAGCGACTCGTGCCGTACAGGTGCATCGGCATGAGGTCGTAGGCGGGCGCAGGCAGGGAGTCCAGGTTCCGGACCAGCTTGCGAGCGGGCGTCTGAACCAGCTCTTGTTCCTGGGAAAAGGCCAGGCCATCCACCTGGTCCAGTTGGGGTGAACCGGAGTCCAACTGCTGCAGCAGCTCGGCAAAGGTCTGCTCGCCCTCACCGATCACGATGGCGTCGATGTCCGGATGAAGGGCATACCGGTGGGCCAGGTTGGTGAAGTGTCCACCGCCTGCGACGGTAAATGACTCTGGACTGGCTTCCTTGACCAGTCGGAAGAAGCGCATGGCTTCCGTGGCGTAGAGGGCATGGTTCTCGCCAGCCCCAACCACGTGGGGACGGAAGTCACGGATCAGGTGGAAAAGTGATCGCCAGCCGATGTGCAGCGGCATGCAGTCCACCACCCGGATCTCGTGCCCCTCCGCACGGGCCACGGCCGCCAGGGCAGGCAGCGCCTGTTGAAGAAGGAAGTTGTCGCCCTCGGAAGTAAAGGGCCAATACCGACGAGGAGGCTGGACGAGAAGGACGCGCATGGGCTGAACTTAGCCGGGCCGCGCGACCAGGGTCCAGGCCCGGTTCCAGGAATGCGTCCTGGGATGGACCCGGAGTCTTTCATCCCAGGCCACCAGCCCTTCCACATCCAGTGGTCCTGCCGCCAATTCGAAGGGGCCGGAGGTGGTGTAGTGGGTGGGCAGGCACAGCGCGAAGTCCCAGCCCTCGAACAACTTGGAGAGATCCTCGGCATCGCTCGTCTGGACCCAGCGGTCGCCGGGAACGTGGACGATGCCATCGGTGACCAGGGCCTCGAGAACCCCAGGAGGGGCATCCAGGGCGGCAGCCCAGCCCCACCGGGCCTCGACCGAAGCCAGAAGCACGCCTCCCGGCTTCAAGCGTTCTCGGACCTGGGCCAGGACCGCCTGGGGGTTCTCCACGTAGCAGAGGACCTCGACCGCCAACACCACGTCCACGGGTTCCAGGGGCGGCAGGTGGTCGCCTGTGGTCCAGTGGAGGTCCAGGCGTCCGGGCCGGCCCTGGGCATGTTGGGCGGCACGCCAGAGGCTGCGCAGATCCGGGTCCACCAATTCCACATCCAGGGAGCGGTCCAGCAACGCGGTGGTGAACCTCCCGGTTCCTCCTCCCAGATCGAGCACCCGTCCTGCCCTGGGCAACCAGGGCTCCCAGTGATGCAGGTAGAGGCCTCGTTCGAGAAGCTTGGCCTCGTGATTGGGGGCCCGCGGGTCCAGAAAGTCCAGCCAGGCAGCCTGCTGCGGATCCTGCCAGGCCCTGGTGGCACCCACCAGGTTGTCGAGAGCCGGAGTCGGCGCAGGGGCTCCACTCAGGATCCCGGGCAGGCGGTCATCTCCGGCCGGCATCTGGAATCCACTGCCGACCCAGGAACCCAGCGACTGGCAGGCGTAGGGCGGACCGGGCGGGAGATCCAGCGGCGACCCGGTGGGGAGAGAGGCTTCGGCGAGTGCCATGGGGAGGTTCTACCCGGCTCCGAGCCTCCTTGACAGGTCCCTCTGGCCGGGCAAGACTAAGGCGTCTTCCGTCGAACCCCTCGGGGGAGACGAACACCGACCCAGGAGGTCCCGATGCGTTGGCGTCCCTCGCCGCGTCCAAAGCCCCCGAAGAAGTAAATCGTTTCGGGACTTGGGATGCAAGGCCGCCCGCGCTTTAGGGGCGGCCTTCGTCGCTTCGGGCCTCTACAGGCCGTGGGTGAAGATCTTCTCGGCGCTAGAGGATTTCGTAGGCGTCCGGATCCGCCAGCAGAGCTTGCATGAGCGCAAGGGTCATGCCGTGCCCGGGGCGCACCGCCTGGAGGCAGCCCTGGAGCCGCGCACCAAGCAAGGCCACGTCCCCGACCAGGTCCAGCACCTTGTGTCGCACCGGTTCGTCGGGTGCGCGAGTGCCTTCGGGATTCATCACGCCGGTCTGGTCATAGACGACGGCATTGTCCAGGTTCCCACCCCGGGCCAGGCCACGAGCGCGAAGCCATTCCACCTGGTCCAGGAACCCGAAAGTCCGGGCCCAGGCGACCTCCTTGCGGAAGGTCTCTGCGGTCAGCGGCAGCGACAGCCGTTGTTCGCCAATGGCCGGGTGGGGAAAGTGTACGGTCGCGTCGATGCTCAGATGGTCGCAAGGCAGGAGACGTACATGGCGGTCGCCATTGGTGACCTCGACCCGGCGCCGGACCACGATGGTCAGCGGGTCCACCTGTTGGTCAAACCGGTCTGCCCCGGCCAACAGGTCCATCCACTCGATGGCCGATCCGTCGAGGATGGGAACCTCGGGACCATCGATCTCCACCCGGGCATTGTCCAGGTCCAGTGACACCAGCGCAGCCAGCAGGTGTTCCCCCGTCGACACCCGGGCCGGGCCACGGGCAAGGGTCGTGGCCATGTGGGTGTCGGCCACCCACGTGACGTGTGCGGGCACGGTTGGAGAGCCTGGCAGGTCCGTCCGGGCAAATTGGATGCCTGCTCCCTCGGGTGCAGGCAGGATGCGAACGCGGACCCGGGCGCCGGAGTGCAGCCCCACCCCTTCGATGGAAACGGCCTCGGCGAGAGTTGCCTGGGTCCGAGCCCTGGTAACCGTCGCTCCGGCCCCCAGGAGATTGGCTTTAGGACCCTTCCCTGACATGGCCGGCAGCATAGCGCCACGTCCGCGGACTGGCCACTCATGCGCAGGCAAGGGGCCGAGATGGGTAGAAAATCTACTTCTGGCTGGGGGGTGGAAGTCCCTTTACAGGATCCCCTGTCTGGACCTGGTGGGCCTCGAACCAGCCCCGGGTCATCTCCAACGCGTAGAGTACGGGGGCCCCAGAGGGCACGCTGGTTCGATCAAAGGGAACCAGGGGCTTGATGGCCGCAATCGTCCCGTCGGCCCGGATGTAGGCGATGGACAGGGGGATCTGGGTGTTTTCCATCCAGAAGGATCGTGGTGCTTCCCCCGGGTAGACAAAAAGCATGCCCGAGTCCTCGTCCAGGGCCTTTCGATACATCAGGCCCTTGTGTCGCTCTCCCGGGTCGTCCGCGACCTCGGCCGTGACCGGGTGTCCATCCACATCGAGAGACATGGTCTCCAGTTGTGGGCGGGCAGCCCCTGATGAGCAGGCCAGCCAGGCCAGCCACGGGATCAAAAGAGCTCCAGGTGAGAGCCATGACCCGTGGTGACAGCGCCCAGGTGACGCAGACCACGGGCGGTGATGATTCGACCCCGAGAGGTGCGCTGCAACAGACCCTGTTGAATCAGGAAGGGCTCATAGACCTCTTCGATGGTGTCGGACTCCTCGCCAATGGCGGCGGCCAGGTTGGTCAGTCCCACTGGCCCACCTTCGAATTTCACGGCGATGGCCTCCAGGATGCGTCGGTCCATCCCATCCAGACCTTCCTCGTCGACATCGAGCCGCAAGAGCGCATTGCGCGTGATGTCCAGGTCCACATTGCCGTCTCCCTCGACCTGGGCGAAGTCACGGACCCGCTTGAGCAGACGGTTGGCGATGCGTGGGGTTCCCCGGCTTCGCCGGGCAAGTTCCCGGGCCCCCTCGTCACTGATGGGCAAGTTCAGTCGTCCCGCGGACCGTTGGACGATGACAAGCAGCTCCTCGGCGGTGTAGAAGTCGAAGTTGCACTGGATGCCGAACCGCGCCCGGAGAGGCGAGGTCAGGAGTCCGGCCCGGGTGGTGGCCCCCACCAGGGTGAAGGGACGCAAGGGCAGTTTCACCGACTGGGCCCCCGGTCCGGAGCCCAGCAGCACATCGATCTCGTAGTCCTCCATGGCCGGGTAGAGCACGTCCTCCACCGCCCGG
>CAZMNK010000220.1:0-254 GCA_964567625.1 uncultured Enterobacterales bacterium | reverse complement strand
GTCGCCCCCCCTCTCCAGGGTGGGACCGGAGGCGGTGTGCAGTACGACACCCAGCTCTTCGGCCAGGATGTACGCCAGGGAGGTCTTTCCCAGGCCGGGTGGACCGCTGAACAGGACGTGGTCCAGGGCCTCACCCCTCTGCACGGCGGCCCGGATGTAGACACGGAGATTGTCCTTGATTCGGGTCTGACCGACGTACTCTTCCAGGTTCCTGGGCCGCAGCGCCGGGTCGATGAACTCGGTCTCGGCGGGGT
>CAZMNK010000219.1:0-7580 GCA_964567625.1 uncultured Enterobacterales bacterium | reverse complement strand
GTGGCCCAATGATGTGTTGGATCACCAGGGCCGAAAGCTGGCTGGGATCCTGGCCGAAGTGCATGCGGACATGGACCAGCTGCACTTCCTGGTGTTGGGTGTGGGGGTCAACGTGAACCAGGAGACCTTTTCCGGGGACCTGGCCCAGGCGGCGTCGGTCTGTTGGCGGCGAGGGCCTCAAGACCGGGCGGCCCTCCTGGGGCGGTTGGTGGAGGCCATCGAGGATGCCTGTGTGTTGATCGGCCCACGGAGTGAACGGGTCCTGGCTCGTTGGCGGGATCGTTCCGCCACGCTCGGCCAGCGGGTGCAAGTACAGGAAGCGGGGCTGGAAGGTGTGGCGATGGATGTCAGGAGCGATGGTGCCCTGCTGATCGAGACAGAGGAGGGGCTGCGGCCCGTTCTCGCAGGAGATGTGAGCCTGGTGGAAGGGCTGCCCCGGTAATTCTGAGGCTTCAGGGGCCCTTCATTCCGGATCAGGTCCCCAGCAGTTGTCGGCGCAGGCGGTCGGGTGTACCGACGGGCACCCCGCAGGTGCGACCGATGCACACGTAGGCCCGGGCGCCATCGGACGAAGGACCGCGTCCAAGGAAGGCTTCAAAGGAGCCCGCCAGATCCGTGTCCTTCTCGTGCCCGACACCCACGGCCAGGCCAGGCAACCAGTGGCCTCCCAGTTCCTCCAGGACCTGGGAGAGGCCGGGTTCCTCAGCGTCTCTGGCGCCAGCCACCACCTGGACGCCGCCCTTTTGGTGATCGGCCAGGGCCACCACCAGCCCTGGCCAGGCAGCAGGCTGGCTGGCGAGATCCACCGCCACGCTCTCCAGACCGGCACTGACCACCCCTTCCGGAAGGCCGGTACAGCCCAGGTGTTCGAGTGCATTCAGGGTGGCCAGCAGCCGACCCTGCCCCGAAGGCTCGGCGCCGTCATCCAGGGACCGACGCTCGGCCAGGAGCATTGAATCCAGGCTCTGTCGGTAGTCGCCCCGGTCGGGGTCCCGAAATGCCGCCACGGTCGCGAGTGCCAGGGACCGTGCCTCCAGCAGCCAGCACTTGTCTCCGCTGGCTGCGTGGAGGGCGAGCAGGCCCTCCACCACCGCCGCGTGGTCCAGCAGGACCCCCGCCGGGGCCTCCCGTGCCAGGGTGCGTGGCAGGGTCCCGTCCTTCCTTCGTGCCGCGAGAAGCTGTTCGGCCACCCCCACGGCGTGGTTCACCCAGCCTTCCTCCTTCAGGTGCAGACCGGCCTCGGCCAGAGCCCCGATGGCCAGGCCATTCCATCCCACCACGATCTTGTCGTCGATCGCGGGTGAGGGTCGACGGTCTCGCAGGCGCTGCAGCAGGAGCCGTCCCTTTCGCAGGATCTCCTGGTCCGGGTCGACGCCCTTCGATCGGTTGAGGACGATGGCACGTCCTTCGAAATTGAGGGGCCCTCCCAGCCCATAGGCCTGTTCCAGAGCCCGTCGGGTGGCCCCATCCCGGATTTCCTTCAGGGCTTCGGGTCGCCAGACGTAGAAGCTGCCCTCCTCGCCCTCAGTGTCTGCATCCAGGCTGGAACGAAACAAACCGGTGTCCGGGTCGGCCAGGACTTCCAACAGGAAGCGTCCCGTGTCCCGGGCAACCTGGGCATATCGGGGGCGTTCGTAGACTCGTGCGGCCCGCGAGTAGACCCGCAGGAGTTGGGCGTTGTCGTAGAGCATCTTTTCGAAGTGGGGGACCTCCCATCCGGAATCAACGCAGTAGCGGTGAAAGCCTCCCCCCACGTGGTCCTGGAGACCCCCGCGATCGATGATGTCGAGCAGTTGCTCCAACGGCTGCCGGGCCGGAGCGTCGGCTCTGGAGGCGACCTGGTGCAGCATCATCTCCAGGGTCGGTGGCATCGGGAAGCGAGCCTGGTGACCCCATCCTGGCCAGCCGGGATCCCAGTCGGCCAGGAGATCCCCCACCGCCCGGTCCAGGAGACCCGGACCTGGCAGGGGGCCGGATTCCGGCGGGCGACAGAGCTCCTTCCTCACCCGCTCTCCCCCGCGCAGCAGACCTTCTCGACCCTCTCGCCAGGCGTTCTCCATGCGGCGAAGCACATCGCCAAACCCGGGCGTGCCGTGACGCCATGTCGGTGGAAAATAGGTGCCGCCGTAAAGGGGAACTCCCCCGGGGGACAGCCAGAGGCTG
This sequence comes from uncultured Enterobacterales bacterium, assembly GCA_964567625.1. Taxonomy (GTDB): domain Bacteria; phylum Myxococcota_A; class UBA796; order UBA796; family CAJQPC01; genus CAYFPX01. The sequence goes on along the minus strand of CAZMNK010000219.1, from coordinate 5,417 downwards.
GCGGGCCACCCGGCAGGCTCACCCATGGCGATGAGGGCCTGGATGTAGAGTGCATCGACGTCTGGCCGTTCCTCCCGGTCCACCTTGATGCATACGAAGTGTTCGTTGAGGAACGCTGCCAGTCGGGGGTCCGAAAAGGACTCCTCTTCCATGACATGGCACCAGTGACAGGCGGCGTACCCGATGCTGAGAAACACCTGGACGTCTCGCCTTTCTGCCTCGGCAAAGGCCTCCTGGGACCAGGGGCGCCAGTCCACGGGGTTGTGGGCGTGTTGCCTCAGGTAGGGGCTGGCGGAACCGGCCAGGCGATTGTTCCAGGGCCCTTCCAGCTGCTCACTGGTGGCCACGCGGTGATTCGTCATTTGGCACAGGTGGTGGTGGGCAATTCCCAGGTGTCACCCTGGTCTACCCACCAGGACTCGCTCTGGGAGTAGAGGCCGGCGTATGGATCGACCCGGTTGTCGTCCAACTCGATCTCGAAGTGAAGATGGGGCTGGCTGGAATTGCCGCTGCTGCCCACCAGTCCCAACAGGTCGCCACATCCCACGGAGTCCCCCTCCTCGACCGCGACGGAACCCTTCATCAGGTGCCAGTAGTAGGTCTGAACGGGGCCCTGTTCCGTCTGGTGTTCGACGATCACCGAGTTCGCCAGTCCACTGTTTCCGTCGCAATTGGACTCAAAGGTCGCCATGTCGCCGTGGCAGCGGTCGTAGTGACCATCCTCGACGTCCACCACCACGCCGTCTGCCGCGGCGACGATCTGTGCGGACCCGGCGTCCATCTGGTCCCAGTCCCCCAGGAGCAGGTAGTCGGAGCCCTGGTGCTCGTCGTAGCAGCCTGGAAACGGATCGCCGTTGTAGTTGATGCAGATGGCCCGTTCCACGCCGTCGTAGACCGCGGGGTCGTGATCCACACCCAGGGGTGGTTCGAAGAGCTCGGTCTCCACGAGGGGAAGCCGAAATAGAACCGGTGGCCAGTCCCCCTGGGACTCGGATTCACCCGAGTCCGAGCACCCGCAGGTCAGAAAAAGAGCCAGGGCAAAACCGCTGCGCTGAGTGGGGTAGGGCGCCAGCACGTCTGAAACATAGCTGGCGTAGCGCCTGGTGGCTCAGCCTAGAGGCCGGCCCACTTGGAGATGATCTCCTTCATGACCTCGCTGGTCCCACCGCCGATGGTGATCAGCCGCGAATCCCTGAAGTGCCGGGCGACGCCGTATTCCTCGATGAAGCCGTAGCCGCCGTGTACCTGGAGACAGTCATAGGCCACCGTCTGGGCCAGGTCGCCGGCAAAGAGCTTCGCCATGGAGATTTCCAGGGTGCCGTCGCCACTGGTCTGGACCTTGTCCACCGCGTGGTAGGCCAGCATCTTGGCCGCCCGGATGGCGGACATGTGTTCTGCGAACTTGTGTCGCCAGACCTGGAACTTGGAGACGGGCCGACCAAAAACAGATCGTTCTTCTGCGTACTTGATGGCGTGTCGCAGTTGGTGTTCCATCCCGCTGGTGGCCATCAGGGCAGCCACAAGGCGCTCGCCCTGGAAATTCTGCATGATGTGGAGGAAACCCGCATTGAGTTGTCCCAACAGGTAGCTCTGGGGAATCCGGCAGTTGTCGAAATGGATCTCACTGGAGTCCACCGACCGGGTGCCGAGTTTGTCGAGCTTCCGACCCACTGTGAACCCCGGAGTGTCGGTGGGAAACAGCACCAGGGAGATTCCACCGAACCCGTCGTCTCCGGTGCGGACAGCCAGGGTGATGAAGTCCGCGAAGCTGGCATTGGTGATGAAGGTCTTGGCGCCATTGATGACGAAATCCCCGCCATCCATTCGAGCTGTGGTGCGGATGCTGGCGACGTCCGACCCTGCGCCTGGCTCGGTGACCCCCAGGGCAGCGACCTTTTCACCTGCGACCACTGGCGCCAGGAACTCGCTCTTCTGTTCCGGCGTCCCGATCTCGTCGATGATTGGCGTCGCCATGTCCGTGTTGACCAGGATGGACATGATCACCCCGGCATTCTGGCAGTGGACCAGTTCCTCGACGTAGGCAGTGCTGGACCACCAATCCAGGCCCATGCCTCCGACGTCTTCGCCGAACCGAATGCCCAGCAGGCCCAACTGGGCCATCTCCTGGAAGACTTCTCGGGCTGGCCAGGCCCCGGCTCTGTCCCACTCATCGGCGTAGGGCGCGAGCCGCTGTTCACAGAATTCCCGCACAGTGGTGCGAATCATCTCGTGTTCTTCGGTCCAGGGCGGGAAGGTCGTGTCCGGCATTAAGGTCTCCTGGCGCGTTGGCCACACCTGTTGTAGTCAGTGACTACAATTGAGTGCAAGCCAATATTGTCCTTCGCGCCTTTACAACGGCGTTTGTAGCAACGATCCTGGGCCGTGCGGTGACTTCCAGGAGAGGTGTCGGTGTTCTCTGCTCCAGTCATGATCGGGCTTCTGAGCCTGGCTCCTGGTTGCCAGGACGGGGCTGATCCAGCGGACGAGGTGGGGGACACCAGTCCGGCGCTTCAACTGGTCTTCAGCGTGGAAATGCCGGCCTCCCGGGCAGGGGAATCGGTGGGCTACCTGGCCTACCTGGACGGCTACGAGGAACCCTGGATGGTCGAAGCCATCCTGGCCTCAGACATCCAGGAGGACATGCGGTGGGACGATTCCACCCTGACGCCAACCCTGGTGGGGACCCACAACATCACAGCCACCGTCATCCTGGACGGGGAGGAGTACACGGCCTGGGAAGTGATCGAAGTCGAGGCCAACGTGCCGGACATCGTGGACCTCCAACTCTCCGACCTGGCCACCCAGGCGGGGATGCCCCTGCCCTATGAATTGTTTGTCTGGGACGCCTGGGACAACCCCATAGACGCCGAGTTGGTCGGGTTGGAGACCGATAGTTCGGACGTCAGTTTCATCGAGGGGAACCTGGTCAGCACGGTGCCGGGCACCTACCACGCGACTGCGACTGCCGACCAGGTCAGCGACACCGAGGCATTTACCGTGACCGCGGGGCCGGCCACCGATTTGAGTCTCGTCCTGGAGGATGAGGACCTGGAGCGGGACGAGACGACCCTGGCCACCATCCTTGTGACGGACACCTACGGGAACGCGGTAGACGAGGACTGGGTGCTGTGGGTCGACCCCGCTGAGGGGATCGAGATCCGGTACAACGCCGTGACCTTTCGGGAAGAGGGCTTTTTCACGGTCTGGGCCTCCACGGAGGATGGCATCCTGAGCGACTCGGTGGGGCCACTGCTGATCGACTCCACGGGACCTGATCTGGAGGTCTCCCATCCGGAACGGGGTCACCGCACCAGCGACCAGAACGACACCGTCCGGGGTACGCACTACGACGAGTACAGCGGGACCGCCTCCATCACGGTCAACGAAGAACCCGCCCTGGTCTTCGAGAACGGCACCTGGGAGGCGCCGGTCGACTATGACTTCGGCACGAATACCCTGGCCACCGAGGCGTGGGACAACGACGCCAACCTGACCACGGACATCCGTGCCGTCGTGTCAGGGGACTGGACGCCCTACGGTGCCGAGATCCCCGATGGACTGATGGCCCGGATCTACGAGCCGGGTTTCGCGGCCTTTGAAGAACTGGCCTCGGACTTCGTGGACCTCAATGACCTGATGTCCTCCATCAGCAATCCGGTCATCGACGAGAGTGACGAGGACTGCATCCTGGGCATCTGCGTGGAGTGGTACTCCCTGGAGGTGAACCTGGTCGATGTGTCCTTTGGAAGCGTCGCGGTGGACATCGATCCGAAGGCCGGTGGGTACCTGGACACCGTGGCCACGATCTACGACATCTACATCGGCTACGACATCGACGCGACTGTGCTGTACATCCCCTTTGGGGCCGACGGCTATGTGTCCGCCGACTGGATCCAGATCGACATGGACATCGCCCCCTGGGTTTCCGGGGGCGTGCTGGGGGTCGATGTCACGAATGCCCAGGCCAGTGCGGGTGGCTTCGACTTTGAATGGGACTCCTGGCTCTACGACGTCCTGGGTTTCTTCGGCCTGGATCTCGACGGGCTCATCGAGTCCCTGTTGATGGATCTCCTCGAGGACATGGCCAAGGACGAGATCCCGGACCTGATCAATGACCTGGTTTCCAGTCTCGTGATCGCTGAGTCCTTTGAGATCCAGGAAAACACCTACCACTTCGATGCGCTCCCGAGCTCTGTCAGTGTCGACGAGGATGGCCTGACCCTGGGGTTGGGGACCGGTTTCGTTGCGGAGACCTGGGTCACCACTGGGGATCCTGAACCCGGTTCCGTGACGTACCCATACAGCCAGCCCATCTTTGGAGCCTCCTCCGAAGCCATGTCCCTGGGGCTCAGCGAAGACTTTCTGAACCAGCTTTTCAACGCCTTGTGGGGAGGCGGCCTCCTGGACATGACCCTGACCTCCGAAGACCTGAACATCGACATCGAGGACTTCGCCCTCTTCATGCCGGACCTGGTGGACCTCTCCGTCAGAGTCCAGCCCACTCTTCCGCCGGTGGTCGTTCCCGGGACGGGGGGCTCGTTGTTGGATCTACAGATCGGGGACTTCCAGCTGACCCTGTACAACGGACCTCCGGAAGAGGCCTATGTCTACATCCGGGTCTATGTGCAGGTGGATGCCGGGATGGAGATGACCTCGGACAGCGGAGCCCTGTCTGCCGGTCTGGGAGACCTCTCGATGCGCTTCGACCTGGTCGAGCCGGATGGGCGGTCCCAGTACGCCCAGGACACCGAGATGTTCCTGGAGGCCCTGGTCCCCATGCTCCTGCCGATGCTCACGGACAGCCTGACGAACATTCCCATTCCCGAGTTGGAAGGGCTGGGGCTCACCAACGTCTCGGTGCAACTCGAGGGCGCAGAGAACGGGTACGTGCTCCTTTCGGGAGACCTTGATCTGAGTGAATTGAGCCTCTGAGGCCCAGGGTCAGCTCAACAGGCTGCCGACCCAGTCGTGTCCGGACTCGGCACCGTCGGTGTCCAGCAGGGCCGTCGCGAGTTCGCGACGTTCCGGCGAGCCCTGGGCATTCTTGTCCATGACCCCGGCAACAGTGGCTTCCCAGGCCCATCCGGGCGCCCCCTCGGCGGTGTCCCGACGTTCGGGCCACCAGCCGCCACGGGTGGTGTAGAGCTTGACCTCTGTCTGGTGGACGTGACGAAAGGCGGACATGTCCATGTCCGCGAGATCGCCGCTGCCTCGCCCCAGTCGACTGAACACGCGGTCGGGCCGCCGTTTCAGGACCTCGAAGATCTCATGGGGGTTGGGACTGCCCAGCGAGACCCCGTTGTCCGCCAGGATACGGCGGCTGGCCGCACGGAACTCGGTGGGCTTGACCCCTGAAAACAAGGGCGCAGCCGTTTCCAGGAGGTGTTCCACCCAGCGTTCCGTGGCCCGCCAGTCAT
>CAZMNK010000218.1:0-7663 GCA_964567625.1 uncultured Enterobacterales bacterium | reverse complement strand
AAGGAACTCATTGCGGAGGAGATCCATCGACAGAGCGGGCGTTCCGGTGCCCTCGTCACCCTCAACTGTGCCGGGGTGGCCGACGGGGTGATTCAGAGTGAGCTCTTCGGCTCGACCAGTTCCATGGCCAGCCAGGGGCTACCGGCCACAAGCAGACCGTCACTGATCCGTGCCGCTTCCAGGGAGACCAGGCCGTGGTCGAAGACCCGCAGGACATGGGGGTGGTCCAGGTCGGCCACCGCACGAACCTCCGCCCGGAAGGCTGCCCGGTAGAGATCATCCATCGCCAGCCGGGCCGTGATCAGCTTGACCGCCACGGCATGCCTGCGCTCACCCACCGTGTGCGAGGCCTTCCAGACCTCGCCCATGCCGCCCCTGCCGACTCGCTCACCCAGTTCGAAGGGGCCAAGAACAGGCCGCATGGCAGGAGTATACAGACCGCCTTCCCGGTCCGCGGGCTGGTCTGCCTGGCCTGGCGCTAGCGTCTGACCGGAGAACCAGGCGACTGTTCTCCCCTGCCCTCCTGCTGTCGCATCCACCGGCCCCTGACCTCGCGGTTTCGCCTGGTCTTCCAGCCCGGGATTCGCAGCGCTTGCTCCCGGTTCAGTCCTTCCAGAAACGCCAGGTGGGGGGCACGAGGCTCCGGTCCCCAACTGCGCTCTGCCAGGCGCTCCGCTGTCACGACCAGGTCCTGGGGGGCCTCGGCGAGACCCTGTAGGTCCCAGACCACGGCGGGTCCCTCCACCGCAGTCGGGGGTCCAAGGATGTCGGTCACCTGCGTGGTGATGGCCCGTGTGGCGTGGGCCAGGGCCTCGACAGTCCAACCCTGGGGTGGCTCGGGCAGTCTCCGATGGTCGAACTCCACCCTCTCCCGGTGCAGGACGACCCAGCGGTAGCCCTGGTCCAGGAACTGGGCGCGGTATCCGGCCTCCCATTCCGGAGCGCGCCCCGGCTGTCGGACAGCCACCAGGAGCGCGTCGATGTTCCTCGCGTCGAGATGGTCCTCAAACCCTGGAGGCCACTGGTGGGTGGCGTCCTCGCCCAGTCCCCCCATGGCGGGCAACGGTGCCACAAGCTGCCAGATCAGCCGCCGTTGGTTCAGGCCAAAGGGCAGGTGGATCACGGCGCCCGAGGCCTGCTCCCCCATCCAACTCGCGACCGCCGGGGGCGCGACATGACTGGTCGGCAGTGGCAGCAGCGATGCCCAGGACAGGCTCAGCCCCAGCAACACGGTCAGGGCCAGGGCGACCGGGCCTTCCCAGCGTCGCCACCACCCCCCGATCCGTTGCACCACGAAGCCGGTGGCCAACGCCGCCGGCAGCATGGCCATGCACATCCATCGGTAGGGAAACCACAGCCGTTCGTAGAAGGGCAGCCAGGCGATCGCCGCCTGGTAGGGCCACATGTCCAGCGTCGGCCAGTGCGGTCCGACGCCAAGTCTGGGTCCGATGGCCATCACGACCGCGCCCAGCAGAACGGGCAACCAACGGGTCCTGCCTGGACCGAGGAACAGCCACAGTCCGACCACCAGGAGAACCGCCGGCAGATCCACGGTCAGGGGGCCCGGACCTAGAATCGGGAAGGTGCCCGCGTACTTGGCCGGGAACTGGAAGGCATCACCCGATCCCAGCGCCCCCGACGGGTTGCCCACACGAGCCATCGCCAGGGCAGCCGGGGCGACGAGAGCGAGGCAGGTCCCGGCCGCGAGGCCGAGCCGTCCCAGCACGGGGAGGCGTGATCGCGATCGCCAGAGACCGTGGACCGCCAGCCAGCCGAGCACCGGGGCCATGAACCAGCCCATGAACCAGTAGGTCCATGCCTGGGCCGCGGTAAAGACCCCGGCCAACAGCGCGTGGCGACGGGTCCCGTCATCTTCCAACAGCCGCAGAAACGCCAGGATGGCCAGGGGCAGGAACCACAGGAGTGCCTGGGTGGGCCGACCGTCCGCCAACTCGAAGAGCACATAGGGATTGAGTTCCCAGGCCAGGGTGGCGGCGACGACGGCAACAGAACTGCCCAGCAGGTGGCGGGCGAGAGGCCGAAAGGTCACGGCGTTGAGAAACAGGAGCAGGGCCACGAACCAGGCCTGCCCGTCAATCGGCCCGATCAACACCACAAACGGGAGCGCCGCAACAGCGTCGACCAGGTTGCTCCCGTTGGCTGCGAAGAGGTCCTTGCCGACCGGGTGGTACATCAGGTCGGTGACCCGAGGGTCCTGTCCGGTCACCAGGCAGTGGGCCAGCCAACCGTAGTGCCACAGGGTCCCGGACAGGTCCACACCGTCCCCGACAGCCCGTCCCGCGGGCAGGCCTCGACAGACCGCGAGCATGGCGACCCCGATGTAGACCGGCCACTCCAGCCGCTGCAGCCAGCGATTCAAGGCCCGGCCGATTCGGGCGAGACGTCGTCGACGAGGGCCTGGACATCCTCGACATGGGGCAGGAGCTGCTCCCAGAGGCAGGCGACCTCCGGGTCGGACGCATCGTAGCGATCCTCGGTCTCGCCGGGGTCGACCTCGACGTCGAAGAGTTCACGCTCCCCGTCCCAGGCGTACATGAGGCGAGCAGCCCCCGAGGCGAGCACATGCTCCATCACGCCGTCCATTCGCAGGTGGAAGCCGTGTCGGGATCGGAGCTCGGGCGCCGCGCCCACGACGTTGGCCTCGGCGCCCCCCGGCCAGGGCACTTCCAGGACCTCCAGGAGGGTGGCCGTGAGGTCCTGGGTCAGGGTGGGGCCGCTCCAGGATTCGGGGTCGGAACCGGGAAGCCACACCGCCCCCAGGGCACCGACCTCCTCCTGGTGGAGGCTTCGCCCGTGGGTGAACTCGCCGTGCTCGAAGAACTGCTCCCCGTGGTCAGAGGTCAGCACCACCACCGTGTCCAGGAGCAGGTTCCGAACCTCCAGCTCGGCCCACAGTCTCGCCAGCTGGTCGTCCAGGTAGCGGATCTCTCCCTTGTAGCGCAGCTCTGTGTGAAGGATGACCGCCTCGCGCTCTTCGTCCGTAAGCTCGATCTCCCCCTGGGCGAGGGCCATGACCTCCTGGTTGTTGCCCAGGTCCACGGGGATCGGGGGCAGCTCGTCGAGCCCTTCCAGGTACTCCTCCGGCGGTTCCCACGGCGAGTGAGGATCGTTGAAGTGCAACAGGAAGAACCAGGGCTCACCGCTCGCTGCCATGCCGTCGAGTCCATCCAGGGCGAAATCGACGAGGGTCTCGGCTGGGGCCTCGATCTTCATCGCCATCTTGGAAGGGTCCCCCAGGTCCGGGACGGCGTGGGGGACCAGCAGGTTCGCGGTGAGGTAGGCCGTTGCGAACCCCGCGTCCTGGAGCCAGGTCTCCACGGTCTCCGTGTCTACCGGAACCCCCGGGGCCCTGGGGTCGGGCGAGGGAATGAACCCCACCTCGATCGGCGATCGCCCGGTGAGCAGGCAGACCATCGAGGGCAGAGTCCAGTCGGAGCAGGAGCGGTGGTCGTCCAGGACCGTGGACTCGGAGAGCAGCATGTCCAGGAAGGGGGTCGTGGGTTCCCCCGAGTAGCGCCCCACGTGGTCCCGACGCAGGGTGTCGATGGACAGCACCAGGGCATTGCGGGCCGTGCCGTCCAGCAGACCCTCAGTGGCAGGCGCGGCCGGGGGCGTGCAGGGCACCTCGGCGCCACTGTCTCCAGGCGAGGCAGTACAGCCGCAGAGCGAGGCCGCGGCGACAAGCAGAAGGCGGCCTGTCCTGGTCAGAGGACCGAGCAGAATGTGCTCGTGCACCAGTCGCTGCAAGACCCCATGCCCATGCAGGACCGGTCTTCGCCACTGGTCCAGCACCCGCACATGCAGAGGTGGAAGTCCACGAGCTCCTCTTCGCTTGCATCGGCACAGACACCCATGCCGTCCTCGTAGTAGCTCTCGCACAGGTCCAGGCCCATGAACGCGAAGCAGTCCATGAAGGCGTCGCAGAACTCGTCCTGGGTGCAGATCTCCTCCTCCTGCTCCGGCGGCGGGTCGGGCAGGCTGGTGTCCGTGGCATTTTCAGAGCAGGTGAGCAGCGCAAGGAGCAGGGTGAAGACCATGGGGCACTCTATCCGGTGAGCCGTGACCTCGGGCAGCTCCCAGTGGTCCGCGCGCTCCCGTTCCAGGTCTTCCGCCTGGTTGAATTCACGTGGAAGCCTGGACGCCTTCGGCGGGGGACGAGCAACAGGACGCCGAAGGCCAGGAGTGTGCTGCTCCAGCCCGGTGTGACGGAACAGCCATAGGAAAAGGCCACGAGGACCTCGGCCAGCACGAGGAACTCCTCCAGGCCCAGGACACTGCAATCACTCGGCTCCTCGGGGCCCTCGACACCGCCATCGAGAAGGAACTGCTCAAGGCCCGCTCGCCGCTGGTCGACCCAGCTTGAGAGTTCCTCGACAGCTTCCCGATGCCCGTCCGTGGTCTGCTCCGCCGTCCTGACATGGACGGTGAACTGCGCGATGCGATCGGCCAGGACCCCTTCGTCCCAGACCTCCTCCAGCAACTGTTCGAGGGTCTCGAGATAGCGCAGCGAGAGCTCGGGATGGCGGGAAAGTCGACGCGGGATTTCAGAGGCCACGAAGGCGACCCCTTCGCCGTCACCCTCCCCTTCCTCTCCCTCTTCCGCCTCCGCGCCAAGCCCGTCACTCAGCGCGTCGTCGGGACCCCACGGGATGAACACCGCCCGGTTCTCCCGGTCGGGGTCAAAGTACACATAGGTGTTGTTGGTGTTTCCGGAGAAGCCATCGACGTGCCCCACCAGGGTCTCCAGTGCCCAGAACTGGAGGAAGAGGTCGAGATCGATGACCTGGTCAAGGGCCTCTTCCAGGTCCTCGTCCTCCACCAGCAGGGCATCCGCGACAGCCTGGAGCAAGACCGTGCTGGGTTCGGTCTCGTCGGTCTTCGCCTCCCAACGCCCGAGCCCGTCCGCCAGGTGCCCATCCGTGAAGTCGGCCAGAGTGCTCTCGTAGAGCGACCCCTCGTCGTTGCCGAAGACCCTCCGGAGGAAGGGCTTCTTGATGGCCTCGACGTGGGTATAGGAGCCCAGGGACTCCCCGTTCACCATGACGTTGGCCAGGTTGCAGAGGGGTGTCGGATGCCCGGCATCGGCGAACACGCTGTAGGCCAGGCAGGTCCGCATCCGACTGCTGTCGGTGAGGTTGTTGTTGAGGGTGACCCGCTCGCTACCAGCCAGGGTCTGGTCCGCCTCGAACTTGTCCGTCTTGATCTTCAGCGAGGGACGCTCTTGCGACCCCTCCAGGACAGATCCGACGAATCCCTTCTTTCGCACCCCAGCATTGGTGACCTCCAGGCCGTCCACGTTCACGTCGGCCGAGAAGTAGGTGTAGGGGTCGGGAAAGGGCTCGGTACAGGAAGAGGCCACATGCCCGATGACGCCGGGGAACTGGTCGCTGGCATCATCGCCGAATCGGAACTGCCCACCGAGTTCCTCGAAGTCATCCGGGTCCATCTCGATCTGCACGCAGAGCATGTGCTCGGGCGCAAAGGACACCTCGGTGGCCTCACTCGGCTCGCAAGGCGCGGTGGTTTCCTCCCCCGAACCCCCACAGGCCAGCAGCCCCAGCATCCAGAAACTAGAAGGCATGGCCCACACTCGCGTTCAGCAGGGGCATGACGTTGGGCAGTGCCTGGGGAGCCTCGGTGCCCTCAAATGAAGGCGAGTGGGCGCTGTAGCCAACGGGGACCGTGCTGTAGAACCCCGTGCCGAGCTCGATGGCGAACTCCTTCCAGACAAATGTCCGCCCCACCTCGAACCCCATCCCCAGATCCCCCCAACTGGCGAGCCTGTACTCCCCTGCCCGGACGTCCGTGAATCCCACCAACAGGAAGGGAGAGAAGGCCCAGTCCGCCAGGCCGCGCTTTCCAAGGGCAATCCGGGGTCCGACCCGAAAGCCCAGGTGCGTGGCCTGAACCAGGAACTCTCCGCTGGTGAGGTCGACCTGGGCGGTAAGGCCAAGGCGGTCGTTGAACTGGTGGTGCCCGCGAAGGTTGAAGTCCAGGGCCCAGACCCTCAGGAAGGACTCACCGAGATCGAGTGCATTGACGACAAGGGCCAAGGCGGGGCCGACCGGGTTCACCATCAGCGCGTTCTGGGGCCTCTCCACGGTGTCGGCCGGCGCCTCGACGGCTGCCTCGACGAGGGGTTCGACAACAGGCTCAACAGCGAGGGCGACACTGATGACGAGGAGTAGAGGCACCCCCCAATGGTAGCTGCAACCCCTTCAGCATGCCCCTGAAGGCGGGCCCTGAGCTCCTGCGTATCGACCCGGCTTTCGTGGTCGAGAGAAAACAGCCAGGCGTGATGGCCTCGCGCCGCCAGGACTGAGGAGCCCCTCACGGCGCAGGCCCACCAGAAGGCAGCACGGGGTTGGGGCTTGATGAAATCCGAGCCCCCCCGGACAGGCTCAGGTCAGGTAGTCTCGTTGCAGAGGTGCTCATGCGCTCTGTCTTCTTGCTGGCCCTGTGGGGTGTCATCTCCTGCGGCCTGACCGGGTGTGACAGCGGCACGGAGACGGATACCGGCGGCCCCCAGACGGCCTGGACGAGGTTGAGCGTTGGCTCCTACTTCAACTGCGCCCTCGACTTTTCAGGCCAGATCGCGTGCTGGGGCAACGACGGGTTTGCCCAGGTCTCCGACACTCCCACCGGCACAGGCAATGCCTCCGTGAGTGCGGGCTTCGCCCACACCTGTGCGATCAATTCCGTCGGCAACATCGAGTGCTGGGGGTACGACGGCTACGGCCAGGTCTCTGACGCCCCCACAGGCACCTTCCGGTCTGTGAGCGCTGGCTATGCGCACAACTGCGCCCTCGACGCCCACGGTGCCATCGCCTGCTGGGGCAGCGACTACGACGGCCAGGGTTCCAACGCCCCTACGGACACCGGCTACACCCTCGTGAGTGCGGGCGGGGGCCACAGTTGCGCCCTCGACGTCTCGGGTGGCATCGCGTGTTGGGGCATCGAGGACGGGGGCACCTATGACTACGGCCAGGTCTCCGACGCCCCCACAGGCACCGGGTACACCACGGTGAGTGCGGGGTACAACCACAGTTGCGCCCTCGACTCTTCGGGCGGCATCGAGTGCTGGGGGTCCGACAGCGACGGCGAGGTGTCCGACGCTCCCGGTGGCACCGGCTACACCGTGGTGAGTGTGGGCGGGGGCCATCACTGCGCCCTTGACTCCTCCGGTGCCCTTTCCTGCTGGGGGTCCGACGGCGATGGGCAGGTGTCCGACACTCCCCTCGACACCGGGTACACCACCGTGAGTGCTGGCGACGACCACAACTGCGCCCTCGATTCCTCGGGGGCCGTCGAGTGCTGGGGGCAGGACGACTACGGCCAGGTCTCTGGGGCTCCCTGAAGCCGTTCTCCAGGACCCTCCTGTCGTCCCAGGTTGGACACCCCGTATGCCCTCGGGTCCCTCGATAGCCTCGGTCCCCGGGCTTCGTCGCCTGTCTCGGCAGAAGGTTTTGATCTCCAGGTCCCCCGGGCGTAGATTGTCCACTCCCTCTCCGTGTCACCAGGAGCAGCCCCATGTCAGTCAGTCTCTTGATCCTAGGTGGCCTGCTCACCACAGCCGGCTGTGGTGACGACGGGACCACAGACACGGACACCACCAGTTCGGACAGCGCGACGGACACCGACA
>CAZMNK010000217.1:0-7670 GCA_964567625.1 uncultured Enterobacterales bacterium | reverse complement strand
AGTGCTCCCTATCGGCACTTCGAGGGACTGGCCGGGTTGCTGGCAGCCGTGGCAGCAGAGGGATTCCGAGAGCTCGAGAGTCAGCTTCGCGGGGTCGGTGACTGCGAGGACCGGGTCCAGGCGATGGGGGTGGCCTACGTGCGCTTCGCCCTGGAGGTACCGGCTCGATTTCGGGTCATGTTCGGTCCGGAGACGGCGGACAAGTCCGCGTGGCCGGAACTACAGGAGGCCTCCCTGCAGGCCATGTCACCTCTCCAGGAGGCCCTCGCGGAAACCACCGGGCTGCGGCAGGAGGACCCGGTGGCGGTGTTGCTGGCTTCCTGGAGCCTGGTTCACGGCCTGGCGAGTCTCTGGGTGAACCAGCAAATCCCGGACGTGCTGGTCGGGGAGGAGGCGATGGACGCTCTCGCCGAGCGGGTCACACGAGCCCTGCGAGACGGTCTGCTGGTCTGATGGGGCTGCTGTCGTTGTCTGCCTCCTGACGGACGCGAACGCCGCCCGCAGGAGAACCCGGGCCTGGGCCTGATCAGGTTTCTTCTGGCGCAGGGATCCGGGTGTAGCTGAACTGGTCCCCTTCCATGGTCACCGCAATGGTGTCCCCGGGCCCGTAGCCGCCGCCCACGATGGCGCGAGACATCGGGTTGAGCAGGTACTGCTGGATGGCCCGCTTCAGCGGCCTGGCGCCAAAGACCGGGTCGTAGCCTGCATCCGCCAGCTCGGTCTTGACCTCGTCGGTCAGGGTGACGTTCAACTCCCGATCGACAAGCAGGTTGTGGACCCGTGTCATCTGGATCTCCAGGATCTTGTCCATGTGCTGGCGACCCAGGGGCTCGAACACGATGGTGTCGTCGATCCGGTTCAAGAACTCCGGACGGAAGGCCTTGCGCAACTCCTCGAGGACCTTGCCTTCGGCGGCCTTGGCGTCGCCTGCCGCCTCGAGAAGGTGACGGGAACCCACGTTGCTGGTCATGATGACCACGCAGTTCTTCATGTCGACGGTCCTTCCCTTGCTGTCCGTGATGCGTCCGTCATCCAGGACCTGGAGCAGCACATTGAAGACGTCTGGGTGGGCCTTTTCGATCTCGTCGAGCAGCACGACCGAGTAGGGCCGGCGCCGCACGGCCTCGGTCAGCTGCCCCCCCTCGTCGTAGCCGATGTAGCCGGGAGGGGCGCCGATCAGCCGTGCCACGGCGTGCTTCTCCATGTACTCGGACATGTCGATGCGCACCATGGCGTCCTCGTCGTCGAAGAGGAAGTTCGCCAGGGACTTGGCCAGCTCGGTCTTGCCCACACCGGTGGGTCCCAGGAAGATGAAGGAGCCGATGGGTCGATTGGGGTCCTGGAGGCCCGCCCGGGAACGGCGGACGGCATCGGCGATGGCCACGACGGCCTCGTGCTGTCCGACCACCCGCTGGTGGAGGTTGTCCTCCATGTTCAGCAAGCGGTCCATCTCGGTCTGTCCGAGCTTGGTGACGGGAATTCCCGTCCACTTGGAGACCACGTGGGCGATGTCCTCGCTGTTGACTTCTTCCCGCAGCATGGAACCCTCTTCATGCAGGTTCGCCAGCTCGCGCTGGGCCTGCTCAAGGGCGGCCTCGGCTTCGGGGATCTCGCCATAGGTCAGGCGGGAGGCGGTGTCGAAGTCGCCCCCTCGTTGCGCACTGTCAGCCTTGAAGCGGAGCTCCTCGAGACGCTCCTTGTTCTCACCGATGGCCTCCAGACGTTCGCGTTCCGCTCGCCACCGGGTGGAGAGCTCTCGCTCTTCCTCTTCCAGGTTGGCAATTTCCGCCTCCAGCTTGTCCTTGCGGTCCAGGGCAGCCTTGTCCGTCTCGCGGCTCAGGGCCATGACCTCGACCTTGAGCCCGGCGATCTGCCGCTGGAGCAGGTCGATGGGCTGGGGAAGGGATTCGATCTCCATCTTGAGGCGGCTGGCGGCCTCGTCGATGAGATCGATGGCCTTGTCGGGCAGGTAGCGGTCTGAGATGTAGCGATCGGAGAGTTGGGCGGCGGCCAGAATGGCGTCATCCATGATCCGAATTCCGTGGTGGACCTCGTACTTCTCCTTGATGCCTCGCAGGATCCGGACAGTGTCCTCGACCGTCGGCTCCTCGACGAAGACCGGCTGGAAGCGGCGTTCCAGCGCCTTGTCCTTTTCCATGTGCTTGCGGAACTCGTCCAGGGTCGTGGCGCCCATGCAGCGCAACTCACCCCGGGCCAGGGCAGGCTTGAGCATGTTCCCTGCGTCCATCGAACCCTCGGTCTTGCCGGCGCCGACCATGGTGTGGATCTCGTCGATGAACAGGATGATCGCGCCGTCGGAGCCCTCGATCTCGGTCAGCACCGCCTTGAGTCGCTCCTCGAATTCGCCACGGAACTTGGCACCCGCGATCATTGCAGCGAGGTCCAGGCTGAGGACCTTCTTGCCCTGCAGGGACTCGGGGACGTCGTCCTTGGCAATGCGCTGGGCGATGCCCTCGACAATGGCGGTCTTTCCCACACCGGGCTCGCCGATGAGCACGGGGTTGTTCTTGGTCCGCCTGCTCAGGACCTGGAGGCAGCGACGGATCTCCTCGTCCCTGCCGACCACCGGGTCCATCTTGCCCTCGGCGGCGATCGCCGTGAGGTCCTTGGTGTACTTGTCCAGCGCCTCGTAGTTGCCCTCGGCATCCTCGCCCTGGACGTTTCGGCCCCCGCGCATCGCCTCGATGGCGGACATGAGGCGATCCCCGGTGATTCCGTGGATGTGCAGGACCTCTCGGCTCGGGGTCTTGTGGGCCTCGATTCCGACCAGGAGCAACTCCGTGGCCACATGGGTGTCCTTGAGGCGTCGGCTGATCTTCTCGGCGTGGTCCAGGGCGGACTGAAGGGGGCGACTTACCCCGGCCTTGGTGCCGCCATGCACCTTGGAGTAGCCATCGACGACCCGGGCGGTGTCTCGCTTGAGGGCCTCGGGATCGGAGCCGATGCGACGAAGCAGGTTGGGCACGATGCCCTTGTCCTGGTCCAGCAGTGCCAGCATCAGGTGTCCGGGGCGAACCTCGGGATTGCCCAGACGACCGGCGATTCTCTGGGACTCGGCGATGGCTTCGACGGCCTTGACGGTGAACTTCTCGTACGCCATGGGGCTCTCTCTCCGTGGCCGGCGGGATCGCCTTGGGGGGATCCGCCAGTGGGACGGTAGTTTCTCAAGTCCAGACCAGTGTAGGCACCAATGTCCCACCGGAAACCAGGAGAGATGCACTCCGTGGTCTCCTTGAGGGATTGGCGATCAAGCAGGGCAGCACCCCCGGTTTCGAGGTGCATGCCATGAGGATGTCCGCGGAGGGACTAGACTGGAGAGGTGTTTGTGCTGGGATGCCTTCTGCTTGGGTGCTCCTCCGGAGACGGGGAGGACACGTCGACCACGGCCCTGGATTCGGGCGGTGGCGAGCTGCCTGCTCTGGATGCCTGGGCGGAGCCCTATGTTCTGCCAGAGCTGACCGGACAACCCGACGTGGTGCTGGTCACCATGGACACCTTTCGCGTGGACGCGTTCTCCGAGCAGAACACGCCCAATCTCCACGGTCTCTTCCAGACAGGCCTGTGGTTGGCTGAACACCACGCGGGGAGCAACTGGACCTCGCCGACGATGACCGCGATCCTGGCCGGACGGGATCCCCTCGAGGTGGGCTACTTCCCCACCCGGCTCAGCGTTGCACCCCTGGAATTGGCGCTCCTGGCCGCGGTCCTGGGGGAGGAGGGGTACGAGACCTTTGCCTGCACGACCAATGGGGTGTTGAACGACGCGGGTCTTTTGCGGGACTACGATCACCTGGGTGGCCGGGACCAGGACGCCCCGGCCGACGAGCACGTCGATGATTGCCTGGAATTCGAGTACGGCCGCCTGGCGGATCGCACCGGTCCGGTCCTGGTGCACACCCACTTCCTGGACCCCCACGACGCCTACCGTGCACCCCAGGAGATCGTCGATGTCGTGATGATGGAGCTTTTCGGCGAGGTGTTGGAACCCCTGACGCTCTGGAACAAGACCTATGAACTGGACAGCGACCGGGGGGCCTATGCCGAGCTGGAACGGCGTTGGCCGGAGTATGCCGACTGGGAGCGGGACCTGCTGACCCGCTTTCTACAGGCGCTCTACGAGGCCGAGGTCCGGTTCCTGGACAGGGCGTTGCCCCGGCTGTTCGAGGGCCTGGAGGAGGTGGGACTGGACCTGTCCGAGGCGGTGGTGATCGTGGCCTCCGACCACGGTGAACAGCGCTTTGAGCGGGGCCTTCTCACCCATGCTCGTTCGGTTTTTACAGAGGAGACGGCCGCACTGGCGCTGTTCATGGGCCCGGGCTTCACGCCCGCCCGGTACGAGGGGCTGACGACCCACAAGGACCTGTTGGCCCTGCTCTATGCAGCCCTGGGGTTGGCGGACACAGGGACCAGTGGCCTGTCTGTGCTCGAAGGGGCCCCCCGGATCATCACTGGTTTCCAGTGCGCACAGTCCGAGTCCATCTCTCCCCTCCACCCGGGCCGGCAAGCCTATGCGCTTCACAGCGGAGGGCTGCGCCTGGTGTCGGACCTGGACGGCAGCCGTGCCCTCTACGACCTGCGCACAGACCCCCAGGAGCAGGTGGATGTCCTTGACGACTGGACGGAGGACCCTGCGGTGTTGGCTGCCATGGAGGCGGCAGTGGATGAAGTGGAGGCCCAGGCCGCTTCCGGGTCCGATGTCTGCGTGGAGTGATTAGAGGGGAGTGGTGTGGTCAATGCTGTGGATGCTGGCTTGTGCAACACCGGGTGAGACCGAGCCGGTGTTCGAGCCCGTGGCGGCCACGGTGTACAGCGAAGGCATGTGGCAGCAGCGGGTTCTCACCGTCGTCGCCGGGCTGGACGAGTCCCTCCAGACCCTGGCTGCCGGGGATGACCAGGGGGCGGCGGAACTCTGTGCAGCTGTCTACCGGGGGAGCTTCGAGCCGGAGTTGGAGCCTCTGATTCGGGACCAGTTGGGGCGCCAGGAAGCGGCCCGCACCGAGTACGGTTTCGGCCTGCTGCGCCAGGCGCTTTCCGTGGCGGATGCTCCTGGGGCGAAGCGGCATCGAGATGCCCTGGTGGCGCTGCTCCACGCCCATGGAACGGCCCTGGACGAGGCCCAGGCTGTCCTGAAGAACTGAGGGGCATGGGTCGCACTGTCGGCGTTCTTGATGGTGGTGGCCAGGTCGTCCGGCGTCCTTGTTCTTCAGGCTCTGTGGGGGTGCTCAGGACGGGCTTGGGCGTCATCGTCGCCGAACCGTCGCGGGCGCTGGTGGGGACCGACCGCTAGACCGGCTCTCCAACAAGGAGTCCGCCATGTGTGGGTTCGTCGGAAGGATCGGGTCGGGGAGCGTGGTGGAGCCGCTGCTCCTGTCGCTACAGGCCATCCAGCACCGGGGTCAGGATGCCGCCGGTGTCGGGACCTGGGACGCAGGGCGCATCTTCCTGCGCAAGGGCCTGGGTCACATCGGCCAGGCGTTGCCCGATGTCTCCATGCTCAAGGGCACTGCGGGCATTGCCCATGTCCGCTACCCCACAGCGGGCACGCGGGCTTCCGTCGAGGATGCCCAGCCCTTCTGCACCCGTCGGCCGGCGATGGTGCTGGCCCACAACGGCAACCTGACCAATGAACAGGGCCTGCGAGACGTGCTTCGGGAGCAGGGCCTGACCGTGCTCAGCGAGTGTGATGCCGAACCGATCCTGCTGACCTTTGCCGAAGAACTGACCCGCCTGCGGCCCTCTGGCCACACCCAGGCCGACGTGAAGACGGCGTTGACCCGGTTGTTGGCTCGGGTCGAAGGGGGCTACTCGGTCGTCTCGATCCTCGAGGTCGATGGCGAGCCGACCCTGGTGGCCTTTCGAGATCGGCACGGGATTCGCCCGGGGGTCTATGGACAGGGCCCGGATGGTGCCTGGGTGGTGGCCAGCGAGAGCGTGGCTCTGGATGTGCTGGGAATCCAGAAGCAGGGAGATCTGCCGGTTGGTGGGGCGCTTCTGCTGCGACACGGCCAGTCGCCCATCTTCGTGGAACTCACGGCGCCAGAACCCCGGCCCTGTGTGTTCGAGCGCATCTACTTTGCCCGGCCGGACAGCGTGATGGAGGATGGCCGGGTCAACCGTACCCGCTGGCGTCTGGGGCGCCAGCTGGCGCGGGAATGGCGGGCCCGGGGCCTGGAGGCCGACGTCGTGGTGGCGGTGCCCGACACTTCCCGACCGGCAGCGATGGCCATGGCCGAGGAACTGGGGATCCGAAACCGGGAAGGCTTCATCAAGAACCGCTACTCAGGTCGGACCTTCATCATGCCCGACCAGGCCAGTCGGGACGCGGCGCTGCGGCTCAAGCTCAACCCCATCGCGGAAATCTTCGAGGGTCAGCGGGTCTTGTTGGTGGACGACTCGATCGTGAGGGGCAGCACCATGCGACGGATCGTGCGGTTGGTGCGCTCCCTGAACCCGGCTGAGCTTCACCTGGCTGTTTTTGCGCCCCCGGTCAAGAACCCCTGCTACTACGGCATCGACATGCCCTCCAAGGATGAGTTGATCGCGGCCCATGTCGGAATCGAGGAACTCTCTGTGTCCTTTGGGGCAGACTCGTTGACCTACCTGTCCATCCCCGGGCTCGAGAGAGTCACCGGCTCGGCGACCTGTGCGGCCTGTTTCACCGGCCACTACCCGGTGGCCATTGAACCCGGCGAGCGGGAAGCGATTGAAGGGCAGCGCCGGGGGGGGTGATGTCATGATAGGAAACATGACCGTGCTCTTCTCTCTGCTTGTCGCCTGCCAGGACTACAACCTCAGCCAGATCTGCGACACCACCGACCCCGCCTTTGACATCGAGGAGGTCTCGCTGCTGGAGGACGCCGTGGGGCCGGGAATGGTCGAGGCGGACGGGGTCGTGCTCGACTACGACCTGGATGCCCTTCCGGACGGTGGCGTGTGGCGCGTGATGTCCGTGGACATCCTGGTGATGGTTCCCCAGGTGGCCCTGGACCTCTACCCGGACGACCGGGAGATGGCGGTTGAACTCGTCATCTCGGACGACCCAACCGACGAGGAGGCCCTGCACTGGGAGCTGACCCAGACTGTGAACCTGGACGTTCTGGAGCTCGAAGAACACATCTTCACCGCACCCAGCGCCGAGTCCAGCGTCACCGACTACTACCGGGCCTGGTGGAACTTCGACTTCTCGGTGGAGACCAGTGGTCAAGGCACGGACCTGCCCCAGTTCTTCGTGGATCTGAGATGGACCGGCGAGGAGAGTCCCCAGGTTGGCTACAGCAACTACAACCGGCCCTGCAATCGGAACTGGACCATCTACGAAGCCGTCAATGGCTGGGAGTTGAACAGTGATCGGCCAGGCGGTGGTGGCGCGGATGAGAACTGTTCCTGGCCGATGTTCCGGGTCAACACCGGGGTGACCTGGGAGGCTGACGAGTGCTGATGGCGTGAGTGGGAGGGCCGCGGCTACCCCAGGTCCGCCACGTCCGAGTCACCCATCTCCACGCCGCCACCGGGGAAGTACTCGGTCCAACGGCGATCCACGGTCGCCGCGGTCTCCGGGTCGCAGAAGAGTTCCTCGGGGTAGGTCGGCTTCATCCGGGCATCCAGCACCAGGGGCCCGACCCCAATCTGTTGATGCAGATGGCCTCGGG
>CAZMNK010000216.1:0-7711 GCA_964567625.1 uncultured Enterobacterales bacterium | reverse complement strand
CCCTGACCGCCAAGACCCTCGGGTGGCCGGCGGTCATCGAGATCGCCCAGATGGTCCGGAAGGCGGTGCCCAAGGCGCTCATCGTCGTGGGTGGACCTCACCTGTCGCTGTACGCCGAGGAGTCCCTGACCTGGGACTGCTTCGACCTTGCCGTGACCGGCGATGGCGAGGAGATCTTCATGGAGATCTGCCAGCGCTGGGACGAGAAGGAAGACCTCGATGGCATCGCCGGGACCTGCTACCGCAAGCCCAATGGTGAGACCGTCAGCTACCCGGCGGCGCCGGTGCCCCGGGACATCGACAAGTACCCGATGTCTGCCTGGGACCTGGTCAACCTGTCCGACTACCACTGCCTGACGCTGCTGCGTCCCTTTGCCACGATGGTCACCACCCGGGGCTGTCCCTGGCACTGTGGCTACTGCTCCCAGGTCTACTCGGACCGGTTGCGCTTCCGGGCGCCCGAGCTCGTGGTCGACGAGATGGAGTACCTGGTGAAGAAGCACGGGGTGAAGGAGATCGTCATGTTCGACGAGACCTTCACCATCGGCAAGAAGCGCATGCGCAAGTTCTCGGACGAGATCCTGCGCCGGGATCTCAAGGTCAAGTTCAACATCCGGGCCCGGGTCGACACGGTCGATCGCGACGTGCTGCGATGGCTGCGCAAGGCAGGGCTGAGGTCCATCCACATGGGTGTCGAAGCGGGCACGGATCGGGTGCTCAAGATCATGAACAAGGAGATCACCCGGGAACAGACCGAGAAGGCCTTCCGGATCGCGCGGGAGGAGGGCATCGACACCCGCGGCTACTTCATGATCGGCTACTACGACGCCACACCCCAGGACATCGAGGAGACGATCAACTTCGCCTCCGGTATCGGACTGGACTGGGCCAGCTTCTCTGTGGCCACCGCGCTGCCGGGCACGGACCTGTACCGGGTCGCCCAGGAACGGGGCTACGTCAACGGCGACTTCTGGCGGCAGTACACGATCAACGGGGGTGGCCACATTCCCCAGATCAACACCGAGACCTTCAGCGCCGAGCAGCTCCGGGCCTATCGGACCAAGGCCTACCTCAAGTTCTACATGCGACCGGACCTCATTCGTCGGAAGCTGTCGAAGTCCGAGGGACGGGATGAACTTATCGAGATGATGGGGGGTGCGACGGTCCTCAGCGAGATCGTGAAGAGCACGGTCCTGCGTCGGGTGCCACAGGTGAGGCTGGGCAAGATCGCCACCGTCTGATCAACGGGGGGTGTCCACTTCCCCGATCACCACTCGGTCCACCCCGGCCAGGTCCGACTGGGTGCGAACACGGGCCAGGCCAGCCTGCTTGAACAGGGCCATCACCGGTTCGGCCTGGTCGATCCCGACCTCCACAAGAACGGCCTGGCGGGCCCGTTGTGCCGCCACGGGAAGAAGACGCCGGTAGAAGTCCAGGCCGTCCGGGCCTCCGTCCAGGGCGACCCGGGGCTCGTGCTCCCGAATTTCGGGGGCCAGGGACTGGATGTCCTTGCTGGGAATGTAGGGTGGATTCGACACGACAAGGTCGATGGGCCGTTCAGCGGGCACGGCGCTCAGCAGGTCAGACCGCATCACGGCCACTCGGTCCTTCAAGGCCAGTGCCGCCACGTTCTCCCGGGTGCAGGCGAGGGCAGTGGAACTGGCGTCCAGGGCGAAAACCCGCAGGTGTTCCCGCTCCCTGGCCAGGCTGAGGCCGATACAGCCAGTGCCACAGCCCACGTCAGCCACGAACACCGGCTCCGTGCCTTCCGGGAGCGTGCCTTCCGGGAGCAATGCCAGGCAAGCCGACACCAGGGTCTCGGTGTCCGGACGGGGCACCAGCACCCCAGGCTTTACCTGGAATTGCAGGCTCCAGAACTCCTTGTGGCCCACGATGGTCGCCACCGGTTCTCGATGGCCTCGTCTCCGGACCGGCCCCCGCAGGGCGGCCAGCTCGGCGTCGTTCAGGGGACGATCGTGTTGCAGGTAGAGCTGGAGTCGGTCGAGTTCGAGCACATGGGAGAGCAGGAGCTCGGCGTCCAGCCTCGCGGAGGGGGAACCCCTGTCCGTCAGGTAGTCCTGGGTGCGGGCCAGGACCTCGACCAGGGTGAGCACCCTACTCGCCCGTCGCCTTGAGGGCCTCGGCCTGGAACCAGGCGATGACTGGATCGGCGATCAGGTTCACCTTGCCGCTCATGATCTGGTCGAGCTTGTAGACCGTCTCTCCAATGCGGTGATCGGTCACCCGGTTCTGGGGGTAGTTGTAGGTTCGAATCCGTTCACTGCGGTCTCCGCTGCCCACCTGGGACCTTCGGGAGGCCGCCTCTTCGGCATGGCGTTCGGCCTCCTGTTGTTCGAACAGGCGGGCAGAGAGCACCTTCATTGCCTTGGCCTTGTTCTTGTG
Organism: uncultured Enterobacterales bacterium; assembly: GCA_964567625.1. Classification (GTDB taxonomy): domain Bacteria; phylum Myxococcota_A; class UBA796; order UBA796; family CAJQPC01; genus CAYFPX01. The sequence continues at coordinate 5,308 of CAZMNK010000216.1, read as the reverse complement.
CTGTGACTTCTCGTCCTGGCAGATCACCACCAGCCCGCTGGCGATGTGGGTCAGCCGGACGGCGGAGTCGGTGGTGTTCACCGACTGTCCACCTGGCCCCGAGGCTCGGAAGACATCGACGCGCAGGTCGGAAGGATTGATGTTGATCTCGACCTCATCGGGCTCTGGCAGGACTGCCACCGTGGCCGCAGAGGTGTGAATCCGTCCCTGGGTCTCGGTCAGGGGCACGCGCTGGACCCGGTGAACCCCGGACTCGTATTTCAGGTGGCTGTAGGCCGCCTTGCCGCTGACCAGGGAGATGACCTCCTTGAAGCCGGTGGCGCTCTTGCCGGAGCCTCCGCCCACCACGACCTCCGAGGTGCTCAGTACCTCGACTCGGAACCCCTGGTTTTCGCAGTAGCGGGCGTAGGTCCGAAACAGGTCCGCAGCGAAGAGAGCAGCCTCATCTCCCCCGGTCCCGGCCCGGATTTCCAGCAGCAGGTTGCGGCCCTCGTAGGGGTCTTTGGGCAGCAGGAGGACGCGGAGCTCTTGTTTGAGCTCTTCGATGCGGGCTTCCAGCCCCGCCTTCTCGTCGGCTGCCATCTCCCGCATTTCGGGGTCGTTCAGTAGCTCCAACACATCGACCAACTCCAGGGTCGAGGTCTTGAGCTCGTGGTAGGCCGAGACGATGGGGGACAGGTGACTGTGCTCGATCGACAATTCGCGCAAACGATTGCGATCGGAAGCCACTTCGGGGCTGCCAAGAAGCTCATTGAGCTCCTGGAGTCGATTCGCGAGTTCTTCGAGCTTGTCTAGCACAGGAGCCTCTCGTCAGGCGCCCAGTGCCCGGAGACTCAGGACTCGCCTTCGGCGTTCATACCGTACTTGCGCATGAAGCGCTCGACGCGCCCTTCTGTGTCCATCAGCTTCTGCTTGCCGGTGAAGAACGGGTGGCAGCTGCTGCAGATCTCGACCCGGAGCTCTTCGGTCAGGCTCAGGGTCTGAAAGGAATTGCCGCACACGCACGTCACGGTGCAGGGGATGTAGGTCGGGTGAATACCTGTCTTCATGAACTCGCCGGAGGTTTGGGAGCCGGGAAGAGAGCTCGGGCCTGTCGGGGCCGAACTGGCCAGAGAGGGCTCTCTATTTGCTCGCGACGGCCATGTTGTCAAGCAACTCTGCGTTTGACGGATGCTTGCGAACGAGATTCAGGAGCCATTCCATGTCCTGGATCGGATTGCCCTGCAAGGCTTGTCTCAGCAGGTCAGAACGGGCGAGCCTTCCCGGGGAATGCAGTATTTCTTCTCGGCGGGTGCCCGAGCGAAGGACGTTCATGGCGGGGAAGAGCCGGCGCTCGGCGACCTGCCGATCCAAAACCAGTTCCATGTTGCCGGTGCCCTTGAACTCTTCGAAGATCACCTCGTCCATCCGCGAACCCGTCTCCACCAGGGCGGTTCCCAGAATCGTGAGGGAGCCGCCCTCCTCCAGGTTTCGTGCAGCTCCGAAGAAGCGCTTTGGACGGTGCAGTGCCGTGGCGTCCACACCGCCGGACAGCAACTTGCCCGAGGAGGGAATCGTGTTGTTGTAGGCTCGTGCGAGCCGCGTGATCGAGTCCAGCAGGATCACCACATCCTGGCGGTGCTCCACCAGCCGCCGGGCTCGCTCCAGCACCATCTCCGCGACCTGGACGTGGCGGCTCGGGGGCTCGTCAAACGTGGACGAGAGCACCTCTCCCTTTACCGAGCGGGCCATTTCAGTGACCTCCTCGGGCCGCTCATCGATGAGCAGGACCATCAGGTGCACGTCGGGGTGGTTGGTTGCCAGTGCCTGGGCAATGTGCTGGAGCAGCATCGTTTTTCCCACCCTGGGTGGTGCCACGATGAGGCCACGCTGCCCCTTGCCCACCGGGGTGAAGAGATCCATGAGTCGTGTGGAGATCTCGGTCTCTTCGTGCTCCAGGGTGAAGACCTGGTTCGGGTGCAGGGGCGTCAACTGGTCGAACTGCAGTGCTGGTCCCCGGACCTCGGGATCCTGTCCGTTGACCTCGTTGACGCGGATGAGGGCGTAGTAGCGTTCGTTGTCCTTGGGAGACCTGACCTCGCCCTCGACTTCGTCTCCGGTCTTCAGTTCGAAGCGGCGGATCTGTGAGGGGGAGACATAGATGTCATCGGGCCCGGGCAGGTAGCTCAGAGCCGGGTCCCGGAGGAATCCGAAGCCATCAGCCAGGATCTCCAGGATCCCACTGGAACGCACCGCTCCCCTCTCGATGGGCTGTTTCACTTCTCGGACGGACATGGGGGGTGGCTGGAGCGGGGTGGGAGGCGGGTCGGCGCTCGTAGAATCGGGCGGCCGGGGGGCGCGGGAGAGGATGATCGGGAAGCCCGACCCATCTGTCAATAACGCGGCGTGGCAGGGCCCAGGCCGTGCGACTCTTCCCGGGAACGGGCCGGCGCTTGTCGGAGCGCGAGCCTATCGCTGCCAGCTCACCCGGTTCCGGCCCGAGCGCTTGCTGACGTAGCACTGGTGATCGGCGGCCTGGAGCACCTGGTCTGCAGTCACGATCTCGTTTCGCGGATCCCAGGTGTAGCCTCCGAAACTGGCGGTCTGGTGGATCTTGGTCCCGTCCCGGCAGAGGATGGGCCTGGCGCCCAGGCCCTGGCGGATCTTCTCGGCCATCACCTGGCCGCGACTGGCCCCGGCTGCGGGAAGGATGATGGCGAACTCCTCACCACCGAGTCGTCCGACGGTGTCGATCTCTCTGGCGCCCTTGACGAGACGTGCGGCGAGTTCGACCAGGACATCATCTCCGATCGCATGGCCGTGGTTGTCGTTGACGAGCTTGAAGTTGTCGGCATCGCACATCAGGATGGAAATCGGCTGGTGGTCGCGCTGGGCGGCCTGGAGCGCTGTGTCGAGGATCTTGGTGAAGCTGCGTCGGTTGGCCACCCCGGTCAGGGTATCGGTGGTCGCCAGGCGGTGGAGCTCCCTGTTGCTCTCCTGCAACTCCGCGAGCAGTCGGGCATTCTCAGCGTTCTTCTGCTCGAGCTCCTGGGTGAGTTCCTCGTAGCGCTCATTGATGTGCAGCAGGGAGCGATTCGCCGCAGAAACCATCTGGGTCCATGTGGGCTGGCTGCTGACCTTGATTCCGAGCTCACGGCCCGAACCGACGACCTCCTGCCGAATCACCTGGCATACGTCCTGGAGGAGCAGGGGCTTGCGAGAGGGCAGTTTGTTCAGGTACCCCTGGGCGATCTGCTGGAGTTCGCTGCTGGCACCGGCCTGGAAGAGGTCGCCGATCGCGTCGGCGACCCGGGCAAGCTGGAGCAGCCAGCGGCCGCGCCTGCCCGTGGCTCGGGCTCGGGGGTCGTGATGACCCACGACCGCTTCCACGAGGTCCTTGGGCATCTCCCAGGTGGCAGCCGTCATGGCGAAGATATCTGTGTGGCTCTTTCCGGTCAGTTCTCGTTCCTGGTCGTGACGTTCACCACCGGGAAGCAGGCGCCCGGCCTGTAGCTTCGCGGAGTGTTCAGGGGCCAGGAAGGCGAGAAAGAGGGTGCCAACGTCCTGGATGAGCCCAATGGTGAAGGCCTCGAGTGGGTCCTCGTAGGAGATTCGTTCGGCCAGGTGGCGAGCGATGTTGGCCCGACGCAGGCTGTCCTCCCAGAACTGCATGCCATCGAACTCTCCGAGGTCCAGGTCCTTGGTGGTATTTCTCACCGCGTGGGCCACCGCCAGGTTGCGTACCGTGCGGGCTCCGATGGCCACGGTCGCCTGGTGGACCTGTCGAACCTCCATGGCCAGCCCGAAGTAGGGGCTGTTGACCACCTTCAGCAGTTGGGTGGTGAACACCGGCTCCATGCTGACGACCTGGGCGAGCTTCTGGAGCGAAGAGTCCGGGTCCCCGGCTTCTCGGATGATCGCGAATAGCCCGGCCGGAATGGTCGGCAGGCAATCTGGATCCAGAGTTCGACGGCTAGGCTGGATAGCGGCCATCTCCCCTCCTCCTGAAATTTCCCACCCCATCCGGGGATCGGCGATCCAGGTACTCGCCTAAAGACCTTCCCTCGCCAGAATTACATGGATAGGGCTTTTGGCTCGGAGGATGGCGATGAACGAGCACGACCCCGGTGCGATCCGGGATCGGGTGGAAGGCCTTGCAGAACCAGCCGCTCGCGCGCGTCTGGGTTGGCTGGTGGTGGAACTCAATCGGCACAACCGGCTCTACCATGAACTGGATGCACCGGAGATCAGCGATCGGGCATACGACCTCCTTTTTCGGGAACTGGAACTGCTGGCCGATGCCTGGCCGCAGCATGTCCCGGCGGACAGCCCGACCCACCGGGTGGGCGGGAGGCCGGTGGGCAGCCTGCGGGCGATGGACCACCGTGTACCGATGCTCTCGTTGCGCAATGCGCTGGATGAGGAAGGCCTTCGCCAGTGGTGGGAGAAGCGGGACGAGAAAGAGCGGCTGACCGGTGGAATTCTCAGTGACCTGGTCAAGGCGGGTCACCAGGAGGACCTGGTCCTGCCTTTCATCGTCGAGCCCAAGCTGGATGGCCTGGCGATGGAGCTGGTCTACCTGGAGGGAGCACTCGTCGCAGGCATCACCCGGGGGGATGGTGAAACCGGTGAGGAGGTCACCCACAATGTCCGGACAATCCCTGAGATCCCCTTGAAGCTACGAACGGGGCGCGGCCCGGAACCCAGTCTTCTCTCGGTCCGTGGAGAGGTGTTCTTCGATCTCCCCGGATTTGAGCAGATGAACCTGGATCGGCAGGCAAGAGGGGACAAGACCTTTGAGAATCCTCGCAACAGTGCGGCTGGCACCATGCGGCAGCTGGACCCCCGGTTGGCAGCGCAGCGACCCCTGCACTTCATCGCCCACAGCTTTGGAGAGATGGAGGGTGTCGACCGTCCGGACACCCTGCATGAAGTCCTGGCACTCTTTGGGAATTGGGGCTTTCGAGTGAGCGACCTCAACCGGGTCTGTGTCGGGATCGATGCCGTGATCGCCCGCATTCGCGAGCTGGGCGAGCTGCGCAGCACACTGGATCATGAGATCGACGGGGCGGTGATCAAGGTGGACCCGATGGCGCTCCAGGACACCCTGGGCTTTGTCACCCGGGCCCCCCGATGGGCCATTGCGTTCAAGTACCCGCCCGAAGAGGCCACCACGGTGCTGGAGGATGTGGAGTTCTCGGTGGGCCGTACCGGGGCAGTGACCCCGGTGGCGCACCTGCGACCCGTCCGTGTGGGGGGGGTCACGGTGAGCAGGGCCACCCTGCACAATGCCGATGAACTTCGTCGACTGGACCTGCACCATGGGGAC
>CAZMNK010000215.1:0-7863 GCA_964567625.1 uncultured Enterobacterales bacterium | reverse complement strand
TATGGATTCACATAGCCAGGATCTTTTGAATGTGGACGGGCCATGTCGCAATCAGAAGCGCATAGGATTGCTGCACCGCGCTTGAAAAGCCGCTTATTGAACTCGGCACTCGTCATCCCTTCCGGGAGTTCGAGCCAGTGGTAGAATCCACCGTTGCCTGTGTAGACCCCGAGCCCCATCTCCTTGAACGCCTTCCCGTATCGTTCCCGCTGCCAGTTGTAGTGCTGCGCCACGGCCTTGCGGGCTTTCTCGACACGACCAGGCTCGAGAAGTTTGACGGCGTAGTGCTGCGACAGATGACTCACGCCACCCATGCCGAAGCTGGAGTAATTGGACATCGTCTCGACATTCTTCCTGCTGGCGACCATCCAACCGACGCGGATTCCCGGGGACTGCAGACCCTTTGTGCAGGCACCGGAGAGGAACACGTTGCTGTTGTCCAGGTCCTGTACGTACTCGATTCCACTCACGGAAGGAGAGTGGAACATCTCGTATGCTTCATCCAGCAGTATGCCGTTGCAGGGTTGCTCGGCCATCTGGACCAGCTCCCTGAGTTCCTCTCCTGAACGCGTCTGGCCAGATGGATTCTGGGGATTGGAGATGACGGGCATCAGGTGCGTCTTGGCGTTGAGGCCCGCGCGGTCGAAGTAGGCGGCGTTGCTCGGGTGGAAATGGTTCTCCTTGGTGAAGGGGACGACCTGGAAGTTGGTATCGGTCTGCTCCAAGATGTCCAGATAGGCTGGCCACTCGATGTTTCCGATTCTCACCTGCACATGCTTCTTGAGGAACGCCAGCACGGTGTAGATGCCAGGCCGGCCTCCCGCGAAGACCATGACGTTCTCCGGGGTGATTTTGGAGCCGTATTGGGCGTTGTAGTAGCCAGTGATGGCCTCGCGCAACGCCGGATGTCCCCACGCCTTGGGGTAGAAGCGATCCTCCCAGGTGACATCGATGCTCCCGGGCAGGGCAGGCCCCCCGAACTTCTCCAGTGGCGTCGTCAGAGGGAATCCCTGTGACCACGGATGTGTGCCTTTGGTGCCCATGAAACTGCCGAACGAATCCCTGAACGCGTACAGGGTCTCGTAAATGCCCATCGGCGGACACTTGTCAGATAGGAAGGACTTCATTCGGCGAGTTTCAGCGCTCTTTTGCTCTGCCATGCTGTTCATCCAATCATCTGTTTCTTGAGGTTCTCGGAGCATAGGAAATTCAAATCCCTTTCGCCAGGCATTGGGGCCTTTTTCCGCCTGGCTCCGAGGGGATTCTCGGGGTCCCACAGTCCCTGGCTGTTCGCCTTACCAGCCCTGATCCGGAAATCCACCACCGCTTTCGGGAGTCCAGCCTGCCCGAGGCAGAGCGGTGCATGGCCCTGGTCAGGGGAGGGGGGCTGGTTGGGGGATGTCCCCACACGCGGCAGGCAGCGGCCTGGTGGTCCCCGTGGGCCGTTCTGGAGGCCATCGAGGCTTCGGCGGGCCCCGGTGCCGGGCAGGACCAGCGGGAACGAACCGTCCTCACACGCCCTTGAATCCGACCTCTCCCTCGTGCTCCAGCATGGTCTGGTCGGTGGCGGCTTCTTCTTGTCGGCGCTGGTGGAACACACGGCCAATCTGCGGCACGGCGATGCCCATCAGGATGATGGCGCCACCAACGAACTGGGGCTGACCAGGCTGCTCGCCCAGGAGCAGGAAGGCGAACAGCACGCCGGCCACCGGTGAGAAGGAGCTGGCCACGGATACCGCCCCGGAACTGGTGGACCCGATTCCCTTGAACCAGCACAACTGACCGACCACCACCACGATGCAGCCGTAGACCAGCATCCACTGCCACAGCACGGGTGCGAACGCGTCCTGGAAGTGCTCCGGACCGTACAGGTAAATGGCCGCGAAGAAGAAGATGACCGCACCCAGTGCAGTACGGAACACGGTGAAGATGCCCAGGGGGATGCGCCCGAGTCGTTGTTTGCTGATGATGGTCGAGACGGCCAGGACTGCGGCGCCCATGGCGGCGAAGGCCTCGCCCCGTCCCACGTCCAGCATGCTCCCACCGCCCTCCAGCAGCAGGATTGTCCCCACGCCGACCAGGGCCAGGGCGCTGCCGGCCAGGGGCCAGCGGTCGACCTTCTCCCGCAGGAAGATCATCGAGAGCACCAGGAACAGCGGAGGCTCGACCCGGCTGACCAGCACCACGTTGGTCACGGTGGTCTCGGCCAGCGCCACGAAAGTGAGGGCCGGGGCCAGCGCACTCGAGAGCAGGGCCAGCACGACCAGGCTGGCCCAGTCCGTCCAGTCCAGGGTCCTCAGCGTCTCGGGGCGCCACTGGGCGCGGTAGACGCCGAACAGGAGGACGCAGGCGCACAGGTTGCCCACGAACAGCACGTTGCAGAAGGTGATGGCATTGCGACCGTCGACCGGATTCTGGGCGCCCAGGTCGACCAGCAGGCTCACGACCGAGTTGGCCGCTGCGAAGATCAGGATGGCCACCCAGACGTACAGTGCACTGGGGATGCGCCCGGTCCGGGATGGAGGCGTCGTCTGGGAATCAGTCACGGGGTGTGCCAGGCCTCAGGAGAGACTGGATGATACCTCCCGGGCCCCGGCGTCCGGACTGGCCAGGGCGCCGTGGGCGTGGCTGGCGGTGATTCCTGCTTGTGTTCGAAGTATCCTGCCGATTTTTGGTCGCTGGTGATTCCGTCAAATTATTATCGGACGCAGCAACAGCAGCAGGGTGATTGACAGGCCTGTGATGGCTTTCATAGGATTCGCGCTGTGGCGGTAGAAACCTACGACAAGATCATCATCGGTGGCGGCTCGGCCGGCTGTGTGCTCGCCCGTCGGCTGAGTGATGACCCGTCGACCCGGGTGCTGGTGCTCGAAGCCGGCCGCCCGGACTACCGTTGGGACTTCAGATTGCACATGCCGGCGGCCCTGACCTGGCCCCTGGCCAACCGTACCTACAACTGGTGGTACGAGTCGGGGCCCGAGCCCTTCATGAACGGACGGCGGGTGTACCAACCCCGGGGGAAAGTTCTGGGTGGTTCCAGTTCCATCAACGGCATGATCTATATTCGGGGCAACGCCCTCGACTATCAGAAGTGGGCCGACTTTCCGGGCCTCGAGGCATGGAGCTACGCCCATGTGCTGCCCTACTTCAAGCGCCTCGAAAATCGGCTCGTCGGAGGCGACGATTATCACGGCACCGATGGCCCGCTCTATCTGACCACCGCCGACTGTGAAAACCCGCTCTTCGATGCCCTGTTTTCCGCTGCCAGGGAGGCGGGGTATCCGCTGACCGACGATGTGAATGGCTACCAGCAGGAAGGCTTTGGTCGCTTCGACCGTACCACTTGGCGGGGTCGACGCTGGAATGCAGCCCGAGCCTATCTGCACCCGGTGATGAAGCGGCTCAACCTGACGGTGCAGTGCGGGGTCATGGTCAACCGCATCCTCTTTGAAGGACGCCGCGCCGTGGGGGTCGAGGTTCGCCGAAAGGGCCGCACGTCAATCATCCGGGGCGACGAAATCATCTGCTGTGGTGGGGCCATCAATTCACCCCAACTGCTGCAGCTGTCGGGCATCGGTGATCCGGAGCGGTTGGAGCCCCTGGGCATTGAGATGGTGCAGAGCCTGCCCATGGTGGGTGAAAACCTGCAGGACCACCTTGAAGTCTACATTCAATACGGCTGTACCCAACCCGTGAGTCTGTACCCGGCGCTCAAGTGGTGGCGTCAGCCCTGGATCGGCTTTCAGTGGCTTTTTCGTCGACAGGGAATCGGCGCGAGCAATCAGTTCGAGGCCGGCGGCTTTATACGGGGCAACGACCGGGTCGCCTACCCCAATCTGCAGTATCATTTTCTGCCCATCGCCATTCGTTACGACGGAACCAGCGCCCGACCGGGCCACGGCTACCAGGTGCACGTCGGCCCCATGAACACCGATGTACAGGGACATGTACGCATCGTTTCCGCTGACCCCAACGACTACCCCGACATCGTCTTCAATTACCTGGGCACCGAACAGGAACGGCGGGAATGGGTCGAGGCGATTCGCTGTACCCGAAACATCATGACCCAACCGGCATTCGACCGTTTCCGCGACGAAGAGTTGGCCCCGGGACCGTCGGTGGAAACCGACGAAGAGATTCTCGAGTTCATCCGCCAACAAGGCGAAAGCGCGTACCATCCCAGTTGCACCTGCAAGATGGGCATTGGCCCCGACACCGTTACGGACCCGGAACTGCGGGTACACGGGGTCGAGGGCCTGCGGGTGGTCGATGCCTCGGTGATGCCCGCCATTACCAACGGCAATATTTATGCGCCGGTGTTGATGATCGCCGAGAAAGCCGCCGACATGATTCGGGGCAATAGCCCCCTCGAACCGCTACACGTGCCCTACTACGTGAAGGAGAACGGCCCATGAGCAGGCTGTACATCGACGGGACCTGGTTCGAGGCCGCTTCCGGGGAAACCCGCTCGATCATCAATCCCTTCGATGGGTCCGAAATCGCCCGGGTGGCCGAAGGGGGCCGCGCCGATGCCCGGGCCGCCATCATCAGCGCTCGCCGGGCCTTCGATGATGGGCCCTGGTCGTCGACCACCGGTGCCCAGCGTTCGGAGTTGCTCCAGGCCCTGGCTGGTGCGGTGACGGCCAATCGCGAAGACCTGGCCCGGCTGGAGACCATGGACACCGGCAAGACCACCGAGGAAAGCCGCTGGGACATGGACGACGTGGCCGCGGTGTTCCGCTACTACGCGGAACTGGCCCGTGAAGATGCGCCCGAAGTGCTCGAAGCCCCCGACCCCAACGGAAGCAGCATCGCCGTGCGCGAGCCCGTCGGCGTCTGCGGTCTGATCCTGCCCTGGAACTACCCCCTGCTGCAGGCCTCGTGGAAGCTGGCGCCGGCCATGGCCGCGGGGTGCACCGTGGTCCTGAAGCCCAGCGAGTTGACCCCGCTGACCACCCTGCGTCTGACCGAGCTGTGCGAAGAGGTCGGTTTTCCCAACGGGGTGATCAACACCGTCCTCGGCCCCGGGGCTACCGTGGGGGCAGAGTTGGCCGAGAATCACGACGTCGACCTGCTGTCGTTTACCGGGGGCAGCCAAACCGGGCGCACCATCATGGGGGCCGCCAGCGGCAATCTGAAACGGGTGGCTCTGGAACTGGGGGGCAAGAACCCCCACATCATCTTTGCCGATGCGGATCTCGACGTCGCCGTCGACTACGCCCTGAACGCGGTTTTCTTTCACGCCGGTCAGATCTGTTCGGCCGGCGCGAGACTGCTGGTGGAATCGCCCATTTACGATGCCTTCGTCGAGGCCCTGGCCGCCCGCATGCGAGCCATCAAGTTGGGCAACGGCACCGACCCCGACACCCGCATGGGCCCGCTCATCTCGGCGGCTCAGCGGCAGAAAGTCGAAGACCACGTTTCCCTGGCCCTGAAGGAAGGCGCAACCCTCGCCGTGGGCGGTGCCCGACCCGACGACCCGGCTCTGGCCCATGGATTCTTCTACTTGCCCACCCTGCTGGCGGGCTGCACCCCCGAAATGACCATCGCCCGCGAAGAGGTCTTCGGCCCGGTCATCGGGGCCGAGAGTTTCGAGGATGAAGCCGAAGCCGTTCGACGGGCCAACGACACGGTCTACGGTCTGTCGGCGGGATTCTGGACCCGCGATGAAGCCCGCATCGATCGGGTGAGCCGTGCCCTGCGCTTCGGCACGGTCTGGGTCAACGACTTCAACGTCTATTTTCCCGCCGCGCCCTGGGGAGGCTACAAGCAGTCGGGTATCGGCCGCGAGCTGGGTCGAGCCGGCCTGGACGAGTACACCGAACTCAAGCACATCTACCGCAACCACGCCCCCAAATCCCTGGGCTGGTTCGGTGCCGACGATTGACGTGAATTGGCCCCACCCCATCGAGGCCGTGCTCTTCGACATGGACGGCACCCTGCTCGACTCGGAGCACCTCACCGACGCCGCCGTAGAGCGCCTGCTGAAGCACCACGGCCTGACACTCGACGTCGACAGCACCGCCTTTCACGGCCGCACCTGGTCGCAGGCCGCCGAAACTCTGAAACAACGGGCGCCCAGCCTGCAGAATGTCGACGTTGCCGCCGAACTGCAGGCCGATTTTCATCGGGCCCTCATGGAAACCGCTCCCCCGGCAATTCCCGGCGCCCCCGAAGCGGTCATGGCTGCGGCCCGCCACGGCCTCACGGCCCTGGTTTCATCCAGCGATCGCCCCAGCGTAGAGTACGTGGTGGACCGCTTGGGGCTGGGCGCTCATTTCACGCGCATCATCTGCGCCCAAGACTGCCAACGCTCGAAGCCCGACCCTCAGTGCTATGAAATCGCCGCCCGAGCCCTGGGCGTCGACCCCACCCACTGTCTCGTCTTCGAGGACAGTATCGCCGGCCTTCAGGCGGCGGCGGCGGCCGGTATGTACCTCATTGGAATTGGGACCGATGGCGAACGGCAGGCCATCGCCCACCGCTGCATCGGGGATTTCACCGGGCTCGCCCCGGGATTCTTCGATGGCCTCGGGGTCTAGTGGATGAAGGCCCGCGGCGTCCTTGAGCATGCGAGGAACGCTACGCCATCAACCGGCCCAACTGCTTCAGGATCGCCCGGGCCGACTCCTCGTTCAAGGATTTGGACGAGTTGGTAACCAGCTCCCTTCCCAGGACGTTGCAACCCAGGTGGGAGAACTGAAGGCGCATGGCCACCAGAACCTTCTGGCCACCGCCTCCACTGCGCGTGGCCAGCGCCACGGGCTTCTCGTTGAAATAGGAGCGCCAATCATCACACTGGGTTGAGAGCCATGCGATGACATTTGTGAGCGTGGGTGGGATGGAACCGTTGTACTCGGGAGCGCAGAACAACAACCCGGACGCAGACGCAAATTGACTCTCCACGGGATCCAGCCCAGAGGGCCGTCCGTTCTCGTTCTCCGCGGGGGTATACATCGGAAGACCGGTCGCCGTGAGGTCCAGAACCACGGCCTCGATACTGTGCTCCAGCGAAAGATCTCGTAGCTTCTCAGCCAGCACAAGATTGTGGCCACTACAGGCCGCACAGATGAGCAACATCTCCGAACTCCTGCTGGGAACCTGTCTATATCCTCTCATCGTTCTCGATCGGTACCCGTGGCTGAAATCGGAACGTGTCACACAAATTGGTATGCCGACCTATTCGGCTTTTTTGAGCACTGGAAATTCAAAGCTCTTTCGCTTTGCCTTGCACTGATCTGCCTCGGGCAGGCAGGACTCCCGCCAACCGTGGTGGATATCGAAATCAGAGATGGTGCACAGTGCTGTCAGAGGTTGTGGCCCGGTCAGTCGGAGAACTCGGCATGCCTGGCTGTGGCTGTCGTTCCCCCTGCACTCGATTGTGTCTGAGGAGGAGATAGCGCAGTTGTGGTAGTAACCACCGCTCACGGCGGAGTGGCCGGTACCCGTGGGAGTGTCGGAGACCTGGGCGGCGCCCTAGCGCAACCAGGCTGGATTGGCGGTCAGGTTCGAGCCGTAGTACTCGCCGTCGTTTCCAGCGTCATTGACCTGGATGTTGACCAGGGGCACTCGCACGGACCGGAACTCGAACACGGTGGACTCCTCGTCACTCGAGTTGTTGCTTGCGCAGTCGTCTCGGACCACTTCGACGTCATGGGGGTCGTAGCTGGAGGTCCCATGGGACGTCTCGGTGCCGTCCAGGAAGCGGAAGGCGGCTGCCTCAGCGTAGTTGTCGCCATTCTCATAATAGTAGTGGATGACGCCGATGCAACGGCCCACATAGGTCTGGGTGCCTTCGGTGGACACCCCCTGGACAGCAGCGATCTGCGCGTCGGACAGCGCCAGTGAGAAGTCCTGGGGGAC
>CAZMNK010000214.1:0-8024 GCA_964567625.1 uncultured Enterobacterales bacterium | reverse complement strand
CAAAGCGAGCGTAGAGCTTCTGATCCTCGGCCAGGGTCACCACGATGGTGCCGACGTTCACCGGGTCCTCGTAGGTGCCCACGTACTCCGCCCAGCTGTCCGGGTCGGTGGCGGTCTGTGGCGGCTCCCAGTCCGGATCCAGGTCCAGGAACAGCTCAAAGGCCCGCTCGGCCACCACGAAGGGGTCGAAGTACTCGTTGTTGCTCGCGGTCACCACCGCGAACCCCAACTCCGGCGCGAAGAGCACGAAGGAACGGTGACCGGCACCGGCACCGTTGTGGCCCAGCAGGCTGATGCCCTTGTACTCGAAGTTGTAGAGCCCATAGCCATAGGCCGAGTCGTCGGAGAAGCCAGTCGTGAACATCCGCCCGGCAATGTGATCAAAAGAGTCCGTGCTCACCAGCCCGGCGCCTCGGGCCAGCATCACCTCGGCCATGCTCGCCAGGTCCAGCACCGAGCCGTGCAGCCAGCCTGCAGGACGCAGGTAGGGGCAGTCGTGGATGTCGGGGGTGTAGAAGTCCCCGTCGTAGCCAAAGGTGTAGTTCAGTCCCGCGACCACCTCGTCCACGTCAAAGGTCGCGCTCGCCATGCCCGCCGGCCCCAGGACCTGGTCCTGCATGTAGTCGATGAAGGGCTGGCCCGAGGCCTCCTCGATCAGCCGACCCGTCAGCGACCAGGCGGCGTTGGTGTAGTTGAAGAGCGTCCCGGACTCGACCATGAGCTCTGGCGAGGCGAACTGCCAGTAGCTCTCGAGCTCCCCCGAGCACTGGGTGTCCCACGCATCCGGCAAGGCCGAGGTCATGGTCATCAGGCGGTGCAGGGTCAACACATCCGACCCCTGGTTCCCCGTAAGGGTGAGATCCGGCAGGAGGTCGGTCACCGGCGCTTCCAGGTCCAGGGCCCCGGACTCCACCAGCTGCATCACCGCCAGGGCCGTGTGGAACTTGGAGACCGAGTTCCAGCGAAAGACCGTGTCCACATCCACCGGGATGCCGCCCCCGTACTGGGTCACCCCCTCGCCCACCGCGTAGGCGACCTCTCCATCCAGGACCACCGCGACCCCCAGGCCAACGGCGTAGCCATGGTCGAACCACTCCTGGACGTCCTCCATCAACGCCTCCCAGGCGGCATCGCGCCTGGCCTGGAGGGCTGCAGCTGCCGCGGCGGCGGTGTCGGCGGTGTCAGCGGTGTCGCCGGTCGGCCCCGAGTCACCGGTGTCCGGGGCGCAGTCCGGCGCACCGTCACAGTCGCTGTCATTGCAGTCATAGGCACCGTCCCCGTCGTTGTCAGCCCCGTCGTCGCACTCCCCGGGGAATCGGCCCTCCCAGTTCTCCAGGACCGCAGTGTCTCCACCGCTGCCTCCACCGCAGCCAACAAAGAGCGCCATCACAGCCAGCGAGAAGGGCACAGGGCCTCCAACCGAGGAAGTCTCAAGATAGCAGGCTGACCCGGGATTCGGCTCACCGGGAAGCGCCCCTGCCCGGGTCCACCCCGCCGGGGGCCCGGTGGCTTCAACAGGCCTCCGGTCTCGTCCACGCTCTATGCTGGAAGCCATCGGAGGAACGCGTGCCCTTCTGGCTCCTGTCCGGGATCGCCTGCCTGTCCAATGGCGGGACGGATCCGACCGCCACGGACTCGGACACTGTTCCGACCGCCACGGACTCGGACACGGCCGCCCACTCTGACCTCGTGGAGCATGGCGTCATCCACTGCGAAAACCCCGAGGAGCGACAGGAACTCGGCCCCCTGGTCCTCGCGCAGCCGAGCCCAGACTGGGAGGCACAGGCCCTTTCCGGCCACCCCGAGTGGACCCACGGTGTCGGCGTGGCCGTCGAGGACTTCGACCTGGATGGGCACCTGGACATCCTGCTGGCCCACAAGACCCGCCCCATGCTGTTCTCCGGCAACGGGGATGGCACGCTGACCCTGGACACCACGGCACTGCCCGAGCCCGCCTCGCTGGAGGACAGCACCCACTACAAGCTCACCCACGTGGTCGCGGCCGACTTCTCTGGCGATGGCGCACCGGACCTGGTGTTCGGAAGCCTGTCGGTGGGGCCCATGCTCTGGGAAAACGACGGATCGGGTCGTTTCAGCGACGTCACCCAGGGGTCAGGGCTGCCCGATGATGGGCCCCTGGAGATGGAGACCTCGCCCTTCGGGGACCTGGACGGTGACGGAGACCTGGACCTGTACCTGGGACATGATGGCCGGGACGTCATCCCGCCGGACCCGGCCGAACTGGACGTCCTCCTGTTGAACCAGGGAGACGGCACCTTTGAAGACATCAGCGACCGCCTGGAGGAGACCTGGCGTCATGGGTACACCCAGGTGGTCTCCCTGGTCGACGTGAACGAGGACGGCACCACGGACATCTACGTCACCAACCACCGTCATTCCCTGGAGGGCAACCGGCTCCTGCAGGGGGTCGACGGCGCCTACGTCGACGCCGAGGAACTGGGCCTGAATGTCGCCCTCGAGAGCATGGGAACCGGCCTGGGCGACATCAACAATGACGGCGTGATGGACTTCCTGCTCTCCGGGGAAGGGGAGATGAAGCTGCTGGAGAGCCTGCCAGACGGCACCTGGCACGAGACCACCCGGACACGGGGCCTGACGCTCGACCCGGAGAGTGACCAGGTGGTCGCCTGGGGCAACCACCTGGCGGATCTGGACAACGACGGGGACCTGGATGCCTGGGTGGTCTTTGGCCATGCGAACAAGCACATTCAAGGCCGCAACCCCGATGAACAACCCGACGGCCTCTGGCTACGGGAGGGATCCGAGTTCGAGTCCGTCGGACCGACCTGGGGCGTGGATCACACCGGCTCCAGCCGCGGCCTGGTGGTCTTTGACCAGAATGGAGACGGCTGGCTGGACGGGCTGACCACCCGGTGGGAAGCCCCCGCGGAACTCCTTCTCTCCCGGTGCGGCGAGGCGGCCTGGCTCGTGGTGGACCTGTTTCAGCCCCCGCCAAACCCCAGGGCCATCGGGGCCCGGGTGAGGCTCCAGGTCGGCGACCAGAAGTGGGTTCGCTGGGTCACAGGAGCGTCGACCGGGTACGAGTCCAGCCCTCCTCCCCAGATCCACTTCGGACTGGGAGATGCCGAAAAGGTCGACAGCCTGGTGGTCACCTGGCCCGATGGATCGTACAGCGAGCACCGGGGAATCTCCGTCCGGCAACATGTCGAGGTTCGACGGGAGGAATTCTAGGCAAAGACCCGCGTGAACCCCCTCCGGTGCGAGGTCACCCAGGGAAAACGAGAAGGCCACGGGCCCATAAATTGCTATCGTCGGTGGCCTGCTCAACGGAGCCCGGATGCTGCTCCTGCTTTTCACCACCGCCTGCTCGTCGCTGACCTGTGGTCCCGGCACCGTCGAAGTGGACGACATGTGCCTGCCCGAAAACAGCGACAGCGACCCGGCAGTCGTGGACACCGAAACGGGGATCTCGGACACCAGCACGGACTGTGAGCCGGCGGACGTGTGGGGTGTCAGCGTCGAGAACGACCCGGACCTGGTCACCCAGTCCGAGCTTGGGGTGTTCCTGGACGGGGTGGGTGAGGTCCAGGTCCTCTGTGAGTTGACCACGCCTCCCCCCACCTGGGAGACCTGGGTGACGACCGGCACCACCTGGCGCTACCTGGACTCCGGGATTGCACCGACAGAGGACTGGAGAGAGCCGGAATTCGACGACAGCGACTGGTCCGAAGGGCCATCCCCACTGGGCTATGGCGAGAACGAGGCCACCGAGGTCAACTGGGGGCCCGACGAGGCGAACAAGTACACCACCACCTGGTTTCGGGCGAGCATCTCACTCAGCAACGTGACCGCCATCGAAGAGGCCCTGCTGCAGGTCTACCGGGATGACGGGGTGATCGTGACCCTCAACGGCGTCGAAGTTCTGCGGGACAACCTGCCCGAGGGCACTGTGGAGGCCGATACCCTGGGCCTGAACAGCATCAGTGGCAGCGCGGAGACCACGCCAGTGGAAGCCACCCTGGACCCGGCACTCCTGGTCGAGGGCGACAACCTCTTTGCGGTGGAGGTCCACCAGGCCTCCCTCGGCAGCTCGGACCTGGCCTTCGATCTGCAACTCCTGGTGACCCTGCCCCCGAACACGGACGACACCGGGGAGCTTCATGCACTGCACTCGGCGGAGCCCGCTCCCGCCCACATCTTCCAGCTCCAGGGCCTGCTGGCCGAGGCCACCTACACCTGCACTGCGACCCCCTCCTGCCCGACGACCACAGAACCCCACACCTTCACCGTGGCCACATCGCCACTGCCCGCATCCCTGCCCACCCTGGTCACCACACAGCCTGCCACCGAGAACGCCTGGGGGAGCTACGCCCTGCTCAACCATGGACGACCCTGCGGGGGGGATGACCAGAATCGCCTGCTGATCATCGACCACGAAGGACGCATCCGCTGGTACTTGGAACTCGAGGGCCTGGACCAGACCTCCACCATCGACCTGGAGTCCCAGTACCTGGGGGGCGGTCGACTGGCCTGGGGCGGAGGAGACCGGGCCGAAGGCTCACCCCAGATCGTCGATCTCTCCGGACGGATCCTGTACACGGCCGCCTACCCGGACGCTGCCTCCCACGTGTACCACCACGACATCGAGTACACCGGCGAGGAACGCATCCTGGGGCTCATCAACACGGACGACGTACAGGGGCCTGTCCAGTGGGAGGGGTTTGCCCTGATCGAGCACGATCCCGTCACCCTGGAGGTGACCTGGGAGTGGTACAGCCAGGATGCGGTGACCGCCGGTGAGCTGCTTCCGGATGGGTCCAGGGACCCCTGGCACGCCAACGCCCTGGCCGCGGTCACCGACGAGCAGGGCGAGGCGGTCTATGTCGCCTTCTTGAACACCAACGAGATCATTCGCATCGACCGGGCCACCAAGGCGATCAGCTGGCACCTGGGCGTGGACCGTGATTTTGCCCTGGTGGACCCCAGTGGAGCCCCTCTGGACTCCGATTCCTGGTTCTCAGGCCTCCACGCCATCGACGTGGATGAAGAGGGCCATGTGATGGTCTACGACAACGGCTGGTTGAACGAGAGCAGCCGAGGCCTGGAGTTTCAGCTCGACACGGACAACTTCATCGCCACGCTGTCCTGGAGCTATGCAGAGGACAACTGGTACGAGCCGGTCTGGGGCGATGCCGATGCCCTGGAGAACGGCAACCACCTGATCAACATGTCCCACAACTACTGCATGGGCGGAACCCGGGGTCACATGGGTGCACTGTTGGAGCTCGACCCCACGGACAACACACCCCTGTGGCGCGTCGAGTTCACCGACGAAGACGACGCGAGCTACCGCTCCCAGAAGCTCGATGCCTGCGAGATCTTTGCCAACGCCACCCTCTGTCCGGAACTGCTGGACTGACCCGGTGAGGTCACCCGGTGACCCTGGCCACCGCCTCGGACAGGGAGCACTCAAACTGCTCCCCACCCACCATGTCCTTCAGCTTCACAACCCCCGCATCGATCTCCTGGCTGCCCAGGACGACGGCCCAGGGGATGCCCAGGCCAGAGGCCCGCTTGAGCTGTTTGCCAAGCTTGCCACCCTGGAGCCAGACCTGGGTAGGGACCCCCGCGCGCCGAAAGGCCGTGGCAGCCCGCTGGCTTTCCTCGAGCAGTCCTTCGTGGAAGACCGTGACCATCACCTGGGTTCGGGTCTGGACCTCGGTGAGCATTCCCAACTCCTCCATGACCACCAGGATGCGCTCGACGCCCAGACTCACCCCCACCGCGGGAATGGCGTTCTTTCCAAACATGCCAATGAGGCCGTCGTAGCGACCTCCGCCACCGATACTCCCGATCTTGGGCTCGGTCACCACCGCCTCGAAGACGGGGCCGGTGTAGTAGTCGAGTCCCCGGGCGAGTGTGGGATCGAAGAGCACCCTGGCGCAGTCCACCCCCAGGGCCTCGGCATGCGCGAGAACCTCCCGGACCTGGTCCAGGGCCTCTCGTGCCGGTTCCCCCAGGGCCGTTTGCATGGGTTCCAGGCCCTCGACCCCCGTGTGGGCCAGCAGGCTCCAGAGTCCTTCGATCGCACCCTGGGAGATACCCCGTCCCAGGAGTTCCTCGCTGACGCCCTCTCGGCCGATCTTGTCCAGCTTGTCCACAGCGATGAGCACCGAGGTCTCCTGCTCGGCAATGCCCAGGTGCTCCACCATGACCCGCAGGAGCTGCCGGTGGTTGAGACGAATGGTGAAATCCCGAAAGCCCAGGGCCACCAGGCTGTCGTGCACAACCGCAACGCACTCGGCGTCAGCCGCCATGCTGGCGCAGCCCACCGTGTCCACGTCGCACTGGTAGAACTCCCGAAAGCGGCCTCTTTGAGGGCGGTCTGCCCGCCACACCGGCTGCATCTGCCAGCGTTTCAGGGGAAGCCGGAGGCCCGGGTTCATGGCCACAACCCTCGCCAGGGGAACGGTCAAGTCGTAGCGCAGCGCCAGGTCCACCTCGCCGCGCTCGCCTCCCGCGCCGCGTTTGAGGATCCGGTAGATGAGCTTTTCGCCCTCGTCACCGTACTTGCCCATGAGCGTCTCGATGCGCTCAAAGGCCGGGGTCTCCAGAGGCTCGAAGCCATACCGGGTAAAGACCTCGCGCACCGTCTCAAAGACCTGGAGCCGCGCGTGCATGGCCGCAGGCAGGTGGTCGCGAGCGCCCTTGGCAAGGTGTACAGCCATGGTTGGACTCCATCACGGATGGGGGGCCGCTCCCTAACCCGCGGACTTTTCGCTACGATGCCTCTCGGACTGACCGGGCGGCCCCGACCAGCTATCTGAGTTGGACGAGGCCCAGGAGAGAGACACGGTGAGCTGGCACTACACCCGCGAGTCAGGCGAAGAAGGAAGCATCCTGACCAATGACGGCGACGCTGCCGGCGTCACCCTCGTGGAATTGCTGGACAGCGACCCCCCCGGACTCAAGGCCGGCCTTGAGATCGCCTCGGCCATCGCGGACATCCTGACGATCGCCGAAGAAGACGAGACTGTCCACGGCGACATCAAGCCTGGCTTCATTCGCATCGACGCCACAGGCGCCATCTCGATCGAAGGCTACGGCGAGGTTCGGCAGGCTACCCGAGCACCCGAAGGCAAGCCCTCCGGCCACCAGACCGATGTCTACGGGCTGGGAGTCGTCCTGCACTCCCTGCTCTCACCGGAACCCCTCGGAAGACTGCCAAAGGACCCCGACGCCCACGATGACGAGGTCGTGGACCGGGTGCTGGAAATGGACTTCAGCGAGGTCGAAGGCAAGAAGTGGGTGGAGGAAGTCCGAAGATTCCTCTGCAGCATCCTGGCCTACGACGACCAGGAGCGACCTCACCCTCTGGACGCTGCGAATGTCCTGGCCCACGTGGCCGAGGAATGCCCAGGAGAGGGTCTCGAGAACTGGGCTCGCCTGGCAGTGCCCGCTGCCGGTGGCAAGGCCGCCGAGGAACATGCGCCCACCGCCGAGAACCTGGATGGCCCCGAGGCGATGTCCGGCCCCTTCAACGCCGGGACACCACAGCCGACCATCCGCATCGCCCCCGCGGCCAAGGGCCAGGCCACGGCCTTCTGGAGCAAGGAGAAGATCGCAGAGCTGCTTGGCGGCGGCGAGGAGGAGGACGCCGGAGAGGACTTGCCAGGGCCCTCCGAGATCTCCAGTCCTCCTTCCAGCACAGCGCCCCCCGTCTCAGGGACCCTGATTCCTACCCCCCCGGAAGAGGAACTCCCTCCGCCGGTCGCTGCGCCTCCGCCGGTCGCTGCGCCTCCGCCGGTCGCTGCGCCTCCGCCGGTCGCCGCGCCACCTCCGCCCGTCGCCGCGCCACCTCCGCCCGTCGCCGCGCCACCACCGCCGGTCGCCGCGCCACCACCGCCCGTCGCTGCGCCACCACCGCCCGTCGCTGCGCCACCCGGACCCGCCAGGCCCATGCCCCCCATCACGGCGGGGGGCAGCATGCCGACTATCACCGCCGGTGGCGCCCAGAACATCCCTCCGCCACCGCCTGCCGC
>CAZMNK010000213.1:0-8048 GCA_964567625.1 uncultured Enterobacterales bacterium | reverse complement strand
CAGGGGAGACGGTGACCTGCACGGTGACCCCGGACGATGGCGAGGACACGGGCACCGCACTGAGCGACTCGGTCACCATCGGCAACACGCCGCCCGAGGTCACCAGCGTGACCCTGTCCCCGAGCACGGTCTTCACCCACGACACGATCACGGCGAGCGTCTCCACGGACGATGCGGATGGAGACTCGGTGAGTGTCTCCCATGCCTGGACCGTGGACGGGAGCCCGGTGAGCGAGACGGGCAGCACGCTGGATGGGGCGACGTACTTCGACAGGGACCAGGTGGTGGTGGTCGTGGTCACCCCGAACGACGGGATCGACGATGGCAGCACCCTGACCTCGACCGCCCTGACGGTCTCGAACACCGCCCCCGAGGCCCCTGTCCTCTCCATCACCCCGGAGGAACCGACCACCGGGGTAGACGACCTGCTCTGCCAGGTGGACAGCGATTCCTCGGACGATGACGAGGACGCCATCTCCTACACCTTTGGCTGGGAGGTGGATGGGGTGACCTACACCGGTGCCACGAGCACCACCGAGACCGGGGACACGGTGCCGGCCGGGGACACGACTGCCGACGAGATCTGGACCTGTACCGTGACGCCAGACGATGGAACCGACGAGGGGGCGTCTGCCACGGTCTCGGTCCAGATCGTGACCGACTCCTGTTTTACAGGGTGGGATTCCCCCAACTCGGACCTGGCGGATGCGGACTACGCCTTTATCGGGGAGGCCGCGGATGACTGGGCGGGCTGGACCGTCTCCAGCGCCGGGGACGTGGACGGCGACGGGTTGGGCGACCTCCTTGTTGGCGCCTATTACAACGACAACGGTGGAACGGATGCCGGCAGGGCCTACCTGGTCCTGGGCAGGAGCCTGGGAGCGAACGCTGAGCTCGACCTCTCGGATGCGGACTACGCCTTTACCGGAGACGATGCGGGTGACGAAGCGGGCTGGTCAGTCACCAGCGCCGGCGACGTGGACGGGGACGGGCTGGACGACCTCCTGACAAGCGCCTTCCAAAACGACGACGGCGGGTCGGGTGCAGGCAAGGTCTACCTGGTCCTGGGCAGGAGCCTGGGAGCGAACGCGGAGATCCACCTGTCGGACGCAGACCATGCCTTCATCGGCGAAACCTCGGGCGACTTCGCGGGCATCGCCATCTCCAGCGCAGGAGACGTGGACGGAGACGGGCTGAGCGACCTCCTGGTCGGTGCTCCGTACAACGACGACGGCGGGTCGTATGCCGGCAAGGCCTACCTGGTGCTGGGCAGGAGCCTGGGATCAGACGCGGAGATCGACCTGTCCGACGCCGACTACGCCTTCATCGGCGAGGTCGGGGACTACGCGGGCCACTCCCTCTCCAGCGCGGGAGACGTGGACGGAGACGGGCTGGACGACCTCCTGGTTGGCGCTCCGTTCAGCGACGACGCCGGGTCGAATTCCGGCAAGGCCTACCTGGTGCTTGGCGCGAGCCTGGGAGCAGACGCGGAGATCGACCTGACTGACGCGGACTACACCTTCATCAGCGAGGCCGCGGGTGACCTGGCGGGCTTCTCCGTCTCCAGCGCCGGCGACGTGGACGGCGACGGGCTGAACGACCTTCTGATCGGAGCCATCTACAACGACGATGGCGCTTCGAATGCCGGCAAGGCTTACCTGGTGCTTGGCGCGAGCCTGGGAGCGGACGCGGAGATCGACCTGTCGAACGCGGACTACGCCTTCATCGGCGAGGCCGCGGGTAACGAAGGGGGCCGCTCCGTCTCCAGCGCCGGCGACGTGGACGGCGACGGACTGAGCGACCTCCTGGTCAGCGCCCGCTACGGCGGGTCGGCAGCCGGCAAGATCTACCTGGTGCTTGGCGCGAGCCTGGGAGCGGACGCGGAGATCGACCTGTCGGACGCAGACTACGCCTTTACCGGAGAAGATGGGGGGGACCAGGCGGGCGAGACCGTCGCCGGTGCCGGTGACGTGGACGGCGACGGACTCGATGATCTCCTCATGGCCGCCCACTACAACGACGACGGGGGTACCGACGCCGGCAAGGCCTACCTCCTTCTCACCCCCAGCACCTGCAACACGCCGCCTCGTGGCACCCGGATCTCCATCGACCCCGCCGAGCCCCTCGAGGCCGTGGATGACCTTGTCTGCCAGGTCGACCAGGACGCCTACGACGCCGAGGGCGACAGCATCACCTACACCATCGCCTGGACCGTGGACGGCGTTCCCTACACCGACGCCACCACCACCACCGAGACCGGAGACACGGTCCCCGCCGAGGACACCCTTGTGGACGAGGAGTGGACCTGTACCGTGACGCCGAACGACGGGATCGACGGAGGGTCTGCGACAGTGGTGACCGTCACGATTTCGGCGGACTGTGATGTGGACGGCGATGGCTATGATTCCACCGACTGCGGTGGCGATGACTGCAACGACAACGACTCTGCGATCCACCCCGGTGCGACGGAGATCGACTGCGACGGCGTCGATGACAACTGCGACGGGATCGACGGCCCCTGCTGCGCGACGGGCACCGTGGACATTGCCGAGTCCCAGACGAAGCTCACCGGCGAGTACGACGACGACGGGGCCCGGGCGCCCGAGTACGGCTCCATGCCCGTCGACTTCAACGGCGACGGCATCTTCGATGTCTACGTCGCCGCGAGCGGCCACGACGGCGGTGGCAGCGGCGCCGGCGCCGTCTATGTCCTCTACGGTCCCGTCAGTACGGGCAGCTTCTCCCTGTCGGATGCCGATGCCCGGATCGATGGTGCGTCGAGCGGCGAGGACGTGGGCCGATTCGGCGGCAACGGCGACACCAATGGAGACGGATACGCCGACTTCGCGGCCGGGGCCCCCGGCTCGAACCGGGCCTACGTCATGCTCGGCCCGGTGAGCGGCGAGATGAGCTTCTCGTCCGCCGACAGCACGATCACCGGTGCCGGCGGCTCCGACTACTTCGGCACGGGCACCACCGGTGGTGGCGACGTCAACGGAGACGGCCTGACTGACGTCCTGTCCGGAGCCTTCCACAACAGCGACGGCGGCTTCGAGTCGGGCTCGGCCTACCTGTTCTACGGGCCAGTGGATTCCACGTCCGCCGGTTCAGCCGATGCCCACTTCGTCGGCGAGGAAGGGGCGGACCGGGCGGGCCACATCAACGCCTTTGTCGGCGACACCGACGGCGACGGGCTGGGTGACCTCCTGGTCGGTGCCTACTGGCAGAACGGCGGCGGCTCCCGGCGTGGTGCGGCCTACCTTGTCACCAGCCTGCCCTCGGGCTCGATGGACCTGTCCTCTGCCGACGCCAAGATCGTTGGCGAGTCCGACGGCGATTACATCGGAAACTCCTTCGGTGGGCCGGTCGATGTCAACGGCGATGGCTACGGCGATCTGCTCATCGGCTCCCCGAGCCACGACGGCGAGGGTTCGGCCCACGTGATCCTGGGGCCAGTCAGCGGGGACATGGGACTTGGTGCCTCGGACGTCAATCTGCGGGCAGAGGCCGCCTCGGACTCCGTGGGCGGCGTGATCTCCAGCGCTGGTGACGTCGACGGGGACGGCAATGACGACGTCTGGATCGGCGCCTCGGGCGAGGACTCCGGTGACAGTGGTGCGGGCGCGGCCTACCTGGTGCTCATGCCCCTCTCGGGGACCTATGTCCTGGACGAGGTCTACGAGGTCAAGGTCCTGGGCGAAGCGGCCAGCGATGGCGTTTCGAGCGTCGCCCACGTCGGCGACACCGACGGCGACGGAGCACCCGAGGTCCTCATCGGAGCGACGGGCCAGGACGCGGGCGGCACCAACGCCGGAGCCGTGTACCTGTTCGAGGCCTGCGAGGTGCCTTGAGGGTGCCCGAGGGGCGGGTATGGCTGGCGAAAGCTCCCTGGTTTCCCTATGCTCCTGGACATGACTCTCCTGCTCATGCTGGCGTGTAGCGGCAGCACCGAAACCGAAGACACTGCCGACACCAGTGTTCCCTGTGCCGGGGTCCAGGGGACCCTGGAGATCTGCGTGTGGTACGACCTGGGCGATGAAAATCCCCAGGTGAACGCCAAGGCCTACGCCACACAGGCCGGCGACGAGGACCCCCTCGAAGGCCTCACCGGCAAGGACGACTGTCTCCGCATCGAGGTACCGGCCGGGACCTGGGAGGTCTGGGGGGCCACAGGACAGGGTCGCGGAGATTGCATCGGCGAGCACCAGGAGGTGACCCTGGAGGCCTGTGGGACCGGACACGCAGACGTGATGACCTCCGATGGGTGTATCGGCTGATCAGGGTCTTTCGGTTCTGTGATGCCCCATGAGTCCACAACCCGGTGAATGTGGGGTCAGGGGGTGCCAGAGACGAAGCCAGAAACACGAACTTCCTGGAAGTGACCTGTTACCCCCGGAGAGTCATTGGAGTCCGCGCAGGACCTTGTAGACCCGGACCGGCTCGGGTACTCCCTTGAGCCTCCGGATTCCCACTTCCCTGGAGGGGACCTCCTGGCGGTTCATCGTCAGGTAGACAGCCTCTGTAAAGAAGACCTCGCCGGCCTCTGCCAGCCCTTCGATCCGTGAGGCCACGTTGACCACATCTCCAAAGACATCGCCCTTGATCAGGGTGACCTCGCCGGCATTGATGGCCACACGGACCTCCAGCTGTTCCCTGGTGGGAAACTCGAGGTTGCGCTGTTCCAGGACCTCTTGGAGGCGAACCCCGGCAAGGACCGCGTCTGTAGAACTCTCAAATGTCAGGAGAAAGGCATCACCAATGCGCTTGATCAGTGTCCCTCGAAAGGACTCGAGAACGGGAAGAACGACCTCTTCATGACGCTGGATCAGGCGTTCCAGCTCCGCCCGGCTGGAGTCTGCAGTAAAGGCAGTGAACCCCTTGATGTCGGTGAACATCACGGTGAGGACGCGGCTCTGACTCATGACCTGTTCTTCCACCACAGGCCTGGATTTCGTTTCCTGCCTGGGCTTCCTTTCCTGGCTCAGAACCTCGTCCAGATTCAGGCGCGTCCCGCACTTGGGACAGGCCGGTCGATACCTGCTGACCTGGCCCTTCCATCCGCAGCGGCAGGATGCGGCAGTGTACGGGTCGGTCTTTCCACCCCCCATGAGGATGTGCTTGATCAGCTTGATGCCTACGAATAGCCCTACGGCGGCAACGACGATCCGCCACAGGGGAATGGGGAGGGACTCAAGCATGGCCGGACCTTACCAGGAATCACCGGCCCTCCCCCCAGCCAGGAGCCGCCCCCTCCACGGTACGCGGAGCGCTCTGACCATCCGGCCCACTACCGCGTTATCGAAAGCCCCCTGACCGGATTGAATCTTCAGTATTCCTGGCCACGTTCACCCTGCATCGCCACGCCGCCAGGTCTCGACAAAGTACTCCCACATCAGTGGGCTCTGGTCCCCCGGCCGCAGGACCAGCAGGCTATCCAACGTGCGTAACTGAAGCTGATTACCCACATCGACAAAACAGACCTTCATCTGCTCAAAGGTCACCTCCCAGGGGTTCTCACCTTGCACACTGATTCCGGTCGACGTGAGCACGAGAGTGCCGGCGGCGACGGGTTCCAGTTCCCCCTTGCCCCGGATCTCCAACACCTCAGCCCCCGGCGCTTCCAGTGCCACCCCATCCCTTTCCAGGCGCTCCCGGTCCTGGGCAGCGGGGATTCCCACCGCCACCTTGGCTGCGTCGGCGGCCTGGGCCACGCTCGTGGCCGGCGCGGTCCCCTCTGGTTTCAGTCGGCCCAAGAGGTTGACCTTCCAGGCATTGCCACACTCGCTACAGCCGATCCGGTCACCGTCACGAGGGTCGACCGAGAGGGCGCCAACGGCCTGGCAGGCGGGGCAGGCCCACACGTAGTCGGGCAGCCCGTGGGCCAGCCTGAAGCCCAGCAGCCATCCGCGGATGTGCTCGGGCTCGTGGTCGATCGAGAGGCGAAGGCGCACGTCGGCGGTGATCTCTTCGACGCTCATCTCCTCGGCATAGGTCACCGGCGCGCTGTACTCCAGGTGCACCGGAACCCACCGCGGATAGCGGGCCCAGCGGGGGTGTTGGAGGTGTCCCGTCAGGTTGCGGCAGTACACCACCCGGGCTCCCATCCGCTGGATCAGGCGGCCGATCCCCTCTCTCACCTCGGCCGGACGCCCATCCCAGGTCCGCAGGCCCTCGGGAAACAGGCACACGACCTGGCCCTCTTCATAGACCCGGACCAGGTTGAGGACGGAGTCCTTGTCCCTGACGAATCGCTCCTTGGGAAAGGACCCCATGGTGCGCAGCAACCAACCCACACCGGGGATCCGGAACAGGTTGGCCGAGGCCATGAACCGGACAGGCCGCCACACCCCCCAGGCCAGCCAGAACGGATCCCAGAAGGACACGTGGTTGCCGAGCACCAGCACCGGCCCGGTCTTGGGGAAGGGCCCCTCGAAGGTGAACCGCTCGCGGAAAAAGAACACAGCCAGGAGCGTGAAGACGCCGTACAGGAACCGCCACGCCATGCGGACCGCCAGGGGCTGAGGAACGTAGGCCAACCTGTGGGTCTCCTGGCGCGGAGAGACACCATACCGCGAAGGAAGATCGAGATGCCACAGGGGAAACCTTGGAGCCCGGAAAAATCAACGCCCTTTCCCGCGGTTGAGACGGGTGGCGTGAGGGCTCAGGGCGCGTCGCTGACCTGGCCCTGGATGTCGTATCCCCAGCACGCGATGCTGCCCGAGGGGTCGAGGGCGCAGCTGTGGAACCCGCCTGCGCTCATCGCCGTGTAGCCACTATCCGTGGGGGCATCGGTGACCTCGCCGTTTCGGTCGTACCCCCAGCACTCGATGCTGCCCGCGGAATCCATGGCGCAAGTGTAGTACCCACCCCCGCTCACGAACGTGTAGTCGCTACCCGAGAAGCCGCCGGTGACCTGGCCGCTGCTGTCGCTCCCCCAGCACTCGATGGTTCCCGCAGGCTCAAGAACGCAGGTGTGGTACAGGCCCGCACTCACGGCGGTATAGCCACTCCCCGAGAGGGCATCGGTGATCTGGCCATCGCTGTCACTCCCCCAACACGCGATGGCCCCTGAACTGTCGAGGGCGCAGGAATGGCTCGCGCCCCCGGTCACAGCCGTGTAGCCGACCCCCGAGGGGGCACCGGTGACCTGGCCGTGATTGTCGGACCCCCAGCACTTGATGCTGCCCGCGCTGTCGAGGGCGCAGATGTGGTAGGAGCCCCCGCTCAGGTCGGTGTAGCCGGAGCCTCCGGGAGCGTCGCTGGCCTGGCCCATGTCGTCCTGTCCCCAACACTCGATGACCCCCGTGGAATCCAGGGCGCAGGTGTGATGCCCGCCTGCACTCACCACCGTGTAGCCGGAACCCAGGGGGACGTCGGAGATGTTGCCCTGGCCATCCCAGCCCCAGCAGGCGATGGCACCGGCGGAATCCAGGGCACAGGTGTGAAAGTAGCCCGCGCTCACCGACGTGTAGCCACAGAAATCGGTGATGCCATCCCCATCCGAGTCGATGGGGTAGACCCCACTCCGCTCGTCGTCACAGTCGGTGGCATCGTCCACATGGCCACTGGGGACCTCGCAGGCGTCTGTGGTGCTGGCCGAGTCGCCGTAGCCGTCCCCGTCACTGTCGGCGTACCAGGTCAGGACATCCGTCGCGTCCTCGTCGGTTTCTCCGTCGCAGTCGTCGTCCGTCCCGTCGCAGGACTCGGTGGCATCGGGATGGATCGCCGGGTCAGCGTCGTCGCAGTCTGTGTCGTCGTCCACATGGCCGCTGGGGGCCTCGCAGGCGGCGGCGGTGCTGTCGGTCGACCCGTAGCCGTCTCCGTCGGAGTCGATGTAGAAGGTGCTGGTGCCACCCGGCGAGGTGTCCTCGTCGTCGACCAGGCCGTCGCAGTCGTTGTCCTCCCCGTCGCACATCTCCAGGGCGTCCGGGTTGTTGTCAGCGTCGGTGTCATCGCAATCAGTGGCGTCCGAGACATAGCCACTGGGGGCCTGGCAGGACTCGGTGGTGTAGTCGGTGGACCCGTGGCCGTCCCCATCGTGGTCGATG
>CAZMNK010000212.1:0-8082 GCA_964567625.1 uncultured Enterobacterales bacterium | reverse complement strand
TCGCCATCTCCGGGATGCCGCCGTAGGGGCCTGCGCCATCGGCCAGGCCGAGCAGGTTGTCGGTGTAGCTGGGATCGAATTCGTACTCGATCAGCCGGGAGTGGATGTCCGAGGTGTGCATGATCGTCAGCCGTACGTCCTGGCCTGAGAGCGCCGGTGCCCAGTAGGAGGCGCCACCAGTGCAGCCCAGGAGGGCCAGGACCACAGGACTCATCACGACGTGCTCCGCGGGCTTTCGAGGGCGGCGGATAACGAGAAAAGAGAGGTTGAGCACACTCCTCTGAGTTTCGGCCGCAGAGCACAGCCCGGTGCGTTAACTGCGGGCGGTCCCTCCCCACTGGGTCAGTTACCCGGGTTGCCAAATCACCACGAGGCCTTGCCGATGAAGATGGTTGGTCACGTCCTCAGGGCCGTCGGGGTCCTTGCTCTGCTGGCGACGGCGGTTTCGTTGTCGCCCGCTGCCCAGGCCAGTGCCTGGGAACCCAAGACCATGCAGGACTACTGGTCCAGCCGCGAGGTAGAGCGACCGCTCAACCTGGGCAAGGGCTGGCTGGAAGTCACAGGAGGCGTCGAGGCCAAACGGGCCACGGGGTACTGGGGCCCGGATGGCGAGGCCCTGGACTTCGATCATGCCACCTGGCTCTACTCCACGGAGTACCTGGCCATCCGCTATGGCCTGACACGGAAGATCGAGCTCTTTGGAACCCTGCCGTTCCACTACCTTCGGCTGACCAACGATCTTTATGGAACCGACACCAAGGTCTTTCACTTGGGCGATCCCCATGCGGGATTGATCTATGACCTCTACAGGGCCCGCTCTCCGCTGACCTCGGTGGTGGGTATCGTCGACCTCAAGTTGCCCGCGGGCAACGAGGCCGTGGGCTCCTACATCGGGGGTCCGGGCACGCTCTCCGACTTCGTGACCACGACGGCCACCACGGATCTCCGGCTCGCACTGGCGGCCAAGACCCAGCTCGGCCCCGTCGCGGTGGGCGGACAGGTCGGGTACATCCACTACTTCAGCGGCCTTGCCCAGTACGTGGTGGAGACCGAAGAACTCCAGTTCTCGGGTCGCATCAAGCCGGGCGACAAGGTCTATGTCCAGGCCCAGGTGGTGGCCCAGGGCGGCCCGGTCGCCGTCATCATCACGCCGGAGTTCGAGGCCCACGGGCCGACCCAGTTGGGCACCAGTTCTGGGGGGCTTTTCCCCGATCGGAACCTGGATCCGGTGGACGGCTCGGGGGGTTGGTCCTTCGGCGTGGACACCCGGCTCATCGCCCACGCCTCCAAGAATGCCGATTTCGTCCTGGGACTTCACGTTCCCATCCGAGGAGAGGACCTCATGTTCTTTCCTCTTGAGGACATCCACCCGACCCGTGGGCTGACCTGGTCCGCTGCCATCAAGTTCCGGTACTGAGCATGAAGCTGCGCAACGTCTTTCCGGTCCTCGGCCTCGGCCTCTCAATTCTCTGGTCGGCGCCCTCGTCGGCTGAGAAGTTCGTCTTCCAGAGCAACCACCCAGATCTGGACTGGTACACCATCGAGACCGAGCACTTCATGGTGCACTACCCGGTCTCCAAGGATCTCTCGGAGGACAACCCCCACCCCATCAACCCGGTGTGGTCGGCCCGCAAGATCGCCAAGATCTCCGAGGAGATGTGGGCGCCGATGTGCGCCGAGTTCAACTACTACCTGAAGGAGAAGATCCACGTCGTCCTGCTGGACCAGCCGGACTACCTGACGGGCTTCACCATCCCCGCATGGGACTGGATCGAGATCTCCGCGAACCCCGGTGGCTACTTCTACCGGATGCGTGGCCGGATGGAGTGGTTCTCCGACGTGATGGTGCACGAGTTTGCACACGTCGTCTCCCTGAAGGCCAACAGCCCCTTTGCCGAGGGGACAGGTGGCATCTTGATCGGGGGCCTCTACACCGATGGTATCTCCAACACCGCCTCGGGGGCCGAGGTCGTCATTGGAGACTCACCACCCTTCTGGTGGACGGAGGGCGGCGCCGAGTACTGGTCGGACAACGCGGGCTACAACTGGTGGTCCTCCAGCCGGGACATGAACATCCGCACCTCGGTCCTGGAAGAACGCCTGCTCACCTATGACGAGTGGGTCACCCGGATCGAGAAGCGGGACTGGGGTGACGGCGAGCGTGGATACCAGCAGGGCTACAGCATCGCCCTGTACATGCGGGAGCGCTTCGGGGACGAGACCTACGCACAGTTTGCGCTGGAGAGTCAGAAGGGTTTCCACGGGGACTGGGAAAAGGTCATCGAAGATGTGCTTGGCATCCCGCTGAAGCAACTCTACGACGACTGGGTCGCCTACCTGACCGAGCGCTACACGGCGGTGTACGACCGGGTGAAGGCCGAGGGCGAGGTCGAGGGCCGAGACCTGAACATCAATGGTCGGGCTCCCTGGGAGTACACCAGCGCCAAGGGCCGGGACAAGTGGCTGGACAACGAGCCTCGGGACCGGGAGGACAAGAAGGAGGCCACCAGTACGTGGAACCTCGAGGCCCGCATCTCTGCGGATGGCCGTTGGTGGGGCAGCAACAACCGTGCCCGCATCGAAGTCTCCGAGATTCCGAGAGAGGAGGTCTTTTCGGCTTTCAACGGAGGCCGTGCCTGGAATGACCCGGAAGAGGCGATTCGCGTGGCTGAGATGAGCCACAGCTTCCGGACCGAGTTCATGCACGGCTGGGACTTCATTCCCGGCCAGGACGCGTTTGTACACACCGGAAACGAACAGTTCTACGGGAACTACTACCTGGGCAAGCTGGGCGGGAAGCCAGACCTGGACGGCTACAACTGGAAGCAGCTCTGGATCGTTGATCTCGCTCCCCACGAGGCCGAGGAACATGGTGTGGTCTTCGAGACGATCAAGCCTCCGGAGATGCGGAAGATCGTCGGTGGCGGTCGTCCGATCCTGGAAGAGAACCGCCGGCCGATTCCAAACACCCTTCGGGGTTCGGATCCCGCCGTCGCTCCCAATGGCGAGGAGCTGGTCTACTTTGAGTATGGGGATGGTGGTACGAACCTGGTTCGCATCAACCTGGATGGAACGGAAAAGACCTACCTGACCGACTGGAATGATGGCACTTGGCTGCAGCGTGCGGACTGGTCGCCGGATGGGCAGCAGATCGTGGTGGCGGTGTTCCGGAACTTCCAGCAGGACCTCTACATCCTGAACCGGGACGGATCCGACCTGCGGCCGATCACCTGGGACAGTCACGAGGAGCAGGACGCCTACTGGCACACCGACGGGAACATCTACTTCTCGGCGGACCCGGACAGCATCTTCAACATCTACAGGTTTGAACCCGACACCGGAGTCATCACCCAGCTCACCAACGTGATCGGAGGGGCCGAGTGTCCGCTGGTCACCCCGGACGGCAACCTGGTCTACACCAACTTCACCGCCCACGGTTGGAAGCTCTACGGTGTGGACAGGAACGAGTTTTTCGCCCAGGACGCGAGCGAAGACTTCGTGGTGGACATTCCCGAGGAGGAGGTGGCGAGCGTCTTCGCCTTTACCGAGGACCTCTCGATGTTCGAGGAGCTCACCCACCCGTACAAGACGGGTGCGAGCCTCATGCCGCCGACTGGGGTTCCCATTCTGCGCATCGACAACGACAGCCAGACCGACTGGAACATCCAGGCCGGCTTCCAGACCTATGCCCAGGACTTTGCGGAGTACCACAACGTCTTCGCCCAGATTCTCGTGGGGCAGACCATCGACGCGTTGGCGGGGTGGACCTACCACGGCTGGCACCCGGACCTTTTCGTGTTCGCACGCCGTCTCGTGGGCAAGTCGAACTTCGGGTACCTCCTGGACGAGGACGAGGATCCGACGACCACCGACGACAAGTCCCTCTACGACTTCAAGCAGAACTACGCCTACACCCTGGTCGCCGGTGGACTGTCCTACCCACTGGGCGAATACATCACCGCCGATGTCTTCCTGTTCGGCATGGATGTCGGCTTCAGAGGGCTGAGCGACTCTGGGTTCGAGCGCTACCTGCAGAGGGGCACCAGCAGTGTCTCGCTGACCTACAACAAGGGGACCTCCTACCGGAGCCGACTGAACCCCCGTGGCGCTCGAGTGGTCAACTTCAGCTACACCCGCGGCCTGACCAACGTGGTCTACGAGTCGAGCTATGGGGTCGTGGTCGACGATGGTGAGAAGCTCAGCCAGTATGGCTACAACGGGTTCGAGTTCCGCTGGACCGAGCACCTGCCTGTGCCGGATCTGCTCAATCGCTGGCGGGACAAGACCGAGGGCGACACGACCCTGCAGATCGACTTTCAGTTCGGCTTCATCGACCGCAACGTCATGGGCTGGGACGAGTTCCGGGCCGGTGGCCGGCACCCCTACTACTGGGGTCAGGGGGCCTTCCAGCCGAACAGTTTCTTCGCTGGCTACCCGTCGGGGGCGCTGTCCGGGGAGACTCTGGCCATCGTCAACCTGGCCTATCGCTTCCCGGTCATCACCAAGATGAACAAGAAGGTGGGCCCGATGTACTTCTATGACATCTACGGCCAGATCATGGGAACAGCGGGGAACCTGTGGTCCTATCGGCCGCCCAGCGAGGCCGGGAGCTTCTACACCAACCGCTACGACGATCGGATTGCCTACGACCCCGAGGACATCCAGCGGGAGGTTCCGTTCAAGGACTTCTCCTACAAGAACTCCCCCCAGGAGTGCACCACCAAGAACCTCGGCTGCAACTACCTGTTGTTCGATGTGGGCGCCGAGCTCCGAATCGGAGCCAGCCTGTTCAACCGGGGTTCGTGGGACAGCTTTGTTCGGGTGGCCTATGGTTTCAACGACATTCGGGGCTCCTCAGGAGACGTGGATGGGGATGGCGCGATCGACGCCTCCGACTCCGCACTTGGGGACTCTCTCTCCAACGAGGTCGAGCAAGGCGCTCTTCGCGTCTACGTCGGCATTGGCACTGGCTGGTAGGAGACACGACATGATCCACCGCACTTCATTCCTGCTTCTTGCCCCCGCCCTGCTGGGTGTGCTGGCCAGTTGTGGTCGCGACGCCGAAGATGTTGACGTGAAGCTGGTTGGCGTGGGCAACAACCCCGACGACATCGGGCCCGTGCCCGAAGACGCTGGCGGGATGGTCGAATACGACCACGTCGACTTTGCCGGCGGAGGCCTCTCCCTGGGACTCCTTGGGCTCAGTTCGACCAACGCGGTCGGGCCGGAGATGTCTCAAATCGCACCGCCCTATGCAGCGGTCTATGGCATGAGCTTCCTGTTTGACGCCGGGACGCCGGACCCGCTGGCTCACTTTGGGGCATTCGGGACCCCGCCACCGGTGGCTGACAACTGCTGGACCACCTTTGAGCCCTTCTCCTTCATCTCCACGGGCACGGTGGATGTCGGCTACGGCCTCCGTGTCCGGTCCCTGGAGAGTGAATCAGAGTACGCCTTTGCTCGCTACCCGGAGATCTACCCGCCGGACCCCCAGGACGTGTTCGTCTACTACATCGGGGTCGAGAGCCACGTCAGCGTCCCCATGACGAGCTACGTACTGGGGGAAGACGACGACCCGGGCAACATGACCGAACAGGTTGTCCGAGCCTCCAACTACCCCCATGGGGAAGAGGTCCAGGTCGAGTTCCCGGGCGGGATTCCACCGTTTGAAGCGCCGGTCAGTTCCATCCCTCAGACCAGCTTCGCCGTGCCCGAGGTGCCGAGCTTCCGTTTGCCGTCCGCTCCCGACGACCTGCTGCTGAGCTGGGAGGGCGTGGCCTATGACGGCAAGGGCAACACGCTGGCCGAGGACGGCGTTCACCAGACCTGTGTGCAGTTCCTGGCGAATGAACCGGACGGTCTGGTGGACTGCGGACAGGTCCAGGTTCCCCCCGATAACGACCCGGTCTTCGATGGCCAGATCTACACCGGGCCCTGGGACACCGACGACGGAAAGCTGACCTTCCGGTGGACGCCTGGCGTGTCCACCGAGGAGAAGGTCATCCTGAACATCCGCTTCCTGGACCCCCTGGATCCCCAGGGAGAGACCAACCTGGTCGGGAAGGTTCCCATCTCCACCTCGGCCAACTCGGACGTGGTGGACTTCTGGGCAGAAGATGTCGAGGCGGGCCTGGTGACCGGGGATCTCCCCCAGGGCTACCGGGATCCGCTGGCTTGTGAGGATGCCGACCTGGGCGAGGGAGACGAGAGTGCCATCCAGTACATCTTCGATCCCCAGGGCCTGGAAGGGGATGGTGATCCCAAGCAGCACTTGCGGGGGGACCCGAGCTCAAATCTTGCGGAAGTCAGCTGTCTCGTGGCCGATGATGGCGAATTCGACCTGACCATGGCGCACCTGGAAGAGGCCATCGCCTACGTCGAGCGCAACGGTGGAGCCGGTGGCGCAGTCTTCTTCTTCTCCCGCACCACCGAGATGGATCTGCCGTTGCCTGCGGTCAAGGATCGCGAGGGCAACCGGCGGGATGTTCCCGATGCCCAGGTCCAGGCCAACTCGATCAAGGTCGGCCGGCTCTGGCTGGAAGACGACACCATGACCCGTCTCTGGAAGGACTAGAGGAATGCTCTACAACCCGCGACTCCTCCTCCTGTTGGGCGCCACGGGCCTCTGCGCCTGCGCTGGCCAGTTCGAACCCTACTACTCCGGTGAGCCGCCGCAGATCCTGGGGGTCGAAGGCGGTCTTGCTGTCGAGCTGGGCAATACCGGGGGCGGTGAAATCGTCCTCGTGGGTGAGCGCTTTGGCACAGACAGTGCTTCTGTGGTCGTCTACTTCGGCACGGTCAACGCGACGGTGCTCGAGGTCACCGAAGACCGGCTTCGTGTCGAGGTGCCTCGGGGGCCGATCACCGGCGGTCCGGTCGATGTGGCGGTGAGCACCCAGGGCGGTGTCGATGTGGCCGAAGACCTCTACGTCTACGACGTGGGGGACTTCTACGATGACCAGGTCTCCTATGTCCTGGCCACGAACTACTGGTACAGCTGCTACGGCGGCGGTGACGACAGCCACGGCGCTGGTTGTGATGGCATTTCCTACAATGGCTACACCGGCACCGCCGGGGGCGCCGAGTTCTTCAATTTCGTCTTCCCCAGGGTGCACTCCCAGAACGTGGGTTGGTTCGGGGGAACGGACGAGTCCCTGGAGTGGAGCGTCCAGGCGCCAGCCCAGGTCACCTTTGCTTCCAGCGTCGATGATCTTCGCTTCCAGATCAAGGACGGTACTGACGACGATGGTCGTCCAGATTTCGCGCTGGTCAACGCCGTCTATGACGACAATGGTGGGGGCTGGTGTGCCAACCTCTCCGACCTGGGTTCTTGGTACTGGGGCGGCGGAGACGGCTACGAAGAGTTCTCCATTGCAGCCAATAGTGGGCCGCCGACGGCCGAACAGGCCAACAGTCCCTCCGACTGTGACGATGACCAGGTCTGGTACGCCGCCGATACCCTGCGCTACTGCGCGGAGCCCGAGTATGGCGCGGTACCGCTCAGTTACGCTGCGGACTGGCCAGTGCCCGCCTCGTTCTTCGTGGATGAGGATGGATACGAGGACTACCCCACCACCACGACCGTGCGGATGGTGGGCGCCTTCAAGGGGGGCTTCGACCTGGCCCTGCCAGAGCCGGTCCAGCCGGTGGTCCAGGAAGGCATTGATCAGATCAACACCGATGGCTTCCTGTGGTCTCTGTCCAGCTTCGAGGACTGCTTCGACGACGATCTGGATGGCAACACCAGCCTGGATGAGACGGCGGTCACCTTCAGTTGGATGCCCTCCGACACGACGTTGACCACCAACGAGGATCTGCCACCCGCGGGCCCCCAGGTCATCCTGGACAGTCGGACCTTTGTGCGGGTCAGCTTGACGACCCTGAGCATCGGCTGGTTGGGCGGAGAGGCCTACCCGGTTCGCGCGTCCATCGTCGTTCCCGACAGCTACCACGTCGATCCCGAGACCGGCATGTCCCAGCTGGAGTTGCCGAGTTCGGTGATGTACCAGTTCCCGTCGAACGAGTCGACCTGGGGAGGAGAGGCCGGTGGTGGCGGTGTTGGCGCTGGAGGCCTGGGCGGTG
>CAZMNK010000211.1:3271-8094 GCA_964567625.1 uncultured Enterobacterales bacterium | reverse complement strand
GGCCCGGTCGCCGTTCCCGGCGGAGAACCGCGAGGTGGTGCTGGCCACGCGGGTCTCGACGGCCTTCAAGGACCGGGCCCCCCACCGGGAACGCACCGCAGCACTGCTCCAGGAGGTGATCGAGGCTGTCCAGGGCAATGTGGCGGTCTACTACAGCTCCTTTGACTACCTGGGCTCATTGACACCGCTGCTCGAGTTGGAGGGACGGAAGGTCCTCGTCCAGGAGCGCAGCATGGACGAACAGGCCCGTCAGACCCTCGTGGAGACACTCTGTGGAGAGGGGCCACCTCGGGTGTTGCACGCGGTCACCGGGGGGATCCTGGCCGAGGGAGTGGACTGGCCGGGGGGCATTCTCCAGGCCGTGGTGGTCGTGGGCCCTGCACTGCCCCGGGTGAGCCTGGAGCGGAGCCTGCACCAGGCCTGGTGCGAGGAACGCTATGGGCAGGGCTTCCACTACGCTTACTGGGTGCCGGGCCTGAACCGGGTGGTCCAGGCGGCCGGTCGTGTCATTCGCTCGCCAGAAGAGCGGGGAATTGTGGTGCTCGTCGGTCGTCGCTTCGGTTGGCGGGGACCTCTGGGACTCATGCCCGCGGACTGGGTCCCTCGGCGGGCCAATGAGCCCCGGCAGGAGGTGGAGGCCTTCTTCGACGTTAGCTTGGCCCTGTGACCTCACAGGAACTCCGGGACCACCGCCGCGCGTTCCACGATCTCGAACGGGAGGTTGTCGAGCGGGTGCTGGCCCGTCCGGGGGAACTCACCGACGAGTTGATCGACGGCCTGCGCTACATCATCAACTTTGCCAAGCTGACCACCCTGCGGGACGGGCACGGGGTTGACCGCGAGGTGGCGGATCTCCTTCGCCCCCATGCCTGGCGGGTTCGTGACACCTTGGGGCCGCAACTGGGCGCCGACGAACCCACCCTCTGGCCTGCTCTACGGTCCCTGCCCGAACTGGTTCGCACCACTCGGGAGCTGCGGGGTCGGTGCATGGAGCATTTCGATGTGCCGCCCGAGAACATCCGCCGGGAGGTCTGCGAAAAGCAGGTGGTCATCGCCCTCGGGGGCGGTGGAGGTGCTGGCTATGGCTACGGGGGCGTCTTCAACCTGTTGGACCATCATGGTCTGGCCCCCTCGCTCATCTGTGGGACCTCTATCGGGGCTCTTGCGGGCATTTTTCGAGCCCGCCGTCGCCACCATGATCCTGCGGCCATTGTCGATTGCATGAACCGGCTCAGTTGGCAGCGGGTGTTCAGCCTGGGCCCCCAGCCGAGTCGATATGGTCTTCCTGCCACCCTTCATCTTCATCTTCGGCGAGCCATCAGCCAGTACTTCCTGGACCCGGACGGCCTCCCGCTCTCCATCTGTCAACTGGAGATCCCGACCTTTGTGGTGGCCACCGGGCTGCGCATGGACGCCCTCAAGCATGATCTGTCCTGGTATGAGCACTTCCTGGACGAGGCGGTCAAGCCGGGCCTGGTCTTCCGGGCTTCCAAGATCCGCAAGGTGGGAAACCTGGCCTCGATCTTTCGGGAGTTCATGGCGGATCCGGACGCCCTGCACCCGGTGATCTTCGGACGGGATCCGGGCACAGAAGACGTGGATGTGGTCGATGCCGCTGGTTTCTCTGCCGCTGTGCCGGGGCTCATTCACTACGACATCGTCCGGGATGACCAGAGGATGAAGCACCTGCTCGACGCGCTCTACGCGGAGTACGGCATCACCCGGCTGACAGAGGGGGGCATCGTGGACAATGTCCCGGCCCGCATCGGGTGGGAGGCTGCCATGTCTGGACGCCTGGACGGTCACCGCAACGTCTATGTGTTGGCACTGGATTGCTTCCCCCCCAAACCCAGCTCGGTCATCTTCTACCCCCTGCAGCAGGCGGTGCGAGGAAACGTGCTCCGCAACCTTCCTTATGCCCATACCTACCTGCCTCTGGGCAAGACGCTGAGCCCCTTGAACCTGGTGCCGGACATCGTCGACATGGACAAGGCCGGGCTGTGGGCGGCAGGAGAACTCGAGCCTCACCTGCCCGCAATGCAGGAGATCTGCCGAGGCTTTTCGGATCTGCCCGAGCGCTGATCAACGGGAACCGGAACGGCCGTTGTGAGACCACGACGCCGAGATCGAACGTCGCCCGCCTGCGCCTGTCATGGGTTGGCGGCCCTGGTCAGGGACTCAGGGGCGGTCCCGATTCCCCGGAAAGAGGACCATCCGGTGCATTTCGGGGCGGATGTGGGGGCTGTTCCCCGGTCGTCTTTCATGGGTCTGTGACATCCCCTTACCGCAAGGAGGTCATTGTCGCGCTATTCTGGCAACAGGTCCGGGCATTGAGACCGAGGCATGATGCACATCCTTCAAGTGACGCTGCTGCTTGTCGCCTGCAATGGCATCGACACTGGTGTCAACCTCATTGGGGGTTCGGACGACCCAGCCCCCATCCTGGTCGTGGACCCGCCGATCCTTTCCTTTGACGCCTTGTTGCTGGAGGAGTCCCAGGAGAAGTTCTTCACCATCAGCAACGAAGGCGATGCTTCTCTGGACATCGAGTCCCTGACCGTCACCGGGACGACTGCGTTCAAAATTTCGGGCGACACGAGTTTCTACATTCCCGTCGGTGCCAGCGTCGAGGTTCCGGTGGTCTTCAGTCCGACGGCGGCCTCGAACCTGGGCCAGGTGCAGATCGCCAGTGACGATTCCGACCCGCTGGTCGACGTCATCGACCTGACCGGTGAGGGCAAGCTGCCTGAGCTGCGCATCGTCCCGGATCCCTACGACTTCGGCTCCGTTCCCCCGGGATGCAGTTCCGGGGGTGACCTGACTCTGCAGAACAGCGGGGAAGCGCCGCTGGAGGTCACTTCAATCGCCCACTCGGGTGTGGGCTTCAGCCTCATCCAGCCCACCCTTCCAGTGACCCTGGAGCCGGGCGAGGAATACCCGGTCGAGATCGTCTTCGCACCGCCCGACTACGAGGACTACGACGGCCAGTTGTTTGTGGTCAGCAACGAGGCTGCGGGCCAGCGCACGGCCGAACAGCAGGGAATTGGCGACGATGCCGCCCCGTTCATCGACGAGTTCATCCAGCCTGATGGGCCGTGGGAGGAGACCGACATCCTCTTCCACGTGGATCGCTCCTGCTCCATGTGGAACGACGCCGACAACCTGTCGGACAACTTCAATGACTTCCTGGTCGCCATGGAGGAGATCGAGGCCGACTGGCAGGTCGGTGTGGTCACCGAGGACAATGGTTGTATCAACGGCGAGATCCTGACCGAGGACACGGTCAACGTGGAGTCCAAGTTCCGCAGTGCCGTGTTTGGGCCCCACCAGGACTACACCGAGGCGGGTCTCTTCATCGCCGCCCAGGCCCTCAAGGACGCGGCCCTCAACGGGGGCTGCAACGATGGCTTCCTGCGTGAAGACTCCCGCCTGAGCATCGTGCTCATCTCGGACGAGCCCGACCAGAGCCCCAGGGGTTCCGAGGAGTGGAAGAACGAGCTTGTTGGCAAGGGTCACGGGGTTCGCATCAGTGCTGTCGCCGGGGACGTTCCCGGTGGCTGTCCCTCGGCCGACGAGGGTTGGGGGTACTACGAGGCCGCCATCCAGACCAATGGCTACTTCCTGAGCATCTGTTCGGTGGACTGGGGACGGAACCTGGAGCTGATCGCGGCGCTTGCCGGCGAGCCGACGGACACCTTCCCCCTGAGCCACAGCCCCGACACCGACACCCTCGAGGTGCGGCAACAGGACAGCCCCCCCAGTGGGGCCTGGGCCAAGGTGGACGAGGGCTGGACCTACGACGATGTTCAGAACGCCATCGTCTTTGATGCCGACCACCTGCCGCCCGCCAATGCGCGCATCGAGGTCGAGTACATCGCGCCCCTGGACTGCGAGCAATAGTCCGGTTCAGTCCTCTCGGCGCCGCAGCCCGAGCAATGCCAGCCCCATCACGTAGAGGCCAAAGCCCACGGGGCCGGCCACCACGTCGCAACGGCTACCACCCCCTCGAAGGGTCGGGTCCAGGTCGCAGATGTCTCCGAGGTGGTCCTCGTCGGCGTCCTCCTGGTCGGGGTTGAATTCCAGGGGGCAGTTGTCGCAGACATCGCCGATGCCATCGTTGTCCTCGTCCCCCTGGGGCGCGTTGGCTGTGGCCGGGCAGTTGTCACAGTCGTCGCCGATCCCGTCCCGATCGTCATCCAACTGTTCCAGGTTCTCCAGATCCGGGCAGTTGTCGCAGGCATCGCCGATGGTGTCCTCGTCCAGGTCAACCTGGACGGTCTGGAACAGCGTGGGGCAGTTGTCGCAGACGTCACCCACGCCATCGTCATCCAGGTCGGTCTGGTCCGCGTTGAAGCCGTCAGGGCAGTTGTCGCAGCGGTCTCCAAGGCCATCAAAGTCCGCGTCTTCCTGGCTTGCATTGGCGATACCCAGGCAGTTGTCGCACTCGTCGCCGACCCAGTCCAGGTCGTCATCCACCTGGCTGGGGTTGTAGATCGCCGGGCAGTTGTCGCAGTCGTCTCCGAGTTCGTCCAGGTCCGCGTCGAACTGGTCCGGGTTGTAGAGTTCGGGACAGTTGTCACAGGCATCGCCGACCTCGTCGGGTCCGCCCCCATCCTCCGGCTCGGTGTCCAACTGGTCCGGATTGGTCACGAAGTCGCAGTTGTCGCAGGCGTCGCCGAGTGAGTCCTCGTCGTTGTTGAACTGGTCGTTGTTCTTGAGGTCCACACAGTTGTCGCACACGTCGCCGACGTCGTCGCAGTCCCAGTCTTCCTGGACGGGGTTGTAGATCTCCGGGCAGTTGTCACAGGCCAGGACAGCCGTGA
>CAZMNK010000211.1:0-3261 GCA_964567625.1 uncultured Enterobacterales bacterium | reverse complement strand
GTGGCGCCCTCGGGGTAGGTCAGCACGCCATCACTGAACCCATCCCGATCCGGATCAAAGCTCACGGTGGGAACCGGGTGGGCGCAGCCGTAGGACCAGTAGTCGTAGTAGTAGTCGGCGTTGGGCTTGGGTTCGCCCGTGACCCCTCCGTAGGCTTCCGCCTCGGCGGTGTCGAAGAGCTCGTTTTCGCAGTCCTCGTCGAGCAGGTTGACCGCGTTCTCATCGAGCACATCGATGGTGTTGCAGTTCAGGTCCTGGGTGTACTCGGTGTTGAGACACCCGGTGTCGTCCTGGGCGTGTACCGGGACAGCGAGCCAGAGGAACAGCTGGATCATGGCTCTTCCTCCTCGTCGTCCTGGAGGAATTCATCGGGGTCCACCTTCTCTCGCTCCTTCACCGGCGAGGGCACGGGAGGAGCGGTTTCTTCCGTGCCTTCCCCGCCGACCAGGTCCGGCCGTTCCTTGAGCTCGATCTCGATGGGCTCGCCGCTCCAGGGAAGCAGGATCTGCTGTTCGTAGCCGGGAAGGGCCTCGTCGGGTTGGAGCTGGCGCACGATGTGGAACTCGACCCGCCGGTTGGCGGCCAGGGAGGTCTCATCGGTCCCGCCGGCCACCGGGACGACCTCGCCCATGCCCCGATAGGCCAGCCGACTTGGGTGCACGCCGGCCTTGATCAGGGCCTGGAAGACCGCCCCTGCGCGTCGGTTGGACAGGTCGAAATTGTACTCGTAGGTGCCTTCTTCGGAGGCGTGGCCTTCGATGACGATCGAGATGATCTGGGGGTTTTCGTTCAACAGTTCTGCAATCGCATCAAATGTCGGAAAGGACTCCTGCAGGATGTTTGCGGTGTCGAAATCGAACTGGATGGGGTCCCTGATCTCGATCTGCTTGCCGGTGATGCGGGCGAGCTGCTTCTCCTCCCAGACCGGTTCATCATCGATTGCCGCCAACTCCTCGATGAAGAACTCGGGGTCCTCGTCCGCGATCAGGGGGCGGTCATCCAGATCGGTCACTGCAACCCGCACCGGGGCAGGGGCGATCTCCCTGGGCGGGGGCACGCGAACCCAGGTCAACCCGGCAAAGGCTCGAAACTCTGTGGTGCCATAGCCATCGGCGATTCCCTTGCCGATACCCACATCCAACACGAAGCTGTCCCGGATGTTGTACTGGGCGCCCCCGATGATCTCGGAGCTGTTTTCGGCGCCTCCCTGGAAGAGGTGGGTGACGCCACCTCGGGTCAGCAAGCCACTGTGGAGGGCCACTCGGCCGGGCCACAGGTGGTATTTCACGCCGGCGTTGAGGCTCAACTCCGTGCCCAGCACGAAGTCCATTTCGGTGTCGGTGGGGGCGCGGAACATCACGCTCAGGTCGCCCATGAACTCCACGGGCCCGACCTCGGAACTCCCCAGCAGTCCGACCACGCCGCGGGGGTACTGCTCACCCATGTAGGCGTCTTTCTTGCCGCTGGGCAGACTGATGTCCAGGTGACCCCCGAAGACCACAGGACCGACCTGGCCCGCGAGGGCGCTCCCCCCCAGCCAGACATCGCCCAGTCCCAGGCCATCGGCGGCGTACTGAGACACGTCCGACCCCCACTGGCCGACCACGGGCAGGCGGCCCCGCAAGGTGATGCGGTCGTGGACTTCCCAGGAGACGCCGAGCACATTGGTCTCTCTGTGGCTGATCACGGCTCCGTGTTCCTGGCCGTAGCTGTAGACAATGAGGGGGTCTCGCTCGTACTGCACAAACAGGCCCACGCGCAGGGTGCCCTGGCCGAGCTGGTTGGGGCTGTCGACGCCCGGGATGGAACCCGTGGTGAACGTGGGGTGCAAGAGCTCCACATCGGTGGAGGTCCCGGCGGCAAGAGCCACGGCGCTGAGTGCGAGCCACATCAGAACCTCCCCGTCAGTCCAAACCAGCCAGGCCCGACCTGGAACTGGAGTTCCGGGCCGGGTTTGCCGGGAGCGTTGGGGGAAGCAGGCTCCCCGGAATCCTCGCTGGTGTCGGA
Organism: uncultured Enterobacterales bacterium; assembly: GCA_964567625.1. Classification (GTDB taxonomy): domain Bacteria; phylum Myxococcota_A; class UBA796; order UBA796; family CAJQPC01; genus CAYFPX01. The sequence continues at coordinate 1,254 of CAZMNK010000211.1, read as the reverse complement.
AGGCTCCTCAGGGTCTTCAGGGGCTGGCTCCCCGGCCTCTTCCGGGCCGGGGCCTTCCTGGGGCTCCTCGTCCCGTCGTTGGGCCTCCTCGCGCTCGAGTTCCTCGAGTTCCGTGTCCAGGTCGTCGAGGGAGTCTGCCTCCTCCAGTCGCTGAGAGGGTTTCACAGGAGCGCCCTCAAAGGCCGGCAGACCCAGCTCCTGGCGCACCGTGGCGTTGTAGACATTCATCCAGTGGTCGGCGTCCGAGTGGCTGTAGTAGTTCGCCGGGTTCCGCTGGCGGGTGGTCACGGCGTCCTTGCTGCGGGGGGCGACGGTGAGGGTGATGGCGCCCATTGAAGCCAGGGCCACGGCTGTCCAGACTCGGTCTTCCTGGGCGGCCTGTTTCTGGGCATCGTTGGCGCTCTCCGCGGAGTCCAGGGCCTCCAGGTACTCGCTGTAGTCCGAGAACTCGCCTTCCTGGGGCAGTGGGGTCTGGTACTGGGACTCCACGTTGCCGAGGTTCACCAGGGAGGCGGCAGCCCCCACGATCAACCCTCCGCCGACCCCGGCAAGGATGTAGCCACGCCGGGAACCCCAGGTCTCCTCCTGCACCAGGCGAGTCAGGGTCTCGGTGTCCCCGACCATGCGGGCGAACTGGTGAGCCGTCATGCGCTTGCCAGCACCGGTCTTGACCGTCCAGGGTGGGGTGCGGTCGAAGGCCCCGTCTCGGGGGTTGGCCACAAAGCGCAGACGCTTGGCCTGGTAGGCCTCCCAGGTCACCGGATCCGGGGGAGGGGGGGGGGCTGCGGGCTCGGTGGGCTCGTCTGTCACCGGCGGTGGCTTCTGGTCCTCGATGGCGCTCTCGGCCTCGATCTCATTCTGGAGCTCGCGCTCGAGTTCCTCGAGGAATTCGTCGTCGGTCTGTTCCGGCTCAGTCGGCACGGCTTCCGTCGGATCGCCCTCGCTCTCGCTCTCGCTCTCAGGCTCGCTCTCGGGCTCGCTCTCGCCCCTTTCCTTCTGTTCCGCTCCGACCGCAGGCAGCAGGTAGGTGGGGAGACCGGGGACGTCGAGAGTCGTGTCCTCGGTGGGCTCCTCGGGCTGGAAGGCCTCCTGGGGAGGCACCCGGAAGGGTTGCCCGGTGGGACGGGTACGAGCGGGTGTGCCTTCGGGCTCATTTTCCGAACCGATCGGCGCAGGCTCGACCTCGGTGTCCTCGGCGGCCTCGGTGTCCTCGGTGTCCTCGGTGTCCTCGGTGTCCTCGGTGTCCTCGGTGTC
>CAZMNK010000210.1:0-8253 GCA_964567625.1 uncultured Enterobacterales bacterium | reverse complement strand
CCAGGGTGTCGTAGCCCCGGTAGCTGGCAAGCACCGAGGTCACCATGTTGGGCACGCCGATCTCGGTGCCACTCTGCTCCAGGTACCGGGAGACCAGGTGGGTGTGAACCACGGCCTTCGGGTCTCCAAAGGCTGGCATGTCCAGGGTGCCGTAGATCAGGAAGGCGCCGGTCACCGTGGCGATGAGTAGCGGCAGGAGGAAGCTCCTGGTTCGGGCCTTTTCCTCGCGGCTGGTCAGCGACAATGCCCCGAGCATCAGCACCGTGGAGACACCGGCCCCCACCGCAGCTTCGGTAAAGGCCACGTCCACGGCATCCATCACGACGAACAGGCTCGCGCTCAGGAAGCTGAAGAAGCCCGTCAGCATGACCACGCCAAAGAGCCCCCGAAGCCGGGCGATCACAAAGGCCGTGGCAGCCATGCCCACCAGCAGCAAAAGGGTGACGAACTCGGTCACTCTTCCACCCCGGGATCGGTGTCGGCTTCTTCGGCGTAGTTCTCGGCCGCCTCGGTCTGTACCGGGGAGTCGGGAAGTCGAGCCACTTCCGGGTCGACCGGTGTGGAGGTGGCGAGGATCGGCTCCAGGCCATGGGCATAGGCAGACTGGGCGAGGGCGTGGGTCGAGGTCGGGCTCGTGAGCCAGAGGAAGCCCAGGACCATGACCAGCTTGATGCCCACCAGGTCCGGGTGCCCGGAGAACAGGTGAGGCGGGTCGCACTGCAGCAGCAGTCCGACCAGGATCAGCGTGGCACCGAGGGTGTCGGCGATACCCGCGGCGTGGATCCGTGCATAGAAATCCGGCATCCGGTTGAGACCGATACCGGCGATGAGGCAGAAGATCGCACCACTGCTCAGCATGACCAGGCTCAGCACGTCGAGGATCTGGGCCATCGCCATCAGGAATCCCCTTCCGGGCCTTCTGCCAGGTCGCCGTACTTGGCGAACTTGAGGACTGCCAGGGTACCGATGAAGTTCATCAGGGCGTAGATGAGGGCCAGGTCGAGCCACTCGGGGCGACCGGTCAGGAACCCCAGGACCGCGATGAGCAGGACAGTCATCGTGCCCATCGTGTTGACCGCCAGGAGGCGGTCCCAGACCGTCGGACCCTTCGCCGCGCGGATGAGGGCAAGCCCCATGGTGGCCAGGACTCCGATGGTGGCGACGATGTACATCTAGTCGTGCCTCCCCTCGACCTTGACGCACCGACGGTTCATCTCGTCGGTCTCCAGCCCTGTGGCCGCGTCATCGGCGATGGCGTGGACCAGCAGGGAGTGGCCCTGAATGTCCACGGTCACGGTGCCCGGGGTGAGGGTGATGCTGTTGGCGTACAACACCAGGCCCAGGTCCGATTGCTGGTCGCTGTGGGTGACCACCCACTGGGGTTGGATCGGGAGTCTGGGATCCAGGATGCGTCGCGCCACGTCGAGGTTGGCGAGGACGATCTCTTTGACCAGCCAGGGCAGATAGGCCACCAGGGCCAGGGTGATGTGGGCGGGGGCACCCTCCTCGTCGAGCACCTGGAGTCGCCTGCAGAGCCAGAGTACGAGCAAGACGCTGGCCGCGCCAAAAGACAGGATCAGCGTGGTGTAGTGTCCGGACCACAAGAGCCAGATCACCGCCAGTACGGCGACGGACGACACGACTTGCTTCAATTCTGCTCCTGCCCCGCCGCTTTGAGTGCCGCAGTCAAGGCCCACCGCGATTCTAGGTTCTGCCACCCCGAGTGCAAGTGAGTTCCCCTTCATTACCTGTGCTATGGAGGTCTCGGTTGGCGGAATTCTTCGGCCATCCTGGGCGTCTGACGGCGGTTCTCGCCCTGGGCGCGCTGCTTTGTGTCGTGGGGCCGGACCTGGCCGACTGGTCGTCGGGCTTCTTGGGCGCCGCGCATGTGGACCAGTACGGCACCCAGTGGTTCTACTGGTTCACGGAGCGAGCACTGCTCGAAGGGCGGTCCCTGGGCTGGACGGATCTCTTCTTCTTCCCCTATGGCAAGGACATCTACCGCCACACCGGCGCGAATGTCCTGGATGCCATCGTCGCCGTGCCCTTTCGGCTGCTCCTGGGACGGGAACTCGGCTACAACCTCTTCTGCCTCTTCTTCGGCGTGGCAGCCGGCTGGAGCTTCCACAAGCTCGCCAGGGAACTGTGCGATGACCGGGTGGCGGTGGGGGTCGGCGCGGTGTGTTTTGCCCTGTCGCCCTTCCTGCTCTACGAACTTCGGGAAGGTCGACCGACCCAGGGGCTGATCTTCCTGTTGCCCCTGGTGGTGTTGCAGGCATGGCGGAGCGGGCATCGACGTGGACTGAGTGCGCCGATCCTCGGTGGCCTGTTTCTCGCATTGATCTCCTACCAATACTGGTTCTACGGGCTGTTCGGGGGCCTGGCGATCCTGGTCCTGGGGTTGTTCCTCTCCTGGCGGCCTCCGGAGGGAGCCGGCAGCGGTCTCCGGGTCCTGTCCCGCTACAGCCTCATGGGGGTCACCGCCATGGCCCTGTGTGCGCCGGTTGCCCTTCCCCTGGCCCTGGAGACGGCGAGCCAGGACGCCACCGTTCCCGGTCTCCTGGATCTCTCGGAGTGGAGCTGGACTTCCTTCGTGCCTCTGACCGAGCAGGATGACTCGGTCGGGGTGTTTACCTGGCAGCCCTTCCGAGGGGCCACAGGGGCCTTCTCCGTGAGCACCACGGAAGCCGGGGTTTCCAGCACCTTCTCTCCCTTTCACAAGGTCCTGCCCTGGGTGGGCCTCCTGGCGGTCGGCCTCTTTTTCTGGAAGCCCCACGGTCGCATGTCACGAAGGGAGTGGCTGGCCCTGGGTGTGCCGCTCTTGATCTGTGCCACGGGTCCGATCTGGGTCGTGGGAGACCGCTACCTGGTGGACCCGATCTGGGGTGCCCTGCTGCACAGCCTGGCACTGTTGCGACGGTTGTGGTGGCCGTCCAGGGCCATGGCCTGGTTCTCGGTGCTGGTCTGCCTGGCCATGGTGATGGTCCTGGCCCGGCTGGGGGAGCGGAGCCCGCGGTCGCGGGCATGGGGCGTTGTGACTGCCGTGACCCTGTGGATGGGGCACCTGGGCAGCAATGATCTCCTGCCCCTCGGAACCTGGGAGTCACGGGTTCCGGCTGGCTACCAGTGCCTTGCGCAAGGGGGCAAGGAGGCCATCCTGGAGCTTCCCTGGGCCTGGACTCAGTCCCACCTCTACTACCAGACGCATCATGGCCGACCGATCTTCGGGGGCATGTTGGAGAGCAGCGAGGTCTTCAGGCCTTCAGAGACCAGCGCCATCCGGACGGAGAACACCTTTGTCGTGGCCATGATGAGCCTGGCCCAGGAGGAGGCGGAGATCCAGGGGTGGACCCTGGCGGATCTCCGTGCATTCGGGGCTCTCGGGTATGGCTACGTGGTGTTGCAGAAGGATGCCTATGTGATCCAGGGCATCGCCAGCGCAGGCCTGGTCGACAACGCCCAGCGCACCCGCTTGCGCCGGATGCGGTTCGACATGGCCGATCTGGTTGGTGAGCCAATTTACGAGGATGCCCGGGTGGCGATCTACAGCCCCTGGGACCTGGAGCTTCCATGCCAGGGGATCACCCCGGATCCGGACCGGGAGGCCGGTGTAGGCATCAAGGTGATGACGGTGGGCGAGAAGTCACCGGACATTCCTGATCGCGAAGAGGTGTCCCCGCTTTTTGGCAGTCACCCCGTCCCGGAGACTGAACCGGCAGAGGAGGATTTGTAGCCCCCACAATTGTGGAGGTAGGATGCCTTTCGACCAATCGGCGGGTCCTTCCTATGTCTGCTCTACATTTGCGCGGTTTCCTCGTGCCTCTCCTGTCTCTTGTGGTGTTCGTGAGTTGCAGCGATTCGGGCCTGACCCGTCACACCGCTGGACCCAACGTCACCTTGACCGCTCCCACGGAGGGTCAGGTCTATGCCGAGGGCATCGAAGCCCCGGAATTCAGCGCGATCGTGGTGGACGACGAGGACCCCCTGGAGAACATCAAGCTCTCCTGGAGTGTGGAGGGCCTTGGGCCCCTCGACGGGGACCTGACCCGGGGCGATGGGACCGTGAGTCTCCTGGTCAGCACCTCCCTGCCACTGGGTGAGCATCTCTTGACCCTGGAGGCCACGGACAGCGGCGGCCAGAGCGGCGGGGACCAGGTCCTCTTTTCAGTGGTCGAGAACAACCTGCCCTCTGCCTCGTTTGAAACGCCGACCGAGTCGGAGCGGTATGGAGAAGGCCGGGTCGTGACCGTGCGCCTGGCGGTGGAGGACGCGGACGAGTCGGACCTGCGGGGCCTGACCATCACCTGGGGTGGAGAACTGGCCGGGGATGCCGATGCCCCGACCCACCCGGACTCCCGTGGCGTGGCTGAGGCCTTTCTAGTCGACCTGGGCACGGGCAACTACGTGGTCTCCGCGATCGTGGCGGACACCCTGGGCGGAGAGGTCAGCGCCTCCACCTGGTTCGAGGTCGTCACCACCGATGCCGATGGTGACGGTTTCGAGAGTGAGACCTTCGGTGGCACGGACTGTGACGATGAGAGTGCGACCGTTCACCCGGGCGCCGACGAGGCCTGTGACGGGGTGGACAATGACTGCGACGGCACCCTGGACGAGGATGCGGGAGACTCCCTGGACTTCTACGAGGACGACGACGAGGACGGCTACGGGGACCCGGACCAGCACGTGACGGCCTGTGATGCCCCCTCGGGCTTCGTCGGCAACAGCTCGGACTGCAACGACAACAACCCGGAGATCCACCCGGAGGGCACCGAGGTGTGTGACGGGACGGACAATGACTGCGATGGCGTCGCCGACGGGGAAGGCGCCGAGGATGCAGTGACCTGGTATGCCGACGACGATGGCGATGGATTCGGAGATCCGGACAACACGACGTTGGACTGCTCCGCACCCACCGGGTTCGTGGCCTACAGCAACGACTGTGATGACGCCGATGCGGCGGTCAACCTCGATGCCACAGAGGTCTGCGATGGGGTCGACAACGACTGCGATGGACTGACGGACGACACCTCCAGCGCTGATGCCGAGACCTGGTACCGGGACCTGGATGGAGACAGCCATGGCGATCCCGACATCGCCCAGGTCAGTTGCTCCCAGCCCGCCGGCTATGTGCTGGTGGAGACCGACTGCGATGACAGCACCGACGAGGTGAGTCCGGATGCCACGGAGGTCTGCAACGGGGTCGACGACAACTGTGATGGGGTGACCGACGAGGACACTGCCGCGGACGGCGAGGTCTTCTACGCCGACAGCGACGGGGACGGGTACGGCGATGTGGACACCACCGCCGCTGCCTGCAGCGTGCCCAGTGGGTACACCACCGACGACACCGACTGCGACGACGGGGACAGCAGCATCCGCCCGGATGCCACCGAGGTTTGCGACGGGGTCGACAACGACTGCAATGGCGAGACGGACGAGGACTCTGCGGCGGACGCCGTGGACTGGTACCTGGACGATGACGGAGATGGCTACGGAGACTCGGAGACCACCAGGCACCAGTGCGACCAGCCGACCGATCATGTTCTGGACAGCACCGACTGCAATGACGGGGTGTCAGGCATCAATCCAGGTGCCACCGAGATCTGCGACGACCTGGACAACAACTGTGATGGGGAAGTCGACGAGGACTCGGCCACGGATGCCATTGACTGGTACCCGGATGTGGACGGCGATGGCTATGGCGATGCCCTGGCCTCGGTGGATTCCACTAGTTGCAACGGTGGTTCAGGCCTGGTGACGGACAACACCGACTGCGATGACAGCGATTCCGCCGCCTGGCCGGGCGCGGATGAATACTGCGACGACAACGACGACGACTGCGATGGCATCGTCGACGAGTTCACTGTGGACGGGGACTGGTGGCCCGAGGACCTGGACGAGGATGGGTATGGCAGCCTGCTGGCCACCGAGTGGGCTTGTGATGGGCCCGACAACCGGGTCGACTGCGATGATGGAGACGCCCTGGAACCCACCGTGGTTGATGTGACCGGCTCGTCCAGCACCGCGGATGGCACAGGGGACAATCCCTTCATCACGATCCAGGAGGGCATCGACAGCGCCGTCGGCTGCGTGGCCGTGCATCCGGGCACCTACTTCGAGGTACTGGACTTCAACGGGAACGACATCGGGGTGGCCAGCACTGGTGGCTCGGACCTGACCGTGGTCGATGCCACGGGGCTGAGTGGCTCGGTGGTGACCTTCTCCAACGGCGAGTCTGCGGCCGCGAGCCTCCAGGGCTTCACCCTGACCGGGGGCGAGGGGAACCTGGATGAGTCTTACGTGACCTGGGACTGCAGTTCCGTGATCAGCACCGGAGACATCTGCAGTGACTACTTCCTGACCTACTGTGGCGGTGGGGTCTACGTGAGCGCGGCCAGCCCGACCCTGATTGACCTGGTGGTGGAAGACAACCAGCTCACCGTCGCCGGGACGACGTACCAGACCAACCACATGGACGGACTCAGAAGCGGTGGCGAGACCTTCTACACCTACAGCTACGGAGGCGGGCTGTGCCTGCTGGGTAGCGACAGCGTGTTGGACGAGGTCCACGCCTTCTCCAACTATGCCGACCAGGGTGGCGGTGCCTACGTGGACGAGAGCAGCAGCGTTTACTGGGACTCCTCCTGGGTCACGGGCAACTCCGCTGCCGACGGGGCTGGCGTGATGGTCGATGGAGGAACCCTGACAGGCAGCAACCTGGCCATCGTCGGCAACGAGGCCACCGACAATGGAGGCGCCTTCTTTACCGTGGATGGCACGGTCGACCTGGAGAACGTGACCCTGGGGTACAACGATGCCTCCAGCGGCGAGGGGATCTACCTGTACGGCTCCAGCATTGGCGACATGGACAGCTCCATCGTCTATGGCACAGGAGATGGCACAGGCATCCTGGTGGACGGCTCCGCCTCCTGGCACCAGGTCTTCTCCGACATCTACGCCTTCAGCACGCTCTTTAGCGGCACCTCGGACGTGAGCGACACCAATGGCAATGTGTCGGTGGACCCCCTGTTCCGCGCCACGACCGACAACAGTGACTGGACAGACGATGACTGGACACTGGCGACCGAGTCGCCGGTCATCGACGCCGGCAACTCGTCCTCCTCGATGGATGACGCGGACGGCACCCCGAATGACATGGGCGCCTTTGGCGGCCCCGACTCGACCTGGGACGACTGATGCGCCATCTCCTGCTGGTTTCCGCCTTATTGTTTGGGGGCGCCTGCACCGGCGACACCGTGGACTCCGGTGTGGAGAACGCGGCTCCCGAAGTCGCGATCACCCAGCCCCTGGACGGCGACAGCTGGGCGGAGGGGGAGTCGGTCTCCCTGCGTGCCGTGGTCTCGGACGACTGGACCCGCGTGTCGGAGCTGGCCGTTTCCTGGACCGTCGATGACCTGGGACCCCTGGAGGGTTCATCGATGGTCAATGGGAACACCATTGGTCTGGATGTCACGACCGTGATTCCCGGTGGGGAACACACCCTGCGGCTCCAGGTGTCCGACCAGGATGGCGCACAGACCGAGGCAGCCATCTACTTCTCGGTGCTCAGCCAGGAACCCCCGACGGTGTCCCTCCTGGACCCGGAGGCCGAGGGTATCTATGGCGAGGGTGACCGGGTCCCTGTCGAGGCGAGTTTCTACGACCCCGACGAGGAATCGGTCGCCGACCTGGTCGTGAGCTGGGGCGGTGTGGCGGAAGGACATCCGGGCGCCTCGTTGAACCCGGACAAGTCCGGGCGAATCAGCTTCGAACTCGAGAACCTGGAGGTGGGCAACCACACCCTGAGCGTGGAAGTGGCGGATTCCGCAGGGAGCACGGCCTCGGCCTCCTTGTGGTTTGAGGTCATCGGCTGGGATGCGGATGGCGATGGCTACGACAGCATTGACCTGGGCGGCAAGGACTGTGATGACGAGGACGACGACATCCATCCTGGGGTGGACGAGCTCTGCAACGACCGGGACGATGACTGTGACGGTCGCGTCGACGAGGACCCCCCCGAGGATGGGCTCCTTTACTTTGGCGACAACGACGAGGATGGCTACGGCAGTCCGCTCTACCCCCTGCGGGCCTGCACCGCGACCACTGGCTACGTCGACAACGACGGGGACTGTGACGACACGGACCCGGAAGTCCACCCGGGCGTGACCGAGGTCTGCGACGGCATCGACAACGACTGCAATGGTGACAGCGACGGCGGCGACGCCGCGGATGCATCGACCTGGTACGAGGATG
>CAZMNK010000209.1:3835-8292 GCA_964567625.1 uncultured Enterobacterales bacterium | reverse complement strand
GAAGACGGCGACGGCTACGGCGACGAGAGCAACACGCCCAACGTCGATTGCGAGGCCCCCAGTGGCTACACCTACCTCCTCGGTGACTGCGATGACGCCGACGCCAGCCTCAACCCGGGCGTGGCGGAGGTCTGCGACGGTGTGGACAACGACTGCAACGGCACCGTGGACGACAACGCGACGGATGCCGGCACCTGGTACGCGGACCTGGACGGCGACTCCTACGGTGATCCCGACGCGGCCTACAGCGACTGTTCCCAGCCATCCGGCACCGTCAGCAATGCCAGCGACTGCGACGACGCCGACAGCAGCATCAGCCCCGCCGGCACCGAGGTCTGCGACAGCGTCGACAACGACTGCAATGGCACCGTGGACGACGCAGCGGACAGCGATGGCGACGGCTATGGCGCCTGCGAGGACTGCGACGACACGGACACCAGCATCAATGTCGAGACGACCTGGTATTCCGACAGCGACAGCGATGGCTTCGGCGATCCGGACTCCACCATCTCCGACTGCGACCAGCCCTCTGGCTACGTGGACAACGCCGAGGACTGCGAGCCCGGAGACAGCAACAGCTACCCGGGTGCAGAAGAGATCTGCACAGACAGCACGGACAACGACTGTGATGGCGAGGTGAACGAGGTCTGCCCGGTCGAGCACTGCGGGTACATCAGCAGCGACGAGACCTGGGAGGCCAACGAAGGCGGCCACTTGGTCACCTGCACGATCTATGTCTCGGACACCACGCGTCCCGTGCTGACCATCGAAGACGGGGCCCAGGTGTCTTTTGCCCCCGCGACCGTGATGTATGTGGGCTACCCCAGCTACGGCGACATCCAGGTCCAGGGCACCTCGACCGGGGTGACCTTTACCTCCGACGCGGCAAGCCCGGCACCCGGCGACTACTACGGGCTGTACCTCTACAGCTACGCTTCAGACACCACGGACATCGAGGGCCTGACCATCGAGTACGGCGGTCTGGGGGCCGCCAATCTCTACATGTACCTGGTCGACCCGGAGATCCGGGATTCGACCATCCGGTACTCCGGAGCCGCCGGACTCTACAGCTACTACAGCGAACCCACCATCACCGGCACGGAGTTCAGTGACAACGAAGGTGCGGGCTTCGAGTGCGCCGCCAGCCCCTGCCTGAACGAGGACGCGGGGTCCTTTACCGACAACGTGCTGACCGGCAATGGCGGCTTCCCGATGACGCTCTACGCCAACCACGTCTCGGCCCTGGACCCCAGCAGCAGCTTTACCGGCAACGACAGCGACGTCATCAGTGTGCGCGGTGGCACGGTGGCCGAGACGAGCACCTGGCAGGCCCAGGATGCACCCTATGAGTTCACCGGGGACATCTATGTCCAGAGCAGCACACACGACCCGGTGCTGACCATCGAAGACGGCACTGAGCTTCGATTCGACGGCACCTATTTCTACGTTGGAACCAGCTACGCCGGAAACCTGGTGGTCGATGGACACACCGAAGGCGTGACCATGACCGCCGCGGCGGACAGCCCGGAACCCGGGGATTGGGACGGCCTGTACCTGGGCTACTACGTGGACGACACCAGCAGCTTCGATGGCCTGACCCTGGAGTACGCCGGCGGCGCCAGCTGGCAGACGGGTGTCTTCCTCTACTACAACCAGAACGACGCGATCTCGTTCACGAACAGCACCTTCCGGGAGAACGAAGGGGCAGGAATCTACGCCTACTACTACGCCGAGCCAGCAATCTCGGGCTGCACCATCGAGGACAACACGAGCTACGGCATCTACATCGACTCCTACAGCAACCTGGGTGGTGCCTTCGAGGACAACATCGTCACCAACAACGGAAACCACCCGTTGTCGATCCCCCCCCGTGCCGTCGGTTCTCTCGATGTCTCGTCCAAGGTCAGTGGCAACGGGACGGACACCATCGCTGTGCATTCCGGACTCGTCAGCGACAGCCAGACCTGGCACGACATGGAGGTGCCCTACCAGGTCACCGGTGACATTTCCGTCTACGGCGGTGGCGCCCCTCAACTCACCATCGAGGATGGGGTCGAGGTCTATTTCGACAACAACGCCGGCCTGTACATCGGAGCGAGCAGCTATGGCGACCTGGTGGTGAATGGCGATCGGAGCAGTGGCGACGGAGTCCTCTTCTCCACCCTTGAGGACAGTTCCCCTGGACAGTGGGACGGCATCTACCTCGGCTACTACACCAGCCGTGACACGGTGATGAGCGGGTTCACCCTGGAGTACGCCAGCGACTCCTACTACGGCGGCCTGTACATCTACTACGCCGAGCCCACCCTCTCGGACTGCCTCATCCGCGACAACGAGGGCTACGGGATCTACGACGCAGCCGCCAGCACGCTCTCGATGAGCGACTGCACCATCCAGGACACCGTGGCCACGGGGTCCGGAGACGGCAGTGGCCTCTACCTGCGGGGCTCCCTGGACTCCTGGAGCAACAACACCATCACCGGCAACGAGGGGTATCCACTCCTGCTCCCGGCAGACGAAGTCGTTGAACTGGACGACAGCAGCACCATGACCGGCAACGGCGAGGACGCGATCTGGCTGACCTCCTATGCGGTGAACACCAGCGGCACCTGGTCCGATCCGGGCGTGCCCTACGTGGTGGGCTACGGCTACCTGAATGTCTACGGCAGCAGCGCCATCCCGGTGGAACTGGTGGTGGACGGGGCCGAGATCCAGTTCCCCTGGGGCAGCACCTACCTCTACGTGGGGTGGAGCGGACCCGCGAGCTTCACGGCCACCGATGCCACCTTTACCTCGGCGGAGTCCTCACCCGCTGCCGGTGACTGGGCGGGCATCCTGGTCGGATCCTATGCGAACCCGTTCACCCTGGAGAACACCACCGTGTCCTATGGCGGAAGCAGCACGTCCTACCCGGGCAACATCAGCTGCTACTACTGCACGGCGTCGATCACCGACTCGGCGCTCGAGGATTCGCTGTACTACGGCATCTACGCCTACGGAAGCTACAGCATCACCGAGTCCGGCAATAGCTATGCGGGCAATGGCTATGGAGACACCTACCCGGATCCGCTCTAGGGCCTGCCAGCGCAGCCCCACCATGGCGCCCCCCTGAGGGACCCGCAAAAAGAAATCCCAGCGGTTGAGGAACCCATTGGTTTCGTCTGACGTCTGATCCGTGGCCCGCCCGAATCGCGGGTACACCCGGTCAGAGGTCCCTCATGAAACGTCCCCCGGTCCTTGTCCTGAACCTCACCCTGGCGGCGTTGGCGCTGTTCTCCCTGCTGGGAACCCTGGTCACGGTCACCTGGCTCTTCGGTGCAGCCTGGATGCTCGGTCCCCGGCTGTCCCATGCCACACCGGGTCCGGACCCCGCGGTCCTTGCCGGTCCGACCTCACCGATGGCAGCAAGCGAGGTTCCTCCTGGGGACCCGAACCCGTTGGCAGGGACCTCAAAAGTGAGCGCCCGCTGGCAGGTGGCAAAACCGATTCGCCACGAACAGGTGGCCATCTACCCGATTCTCGACAGCAAGCCGCCCCTGGAGACGGGGGTTCACGTGCTGCTCAAGGATGCCCTCGCCAGGGGAACGGTCGAGATCTCGGAGATGAGCGACGGTGGCGAGGTCCCCAGGCTGATGATCCACAACAAGGGTGACCAGGACCTGTTGATCATCGCCGGCGAGGTGCTGCAAGGTGGAAAACAGGACCGCGTGGTGACCGATGACGTGCTGGTGAAGCCCAGCACCGAGCCCGTGGCGCTGAGTGTGAACTGCGTGGAACAAGGACGCTGGTCCACCCTGGGACAGGGGATCACTGGCGGTGGTTTTGCCTATGGCGGGCGAGGCGAGACCTCCCTGAAGAAGGTGCTCCAGGAAAAAGAGAGCCAGTCGGACACCTGGAACGCAGTGAGCCGTCTCAACTCTGCCAAGCGCACGGTAATGGCCGAGAGTTCCCCGAGTCGAACGGTCCTTGAGCAGCTCGAACCGAGCACTGGAACCTACATGGCCTCCCTCGGCTCCAGTGAAATCCAGAAACAAACCCGAGCCACCGTGTCCGTCCTGTCCAAGGGCCTGACCCCCCTTCCCCTGGTGACCGGACTCGTGGTCGCGGTCGACGGGCACTTCGTCTCCGCCGAGATCTTCGGGCATCCGCGCCTGTTCCAGGCGAGCCAGGAGGCCATTCTAGAGAGCGTGGCCATGGACGCCTTCAGCCGGCAGGAAGCCGACACCCCGAGCGGCACACCCCCCTCTCCCGAAACGGCAGCCGCCTTCCTCCGCCAGGCCCTCGCCGGCAAGCACGTCGAGACCGAAGCGGCTGGCAATGCCGTCCAACGCTCTCTTGAGGCCACGATCGGCACCGCCCACCAGCTCCTGGCTGAAGACGGGCGAATGATTCACACGAACGTGTACGCGAAATAGCGAGGCCTGCACCCCGAAATCCAGCTCAGGAGGACTGCACCG
>CAZMNK010000209.1:0-3735 GCA_964567625.1 uncultured Enterobacterales bacterium | reverse complement strand
ACCGCAAACAGGCCTTCCTTGCCGCCAAAGTGCTCGTAGATGATGGGCTTGGAGACTTCGGCTGCTCGAGCGATCTCCTCGACCGACGCCGCTTCATAGCCATGTCGAGAGAAGACCCCGCGGCCCACCTCGATGAGTTGTGCCCGCCGTTCAGCGGACGAGAGGCGCTTGCCTCGGGGCATCCTGGCTCTCTTTCAAGGAAGTTACCCGTCCGTAACCTGCCGAAGAGCAACTCACGGCGCCATCGCTCCTGGAGGGCCCAGTCTACCGGTGGCCATACGCTCCTGTCTTTCCGCTGACCGGCACGCTGAACGCTCCTGGCATCACAACGGGCCACCACCGGAGCGGGCCTGTTCGAGTGATGACAGGCCTGTGGCCTCTATTCAGCGCTCTCCGGCACCCAGCCCTGGGCCCTGACCCACCGGGCCACCTCGCGGGCGAAAAGCTGGAGGCCCTCGTCATCAGGGTGCCCACCATCGAAGAAGAGGGGCTCGACCAGGTCGGTGTTGCGATCGAAGAGGGCTCCGATCTCCGGCGCGACCCCATGTGGTGGTACCTGGACCTCCAGCAGGACCTCCCGGCCGGGAAGGGAGACAACGCGCTGTAGGGACCCTTCCCGCTCCAGGATGACACCCCGGTCCGGTCGCTGCTCCCGGAAGGCCTGGGTCAGGTCGAGGACCGGGATGGGCTCGACGGTCCGGATCACCTGCTGGGTCTCCTTGGCCACCCGGGCAGGGTCCTGGGCATCAAAGGTGCTGTGAGGTGCCAGCACAATCCCCATCGGCGCTGGATGGGCAATCGCCGCGGCCTCGCCGGCAGCTTTCCGGTAGTCCGACCAGCGGTTCGGGTTCACCATGTCCGGCCGGGTGGAAAACAGGACCAGGTCCACAGGCACTTCCTGCTTCAACAGCTTGAGCCAGCCAGCCATGTGTCCCGGCTTGAGCGAGGGGACCCCCGCGTTGATCACCTCGACACCCAGCTCCTGGGCCAACAAGGCAGGGTAGGCCTGCTCCTGTTCGTACCCCCAGCCAAAGGTGACCGAGTCCCCCAGACAGAGAATGTTGAAATCCCGGGGGTCCCGGGAGGGCTCCGCCCCCCGGGTACTCAGGGAATTGGTGTTCACATGAAAGATCTGGCGACGTTGCAGCTTGCGACGATTCGCCGGGTCCTGGAATTCCCGAGGGTCATGGGGACGTGCCGGAACCACGACCCGCGCCCCACGGAGGTTCGGGAGCAGCAGGTGGATACCCGGTCCGAGTTCTTGACTCTGGCGCACGATCAGCGTGGAATCCGCGTCAAAGCCGTAGATGGCCTCCGAATCCCACCTCTGAAAGAGTTGGACCAGGGCAAAGACCAACACCAGCACCACGACAGCGGTGAGCGCCTTCAGGACCCGAACCCGCCGGGGTTTCCCCCCCACTTCCTGGCCTTTGGCTCCGTCCTCGATGGTCTTGCTCACAACCCGAGAATAATGCATGAGAACAACCCGGCGCTTGCTGAGCACCGGGAGACCTTGACACAATGGTCGTGGGCATGGAGCTTCTGGATGCGGGCACTTCTGCGAAAGCTGGCGATCCGGACAATGCTCCCGGTTTCCTGGGCCTTCTCCAAGACCCGGGTCTCTCGGAGCCTGCTGCGATTCGCCGAGGTGGAAGCCGACAGCGCCTGGCAGTTCCTGCGAGCCATGGAGGTTCTTGAACTGCCCCACCAGCGGGCCGCCATGTTCCACGATGCCCTGGAGGAAATGGAGCACGCTGCGGGCTTCCACAGCCTGGCTCGAGCCTATGCTGAAAGGCCCCTTCCCCTGTGCCGCGACCGGCGAGAGGCGCTGCTCCACACCCCGGAGGACCTGGGGGAGTTCCTGGCCTACATCTATGAAGGAGAGCGCGAGGTCTACGGAGAATTCGAGGACTACTGCCTGGCCATCCGCCGTGAGGACATCCGGGCCTGGCTGCAGCACATCCGAGAGGACGAAGCGGGACACCAGGACACCGCCCTGGCCACCCTGGTGGAGGTACTGGGCGGAGAGGACAAGCTCAAGCGCCCTGATACGCCAGATCCGTTGGCGGCGGCAGAAGGAGTCCCTGGTGAGGCTGTCCACCTGGATCGGCAACCTGTTCTCTGGCCTCCTGCTCGGCACCATCTTCCTGGTGTCCGGACCGGTGTTCTGGTGGGCCTGTCGACGTCGTCTCCGCGCCTCTCTCCGCGACAGTGAGAAGCGCTACATCCCCATCGGGAGTGCCTCAGCCCCGTGAACTTCCTCGGTCTGAGTGCCCACTACCACGACGCTTCCGCCGCCCTGACCCGCGACGGTGAGTTGGTGGCTACTGTTGCTGAAGAACGCCTCAGCCGCCTGAAGCACGACCCCAACCACCCCAAGCTGGCCATTCGCTACTGCATGGAGCACGCCGGGTTGACCGTGGATGATCTCGAGGGCGTGTTCTTCTACGAGGAGCCCCACACCAAGTTCACCCGGGTGCTGGTGTCGACCCTCGGTGGCTTTCCGCGAACCGCGGGCCGCTTCGTCCAGTCCATGAGGGACTGGCTGGGAGACCGTCTCTGGCTGGCCAACAACATCAGCAAGGCCCTGGACATCCATCCGGACCGGGTTCACTTCGTGCCCCACCACGTGAGCCACGCCTCCCAGGCCTTCCTGGGGTCTCCCTTTGACCGGGCGGCCATCCTCACCGTGGATGCGGTCGGGGAGTGGGCGAGTACCAGCCTGGCTGTCGGTTCCTGGGCCAATCCCGCGGAAATCCGGGTGCTGGAGACCCTGCCCTACCCCCATTCCCTGGGGCTCTTCTACGCTGCGTTTACCGCCTTTTTGGGCTTTCGTCCCAACGACGGCGAGTGCAGCACCATGGCCCTTGCGGCATTTGGCCATCCCAACCGGGTGGAAGACGTGCGCCGGGTCCTCCGGATCCAGAGCGACGGGACCTACGAGCTGGATGCGGACTGCTTCGACTTCACCGCAACCCGTGGGTCCCCCTTCACTTCGCGATTCACAGCCATCTTCGGAGAGCCACGGCCCTTCCTGGATCCGCTTCCACTGAGCGTATTGGGCGGTCACGATCCCCCTTCCCAGACGCTCCAGGGGTACCTGGACCTGGCGGCAAGCGTCCAGGTGGTCCTGGAGGAGGCCTTGATGGGCCTGGCAAACCGCCTTCATCGGCTGGCAGGGGTCGACAACCTGTGCCTGGCTGGTGGCGTGGCCCTGAATTGCGTCGCCAACAGCCGCCTGTTTCACGAGGGTCCGTTCACCCAGATCTTCGTCCCCCCGGATCCCGGCGATGGTGGTGGCGCCGCTGGAGCGGCGATGTTCGGAGCCTGGCAGGCCGGTTGTTCTCAACGCCCCCGTTACACGCCCTACCTGGGCCCCCAAGACTCGGCCCAGGGCGTTCCCAGCTGGCTGGAGCACGTGGAGCCGGAGTCCTGGAAGGCGGGCAGCACCGGGGGAGGAGCCACCGCCACCCAGGTCGTCGCCGAGCAATTGACAGACTCGGCCATTGTCGAAAGGGCCGTCGAGGACCTGGCCGCTGGCCGCATCGTCGGCTGGTTTCAGGGGCGTATGGAGTCCGGCCCCAGAGCCCTTGGGAACCGCTCGATCCTGGTGGATCCCACCCAGGCCGAGTCCTGCCGAAGACTCAGCGACACGGTCAAGAAGCGGGCGAGCTTCCGGCCCTACGCCCTCTCCATCGCGGAAGAGGACGCCCACAGGGTCCTGGACCTCCCCCA
>CAZMNK010000208.1:6748-8380 GCA_964567625.1 uncultured Enterobacterales bacterium | reverse complement strand
CCTGGCCAGCACCCCCCCATCACTGGACTCGCCTGGAAGCACCGCCACCTCGATGGCGGTGGCGTCGGCATCCACATCTCGCTCGGGCAGGTCCATGGACCGACTGATGAACTTCGGGTCGTCCGTCAGCAGGGTGCCCAACATGTCGGCGAACCCCTCGTCCAGCGACCCGGCCCCATCGACAATGTCGCTCGGCTGGTCCAGGTCGATGAACTTCTCACCGTAGACATCCCCAGAAGTCAGGTAGTGAAACAGCCCGTGTCCGAACTCGTGAAACACCACCCCGGAGTTCGCGGCGAGGGGCAGCTCCGAAGACAGGTCGGGCAGCACGACCATGGTGTTCGTGCCCCCCACATAGGCCTCGTTGTCGGCCGGAAAGGCTCCCATGGCCGGATCGGGAAGCGCTGGACTGATCGCGATGTTCATCGGAAAGAGTTCGCCAATGTCGATACCCAGTTCCTCCAACTGGTCCCGGACATCCTGGAGGTTGCCATAGAGGCTGAAGAGGATGAGTGCCTCCATGTCCAGGGGTTCGGCCACGTCGTCCTGGACCGCATATTGAACCGTCAAGGGACGGCCTTCATCGTAGATGGCTCGGGTGGTGGACCAGTCGATCCCCACAGTCCCTCCCGCGCTCCCGGTCCCCAGGTCCCCATCCAGTCGATAGGGGTCGGTCAACGCGGAGATGTCACGAGGCCGCACGTCGAACACCCCATCACCGGTGTGGACGAAGGCCTGGTAGCGAGCAGCAGTCCCCGGGTCGCAAGCGAAAACAAAAAGAAGAAGAGGAGTCACGGACGCCGAGGATAGCCCAGGTGTCGAAACCCACGGTCGTGTCGACCGCGAGCTTGACGGTTTTCAGGATACCCGCTGCCAATGTCCGCCCCTCCCCTGTTTCTGGCAGCTGACGTGGGTGGCACGAACTGCCGACTGGCGCTTCAGCAGGGGGACAGAATCACCAGCCAGGCGACGTTCACCACTGACAACCGTTCCTTTGAAGAGGTGGTCCGTTCCTTCCTGGGGGACCAGGTGCCGAGCGCCGCCTGTGTCGCCGTCGCTGGCCCGGTCAAGTCGGGCAGGGCCCGGATGACCCACCACTCCTGGGCCTTTGACGAGGTCGCGCTATGCGCCGCCCTGGGCTGCCCTACCTTGCTGGTCAACGACTTCCAGGCGGCGACTCGTGGGGTGGTTTCTCTCGGCCCTGACCAGCTTCGGACGCTCTCCGGACCGCCCCCGGATTCCCTGGGAACAGTGGTGGCCCTGGGGCCCGGGACCGGGCTGGGCGTGGGCTGGATGGTGCACACCGCCACCGGTTGGCTGGTCTCCGCGAGCGAGGGGGGACACCAGGACCTGGCCCCAAACAATCCCCGAGAAGCCGCCCTCTGGGCCTGGTTGCATGACCGCCATGACCATGTGAGCTGGGAGAGAGTCCTGAGTGGGCCCGGCCTCGTGACCCTCCACGATTTCTCCGTGCTGCAGGGTCATGCCGGGCTCGACAACCCGGATCCGGCCGCAATCGGCAGCAGCCAGACCCCCGCCTGCCTGCAGGCTCGGATGCTCTTCGCAAGCCTGCTGGGGCACTTTGCCGGCAACCTTGCCCTGCACCATCTTCCTTCTGGAGGCCTCTGGATC
>CAZMNK010000208.1:0-6738 GCA_964567625.1 uncultured Enterobacterales bacterium | reverse complement strand
TGGCGTGACGCCCCGCCTTGCCGAACCGGCCTTTGAAGCTGCACTGGTGGAGGCGTTTCTGGCCAAGGGCCGATTCCTGGAACAGCTGAAGGACATTCCCCTGGCACTGGTCACCACTCCTGACCTGGGACTCCGCGGTGCGACCGCCTTTGCGCGTGGGTTAGTGCCGAGCCCGTGAGTCGTCCCTTTGCCCTGGCCTTTGCCGACGCGATGTCCTTTGGGCTCCTTTCAGGGGTGACCCTGCCCGCTGACAAGACTTCGGTGCCCGATGACGTCATGGCGCGTCTCCATGGCGAAGAACAACGCCACGCCGCCGAACTGTCCGGCCACCGCCAGGCCGAGTGGGTCGGAGGCCGCCTGGCCCTCCAGCGTGCCATTCGGCAACTGGGCGTCAAGAGCGGCCCTATTCTGACCGGGCCCCGTGGTGAGCCGATCCTGCCGGACACCATCGCCGCCTCGATCAGCCACAAACGGGGCCTGGCCGTGGCCCTGGCCGCCCGCCGGATCCATGGAACCGTGGGCGTCGACCTGGAGGACCTGGCCCCGGCGCGACCGAACATCGCCAGCAAGATCCTCCGCCCCGAAGAGGCCGCTGTCGTCGAAGGACTGGAACCGGACCGACGGTGGGTCGCCATCCTGCTCCGGTTTGCGCTGAAGGAAGCGGTCTACAAGGCCCTCCACCCGTACCTGAACCGCCCCGTGGGCTTCATGGAGGCCTCGGTGTCGCTGGACCTCGATGGCACAGCCGAGGTCACACTCCACCTGGAAGAGCCGGCCCCTTCTTTCCTGGTGGGGGCCCGCTACCGTTGGCTCGAGGGCCGGGTGCTCGCCTGCGTGCGCATCCGACCAGCACCAGAAGCCCAAGACCCGACAGAACCACCCCCAGCATCAGACCAGGGGGCCGATACCTGAAGGTGTAGATACCGGCGGAGAGTTCCTGGGCCACCAACCCGTCGTGAGAGCCCGCTGGGGCACCAAACACCATCCAGCCATCGATGGAATTCTGGTTCAACACCACAGTGCCGGCTTCCGGCAGGGCCACACCCATCGCTGACGGGGTGAACTCCACCGCCAGTTCGGCCCCGTCCTCCAACCGCCAGGCCTCGCCCCGATAGTCGGAATCTCCCCGGGCCCGGAGCCCCGGGGCAGGGTCCTCCAGCCAGGCCGTCGTCCAGCAGTCGAGTTTTCCAAGGCCGGCCTGCATCGCCTCGAAGTTGGTCAACTCCGACCGGGTCTGGGCAAAGGTCGAGGGCGTCACCTGGGAGGTCCGCCCCGGTCCAAGCTGCTGCCCATTCGCCGCCCGTGGAGCCGCGATGACCAGCCACCAGCCCAGGGCAACTGCTACTGGGAGCGCCCCGACCAGACGGGCCCGCCGCCATGCCTCGTCCAGGCAGGCGCCACATCCCCAGCCGAGAAAGAGCGTCCAGACAAGGCTGTAGCGCTCGACCACGCGGATCATCTCGAAGCCAGGAAGTCGATGGAGGCCCTCCAGGAGATTCACCGGGGTGGCCCCACCCCAGCCCACACACCACCAGGTCACTCCCAACAGCCCGAAGACCGGGCGGCGCCAGACCAGCAGTCCAAGCCCGAACAACCCCAACACCACGGGCACCGGGTGCCAGAAGACGTTCTGGCCCTCGTGGCCGCTCAATCGCTCTCCCACACCGACCAGGACCGACCACGCCGTGACCCAGTCAAAATCGTCAGCGACCCGCACCACGGTCTGAGGCGCAAGGCGTTCGGCCCGTGCAAACAGGGTCGGTGCCGTGACCAGCTTCACACCCAGTAGCAGGGCCGCAAGAGCACAGGACCCGAGCAGGGGCGGAAGAGTCCGACGCAGTCCCTGTGGTCGTTGCCATGCCAGGGCCGCAAGCGCCGCGAGGCCAAGAGGCCATGCCAGGAAGTGCACGCCAAGAAGCAGGCCATTCAGCCCCAGGGCCAGTCCAAGCCAGGGCAAGCGAGACGGGGCGAGCCCCCGGAACACGGCGTCCAGCCCCAGCCAGAGCACCCCATAGAGCAACAGGTAGTGGCCCCCAGCGAAGAAGCTCAGTGCAAGACAGGCACCAGCCCAGGCCCAGGCCCCCCTGCGCTGAGCGACCCAGGCCAGGGGTAGCCAGGCGAGCGGCAGGTACATCACATGCCCCACCTGGATGAAGCCCGGTACAAACGCCGAACAGAGCCAGGCCAGTGCAGCGCCGTGGGCAGCGATTCGCCCCAGCCCGGCCTCTCGCCCGGCGACGTAGCCCGCCAGCACCAACAGGCACTGGTGCACCAGGATCCAGACCTTCAGCCCGACATGCGTGCCCAGCCAGGGAATCAGCAGGAACAGCGGATAGAGCGCCGGAAATTCCGGGTTCGCCCACAGGGGAACGCCACCCTGGGTCCAGGGGTTCCACGCGGGAAGCTGTCGGAACTCGACCAGGGACACCCGACAGGCCTCGTAGAGGCTGAGTTGCCAGTCCCAGTCCTCGTTGCGTCCGTGGTTGATCGGCGCGGTGAGATCGGCCCCCAGCCAATCAAATTGCCACCAGGCCAGAACACAGAGGGCCAGCCCAGCCAGGGGCCCCAGTGTTCGGTGCCAGCCAGGAGGCGCCTGGGCGGCCACTCAGTCCTGCCTGGACGCGAGGTCGTCCAGAAAACGCTGGAGTACGTCGGTGGTGAACGCCACCACCTCCCGGTCCAGGGCCTCGGCATCCAGGGCCTCCAGAATGGAATCAACCCGGGCCTGTTCGGCCTGCATCAGGGCCCGAAAACGATCCGTGACCGGACCCAAGAGCGCATCATCGGGTCGCCAGTCCATCAGGCCCGACCAGCGGACATAGATCGTCGCCGCATGAACCATCCGATCCCGCGCCGGGCCACGCAGGTGCGGCAGCACGTCTTCGCCTGAGGCCTGGCTGAAGTCCAACCCGGCCGGGTCGTAGAGGCTCCGATTTCGTCGGTCCAGAGCCAGGTTCAGGGCCCGTGTCGTCTCATAGGTCCAGGCATCGCCCAGGCCCCCTGGAGCACTCCGAATGCGAAACAGGTGGGCATACCAGGCCTCGTCCACGGCCATGTGCGACAGGTAGCCGGCCAGGAAGGAAGCCTGGCTCACCGCATCGTCACGACCCACCTGAGCCCGTTCCAGGAACTCCTCTGGGGAAAAGTTCAACCCCTCTCGCCCATAGTGGCTCACCTCCCTGGGTACCGCGAAGACCTTGTCCACGTCGCAGCACAGGCTGCCCCAACAAGAGGCAAGGCGATCCAGCGGCGGGTTCAACCGGACGGCAGAGGCCTCCACAAACCTCAGGTGGCTGAACCACATCGCCATCAGTCGACCCACCGAGGTGCAAGCAGCGGCTGTTGCGCCACCAGGAGCAACTGGGGAGTGCTCTCCCCTCCGGGGATCCAGTAGACGCCGGGCGACCCCTCCACGACCAATCCCAGGACCAGCTCCGGCTGACCTCGTGGGTTCTCACGCACGTCGACGGTCGCCACTCCCGCATCTCCCGTCGAAAGAGGCTTCACGGACCCGCCCTCCACCCGCAGCACTTCCGCATGCTCTCCGAGACGTCGGACGAACCACACCCGATCCCCCAAACAAGCCGGACTGATGTCCACCGCACCGGGCGGGGTGATTGCAAGCCGTGTGACCTCTCCAGACCGGAACCTGTAGACCCCGGCGAGTCCACTGGACAGCCCCTCAGCCGGGCTTGTCCAGACCCAGCCACTCGAAGAACCCGGGCAGAGGTCCGGACGCCCACGGGGGCTCGGATCCCGTGCCCAGACAGACGGACTGTTCGGGTCCTCCTGGGGTCCACGGCGGGCCAGACCTGTTGCGAGATCCAAACGCCAGTCGCCATCCCCTCGGGTCACGTCCAGCCGGCCCTGACTGGCACCACGCACCTCGATCACCACCGCTTCTTCCAGCACCCCGACCAGAACGGGGTCCAGCGCCATCAGCGGTTGAGGCCCGGCCTGCCGCAGGGCCTCCGCCGCGGCCTCGTCCTGACCCGCCTGGGCCCGCAACATCCCCAGCGCGGCGGCGATACCCGGACGCTCCGCGGTGCCCTGGACCTGGGGCCAGGCCTTTTCCAACATCGCCAGGGCCTTGTCGTACTGACCGACCAGGACCAGTCCGAATCCCTCCAGGACCTCGAAGCGCCAGGTCGGAAGGTTGTGGCCCTGCCTCCCGGCGAGAGTCTGCAGGGCCTCCTCGGGTCGGCCCAGGTCGATTCGTGAACGGGCCACCCACCAGGCCACATCGTCATCAAAGGGGCGCTCCGCATGGAGTTGCTCGAAGATCACAGTCGCCGCGCTTCTGCCCCCATCGTAGTAGAGCCGGATCCCGCGAGCCAGTTCAGCCCGGGGCGAGGTCTCGCCGGCCAGGGCCCAGGAAAGCAGGAGGGTGCACCACACCCCGAGAGCTTCGCACGACCACCCGCGGAGAGGTGGCCGCCAATGCCCCTGTCCGCCGGGTCTGACTGCCCCGGGTCAGTGTCGGAAGTGCCGAACCCCGGTGTGAACCATCGCGGCACCGCCCTCCTCGACCGCGGCAGTCACCACATCGTCCTTCACCGATCCGCCGGGCTGAACGACCGCGACAACCCCCGCCTCGACCGCGATCTTCACGCCATCGGGGAAAGGAAAGAAGGCATCACTCGACAGCACTGAACCGGCCACCGGGCGGGTCGCCTTGGAGATGGCCAGCTTGACCGAGTCCACCCGGCTCATCTGGCCCGCGCCAACACCGTTGAGCACAACGCCCCCCTCGATGGCCTGGGCCAGGACGATCGCGTTGGACTTGACGTTGCGCCCGATCGCCCAGGCAAAGCGGAGGGCTCGGAGCTGGTCAGCGTCAGGCTGTCTCGACGTCGCTGTCCGCCACTCGGACTCCTTGCCCAGGTCCCAGTCCTGGATGAGGAATCCCCCCTGGACCCGTTTGATGTCCTGTCCCGATGGCCTGGCGTCCGCCCAATCCTTCGGCAGTTCCATGACCCGGAGGTTCTTCCGGACCTCGAGCAGCTGCAGAGCCTCCGGGCTGAACCCTGGCGCGGCCAGGATCTCCATGAAGATCTTGGAGCGGCGAATCGCCAGGACGTCATCGGCCGCCAGGGGCCGGTTGAAGGCGACGATGGATCCAAATGCACTCACCGGATCGCCGGACAACGCCAACTCCCAGGCTCTGGCCGGGCCGTCCTGGTGAATGGCTGCCCCGCACGGATTGTGGTGCTTCACCACCACGCAGGCCGGCTCCGCGAATTCGAAAACCGCCCTCAAGGCCGCATCCAGATCCGCCAGGTTGTTGAAGGACAACTGCTTGCCCTGGTGCTGCACCAGTCGATCCAGGGAACGGCCCGTTGCTCCAGGCTGGGCGTAGAAGCCCGCGCTCTGGTGGGGGTTCTCCCCGTAGCGGAGATCCTGGACCCTTCGAATGGGCAGGGATCCCTCGGCGGGGGGCTCGGCCTTGTACCGGGCGGCCAGCCAGGTGGAGATCAGACCGTCATAGGCCGCCGTGTGTCGGAAGGCCTTGACGGCAAGTTGGCGCCGCAGTTCCGCATCCACTCCGCCATTGGACAGCGCATTCATCACCTTCAGGTAGTCCCCTGGATTGCAGACCACCGCCACATGGGCGTGGTTCTTTGCGGCCGCCCGCACCATGCACGGCCCCCCGATATCGATCTGTTCCACGGCTTCCGGCAACGTCACACCCGACTGGGAAATGGTTGCCTCGAAGGGGTAGAGGTTGACGGCCACCACATCGATCCACCGAATGTCATGTGCTGCGGCCTCGTTCTCGTCCTCTTCCCGACGCCCCAGGATGCCCCCGTGAATCCGGGGATGAAGGGTCTTGACGCGCCCTCCAAACACCTCGGCTGCCCCCGTGTAGTCACTGACCTTCGTGACAGGAACACCCCCTTCAGCCAGGGCCCGGGCTGTGCCCCCCGTCGAGAGGACTTCAAAGCCAAGGGCCACCAGGCCCTTGCCGAAGTCGACGATGCCCGATTTGTCCGAGACGCTGAGCAGGGCAAGCGGCCTGGTCATGGGTGTGCTCCGGTGGAGAGGAGCCCCGAATCTATGCCCCAGGCGAGTTCCCGCGAGGCGAAGTCACCCGATGGTCACCAGTGGCCGTCCGGTTCAGGAGCCAGTCCTCGAAAAGCCACGACCTGGACCTGGTGGGGTCCGGTGATGTAGCCCACCACCATGACCGGCTGATCCACCCACCGGGCCAGCCCCAGAGCCGGGTCGGCTTCCAACATCACGATGGACCCGCTGTTGCGATCCTCCATCACCAGGTTGGATCCCCGCCGGCGCAGTCTCCCCACAAAGGGTGCGCTGCCATCACTGGCGGTGATCACCGACCACTCCCGCACCACCACGCGCCGACCAAGCAGATGCCCCTCCACGTCGACCACACACCCGTCCAGGTACCGAAGGGGTTGCCCCTCATCGCCCAACAGGAGGCGGTACTTCTTCCCCGCCAGGTCCACGATCTCCGTGGAAGGCCCCTGGGAAGTCACCATCCCGCGCACCGGCGCCATGCATCCCGTCGCGATCAGCAGGACGAGAAGGCCCCGAGTCAGCGCAACCACCTGAAGCCCTTGAACCGAAAGACACCCCGCTGCTCGACGGGCTTGAAGTCAAGTTCGACCTCGAGTTCCACGGGCCCTCGGTTGATCAACACCCGCCGTGCCTCCAGAGCATCGGCCAGCGCCTTGCAGGCCGGTAACAACGACGCAGGGTCCTCCAGGCCAGCCA
>CAZMNK010000207.1:867-8398 GCA_964567625.1 uncultured Enterobacterales bacterium | reverse complement strand
CTCCTGGATCTCGCGAGCCACCAGCGCCCCTGCCAACCCCCCTCCTTCCAGCCCTGGTCGAACGCAATGACAGCCACCACGAGTCTCTCCACCCCTCTCTTCTTCCACGGACGAGAGGGCACCAACCAGGGTCGCAAGGCCAGCTGGCTCGCACGAGAGTACGGCGCCTGCACCCCCAGCTACGACACATCCTCGCTGGAAGCCGCCCTGCCAAGGGCTCGAGAGGCGGTGGCGGAACACCAACCTTCGGTCATCGTGGGCTCCAGCTTTGGCGGGGCCGTCCTGCTGTCACTCATCCAGGAAGGTCTCTGGACGGGTCCTTCCATCTTTCTTGCCCAGGCCGGGGTGAAGTTCGGTCTCCCGCCAGTGCTTCCCCCAGGGCTGTCCGCCATCCTTGTGCACGGCACCGGGGACATCATCGTGCCCCCCGACGACTCCCGACGGCTCGCGGCATCCGGTGGTGCCGAGCTTGTCGAGATCGAGGATGACCACCGGCTGGGCACGATCCTCGGCGGCGGCCTGCTCGACTCGCTACTGAAGTCCCTGGGCACCAGTCCACTGCTCCCCGATCAGGACCTGGCGGGCGAGCGCCGCGCAGAGATGCTCGACTGGCTCGACCTGGTCCTGGGCGTCGACACCGACCTGGAACACCGACGGGAGCTGGCCGCCCGGCCCCCCCTGCTCGGGCGCGACCTCATTCCGGCCGCCACGGGGGCCCTTCGCGGCCGTTGGCGGGACATTCGAGGCGTTGCGGAGCTCCAGGCCCGCCGTGAGATCACGCGCATGTTGCTCGGCACCCACCCACTGCAGCCCTATTTCCGTGACTTCGCCCCTGCCCCGTGGAACACGGCAGACGGCATGTCCATCAACCTGCTGGCCCCGTGGGGTCTTCGCGCTGTGGGACGGAGCGATGAAGGCGTGTTGCAGGGGGAGATCAAGACCACCTTCGGCACCTCCCTGTACGAGTTTCACCAGGAGTTGCCCATCGATGGAACGGGGGTGCCCAAGGACCGGATCGAGGTGCTGGAGCAGGGCCAGTCCATCCCCCTCTTCCAGTGGCTCAAGAACCAGGGCACCATTGTCCTCTGCCAACGCTGTGGAGGCCTGTTGAGCGACCGTGTGGAAGATCGATGTCCCTGGCGCGAGCTCAGGGAGGCGCTCGGTGAATAGGCCATCGAAAAGCCCGAGAGGAAAGCCACCACCACGCCTCTACCACTGGCTCTGTTGCGAGGGTTGGATTCGCCATGGACCCTTCGCGTGGATCTCCCTTCGCGACGAGGACCGCGTCTACATCAACGAGTGGGGAGAGCCCATCGCCTGGTGGGACCCGGCTGGAGCCTGTTGGCGCTCGACGATCCCCGGAAAGGAGGGCCGGCAATGCCGCACCCCCGTCATCACCTCCTCTTTCCGGCACCCCAGGCCCAAGACCGGGGGAATTCCCATCAAGGAGAGAAGCTAGCCCCCTGGGTGTGTCCCGCTCGAGCCAACTGTGCCCTTGATCCCAGGCCATGCGGGCGCTCTTCGGCCTGCGAGGAGTGGCCGGCCAACAGCGCCCCCATCACCCCAGGGGTCCCGTGGTCGTCCACGACGAGATGGTCGACCTGGTCGAATCCACACAGACCCACCGTGAAATTGAGGGACGTGAGGGTGCTGTAGGGAAGTCCTGCCCCATCGGAGCCACCGGCATCGACCGCCACGACGACTCTGCGTTCGAAAGTGAAGACGTCCAGGCCATAGAAACGCTCCGCACTCTTGTACTGCTGCACTCGATGGAAGAGATGCGCCCAGAGGGGTTCGATCAGGGACATGCGTTTGTCCGCATCCGAGACCTTCCCGTCGAACAGCGGCATGCTCCAGGAGGTGGTGGGGTACTCGGTTCTACCCTGCTCGAACCCCGGTCCAAGCTCATGAACGCTCAGGTGGTCGGGATGGACCACAATGCCCAGGTAGCGGTCCCCGTCCGTCACCGGACGCTCCACACCCTCCCACCCCGGAGAGAGGTGGGCCAGGTACTGCTCCCTGGTCTTCAAGTCGATCTGGGCGAGCCCCTCTTCGTAGGAGGCGGGCCCGGGTTCGGGGGTCCCGCTCCTGACATGGCGGATGACGGGGGCCAGGAAGAAGGCACCGAGCAGGTGCCCCAGACACAGGGAGGGAATCAGGACGGCCTCCAGCACCAGCCAGCTCAGGAAGCGGGACAGGTAGACCGACCCGGTGCCGCGGGATCCGTGCCTCGAAACTTGCCCTCGGACTGTCATGGTGAGCGGTGGCCTCAGTACTTGAACATGCGGGAGTGGACCTGTCTTCCACGAGGGCCAGGACGTCCGGGTACTGGACAGGAGGGGATTCAGGCGCCTGGCTGCTGCATCCTTCATGGTCACCTTTGCTCCCCTTGTCTCCTGGTTGGTAGTGTTCAAGGGTCTCTCCAACTGAGTCGGTGGGACGCCCGGACGCCCTGATCCCGTCACCCAGGAGGACCTCGCCATGACCGGAGCAGTGTCCGCCTGTTCGTGGACCAAGGCGCTGCGACAGGCGTCACAAACGACTGACTTCTCCAGGGAACCCGGACGGGCTGTCCGTGGTCAAGGTCATCATGGGTCCGCGTAGCTTCTTCGACATCAGCCTGACCGATGCGATCGTCCGGATCGTGCTTCTGCTGGCCGTCATTCAACTGAGTCGGGTGGTTGGAGTCTGGCTGGGAGGCGGGCTGGGCGCACTGTACATGGACCACCTCGAACCGCATCTCGGCCTGCTCGACCCGGTCGTTCAGGACGATGACAACCGGCAGAATGACGGCTTTCTGGCAGCCCTGGAAGACGTGGCGCTCCCTGTCCCACAGCGCAACGCCGTGGCCTTTGACGGATCCGCCTGGCAGGTTGTGGTGCTCATCGAACCCGACAGGCTTCGTGTCTACGAGATCGGAGATCGGGTCATCTACCACGAAGACCGCATCTACCCCGTGCGGAACGACCCTCACCCCCTGCTGGAGATCCCCCTGGACGATGGTGTGCTGCCCGAATCGAGACTGCAGGGCCAGCGGATTCACGCGCTCACGTCGAGGACCCGCCAGTATCGCCTGCAGATCGATGAGCTGGACGCGATCCTGGGTGCCAGCGACTCCGCCCTGGAGAAGCCCCCCGACCTTCAGGACGGACCGCAGGATCCCACGATGGAGGCCGCCACAACCCTCCGGTGGCTCACCGAAGAGCGCACCGTCAACCCCCGGATGCTGTTGGCGGTCCATCCAGACATCCCGTCCTCAACTGTACGCCAGGTGATGTACACCGGCGGCCAGTCGGGAGTAGGCCAATTCGAGTTCCTCTGCCGGGCCGGAGAGGAGCTCCGAGTGAACCCGTCCAACCTGCCCGTCATCGGGCCACCCGATGAGAACGGTAAGGTTCGCCTCCATTCGCTGTGAGCGTTCGTCTTGTCAAACGTCACTGCAGACCGAACTCAGAAGGTCACTCCTGGATCCCCGTCAAGGCCAGGACCTGCGACATCCAGGGGCGTTCCCCGATGTCCGTTCGAATCCGCTCGATCAGACCCGGAATCTGCCCTTTAGCGTAGTTGTCGGTGACACTCTCCCACAGTGCTGCAGAGGCCAGGTGCGCACCCAGGTCATCGAGTTCGGCCACGGGATCGGTGTCCAGCCATCCATCCTGCCGACCGGAGAGCAGCAATCCACCCAGATTGATGACCCCATGCACCAGGTCATTCTCGCGCTCGAGCCTCATGGCCAGCTTGACTGCCTCACGTCCATGTCTGGTTGCTTCTCGGAACAGTTCCAGGGACTCGTCTCCAGAGGCCTCATTACCCAGTCCCTTCAACGCCAAGGAGAGCTTGTTGAGCACCAACGGAAGGTCCGCGTCAATACACGCCGCCTCGACCTTCCCCAGGCTGGCCTCCAGCCACCTGCGAGCCTCTACGAAATCGCGGATCTTGTACAGATAATGGGTGCCACGGAGACCATCATTTCCAGCCAGGCCCTGGAGATCACGTATCTTCTCCTTGAGGTCCCGGGCCTGGTCGAGCAGAGGCTCCACTCTCACCCAGAGTGCCTCGTGGGCCTCCTGCTTTTCTTCACTGGAGGCCTCTCTGGGTGGCCCCTCCTCCAGCTGGCGTCGGTTGGCTTCAGTCTGCAGCAGGATGGAAATGAGCAGGTCCCTGTCCCGACCATCGGGTAGCTCACCGGCCTGCTCGCGCAGGTCCGCGAGTGCGTCCGCGATGTTCTCCTTGCGCGTTCGAACCGCCCGACTGAGGAGCGCGTAGAAGCGCACGACCAGGCGAGATGACTGGTCAAGCCGGGGGTCATCCCTGGTGTCCTGGCAGTCCTTCTCGAGGACCAGCAGCTCTTTCCCGTCCTGTTCCTCGAACTGCACCTCGCACCACCCCATCACCACCGAGAACAGAGTGAACCCCTCCGGCAGGGCAACGCCGTCCAGCGCACTGTTCATCGCGGCCCTGTACAGCCGCTGAGCCTTCTCGCGGTTGTCCTGGCCACCAGTGAAGCGGCACGCTCGTGCATTGCACAGGCGAATCGCAAGACGGTCCTCAGCCCGACCGAGGTGAACCAGGTGCTCCACGCGACTGGCGATCTTCAGCACCTCTGGCCATGCCGTGCGACGGGCAGCATCCAGGGCCACGCGGGCCGCTGCCTGGACCGCGATGTCCCGGGTCTCCATGCCCCCGGCGAGTGCATGCCCCAGCAGTCGGTCCGGAGTCACGAGATTGCTGGTCACGAGAGTGGCCGCCGCACGGGCTCGGAAGTTTCGCAGGATCTCGCGGCTGCCATCATCGCCACGGTCGAGCCGACGACGCAGAGCCTGCCAGGTCAGTCCGCTGGTGAACCGGAAGATGTCCTCCGCACCGGGGACGTCCTCGACAATGGGCGGATCCGACACCATCTCCAGCTTGTCCAGCGTGGTGGCCACACGGACCGCAGATTCACCCATTCCCGCCGCGAGTTCCGCGACGGTAAAGCGACGGCCACAGGCGGCGGCGCACTCCAGGAGAAGCAGGTGCTCGGGCTCCAGGTACCCGAGCCGTAGACGCTCAGCCTCGAGGTATTCGGTGGGGATGGCAGCCAGGAGATCTTCGCCGGTGAGGCCCTCGACGGGCACCAGGCCAACATCGGCCTCGCCTGAAGACACGAGCAGCCCCTGAGACCTGACCGCAAACAGCAAATCCCGGGCAACCCCCGGACAACCCTTGGAGACCGAGTGAAGCTGCCCGAGTACCTCCTCCGGCAGAGCCGCAATGCCGCAGTTGCCCACAAAACGGTTCATCTGTTCCGGGGTCAGATGAGGCAACTCCAGGATCTTCAGAGACCCGCGAGTCTTCACCGCCTCCTCGATATCGGCGATTTCCGCGTGCATGCCAGTGGTGCAGCACCCCAAGGCCAGGCTGAGACTGCCCGGTGGAACTGCATCGATGAGCTCGCGGATCATCGCAAGACTCGATGCATCCGCCCACTGAACATCGTCGATCAACAGCAGGGAAGGCTCTTCTGAGAGACGCTGACAACAGGCACGGACCCCGTCGCGTATGACCCGTGCACGACTGACATCACCGCCATCCCCTGGCAGCATGCCAAACAGAGCACCAAGCCCTGGGAGATCGGAGAGAAAGCCCTCTGTCTGGCCTAATAGACTCCCTGCCTGGACCACTCGGGCTTCCTGCTCAGCCAGGTTCGCGCCCGGCACGCCGAGGACTTTCAGGATCTCGGTGGCGAGAGCGAAAGGACGAACCACATCACCGGAGCCACTGACGACTGGCGTATGTACCCACCGGTGCACCCTCTTCTTGTCTTCGAGTCCCCGATCGATCTCGGCGAGCAACCGGGAGACGCCGATGCTGCTTGGACCCTTGACCACCACACTGGCGCCCCGGCCAAGTGCCTCGAAATGGGCCGAGGCACCCACCACATCCAGCCAGGCCGGGTGTTCCAGGGAACCCGCAGCCTGCAACTCCACCACAGCGGCCTTCGCGGATGGCGTGACCGCCTCTGGCTGGACCTGGCCCAGACGGTGGGCAACCAGCGCAAGGGCCACCGCCATGATGCCGATCCACCAGTAGAGGTCGTTGAACAGCCCCAACGGCAGGATCAACAGGAGGCACAACGCCGACAGGGTCGCGCCTGCGATCCCCCGGCCGGAGAGTTGCTGACCACGCAGGACCCGCGCGATCGGTGGCGCCAGCGACAGTGTGCAGGCCAGGGCCCCCAGTGAGAGAGGCAGCGCGACCTGCCACCCACGACCGGGCACCACCATCACCAGCGGCGAGAACAGCCAGGTGAGTGCGCCAGCCTGTGCCGCCGGGGCGACCACCGAGAGCTGAGTCGTGGGATCTCCAATGCGTTCCATCCACTCTGACGGCAGCTTGAGCGTTGCCCAGGTGAGCAGCACGATCGG
The DNA here is from genome assembly GCA_964567625.1 of uncultured Enterobacterales bacterium. Lineage (GTDB taxonomy): Bacteria > Myxococcota_A > UBA796 > UBA796 > CAJQPC01 > CAYFPX01. The sequence continues at coordinate 1,991 of CAZMNK010000207.1, read as the reverse complement.
GCCCACCATGACCACCGCCCCGTGGACCAGAGGCCAGGCCAGAGCTGGCAGATATGGAACGACGTACCAGTCCCCTTCAAGGAGGAAACTCGGCGTACTCCATTGTTGGAGAAATCCCGCGCTGACCTCGGCAGCGCCACCCCCCAGCACCAACCCGCCAACGTACGCGATCAAGGCCAGCACTGCTGAGCGGGACAGGGAGGCCTCAGACGCGTCTCTCCAACTCCGCCTCGACTCCAAACGGTGGCGGATTCCCACCAATGCGACGGAAGCCAGCACCAGGAACCCGATCCACCCCAGGATGGCCGGTGTGCGATGGACGGCGTCTGCACCAATGCCATCACTGGTGTACTTTTCTGCAAAGCCCTTGCCCTGCTTCCAGCGACGAGCGGTCAAGTCCACCCGATAGGCGGCGAGGTGGGTGTTCGTCTCCGGCACCCTGTCCGCGAGAGTCACATCCATGACCAGCAGTGACGGCACATCGAGCGCACCGGCCAGGGCATCGAGTGCCCGGGCAGAGTCCGGTCCGTCGTTGATAACGCTGCGCCAAAGGCCGGGTACCAGCGAGGCACCGTAGTCATCATCGACACTCAGTCGACCCGGTGCCCTCCAGACATGGTTGAGCACCTCGTCTTGAAACACATCCCTCAGGAAGTCCGGGTCCACATCCCTAATTTCGACCCCGTCCACCACGGGGCGGCGAACCACCATCGGAACCTGCGGCGTGCCCGGCTTGGGCCGGGTCTGTGACTCGATCTCCTTCCACGCGTTCTCGATGGCACGCATCCATGGCTCATCGTAGGTCTCGACGGTCTCGTCTTGACCCGAGAGCCACCAGGCCGCCCAGACGACGTTCCTGAATGTGTCGTGCGCATTTTCAAGCCGGGCTTCGACCTGGCGCCGTCCGTTCTCAGCAGCGCGGCGAGTGGGGCCGTCCTCCGAACCAAGCGCCTGCTCGTACTCGCGCCTGGCCGCCTCGTGGAGCACCATGCTGTTCTCGGTCGCGCGGGCCCAATGGTGGTAGGTGATCGCATGCCGCAGGGCCTCAGAGGAGTCGAGGGGCGACGCCCAGGCACCTTGTAGACCCACAACACAGACCAACAACAAACCAATCATGCCTTCTC
>CAZMNK010000207.1:0-857 GCA_964567625.1 uncultured Enterobacterales bacterium | reverse complement strand
TTCATCCACCCGGTCCCACACAGGCCGACCCGCCTCGGCGATCGCAGCCAGGGACTCCGCCAGTGGCCGGACCGAGAATCTCTCGGTCCGGTAAATGTGGCATCGGTGCCGTTGTTCCAGGAACAGCCCAGGATCGCCTGGAGGCTGAAGCCGGGGGAGCGGTAGGGGGGTACGGTCCAGAAGCGGGGGGCACCGGTTGTGGTCGCCTCGATAGAGGACATCCTGTGTGGGCGGACCCGTTCCTGTTCCCGGAATCGCCACAGTACGACTCGGACTCAGTAGTCGTAGACCACCCGGTTGTAGAGCGTCATCTTCCAGCCGTTGACCTGGTGGCGAACGATCATCCTGTCCAGGATCCCCGGGCCACTCATGTGGTTCGACATCTCCTTCATCGTCTCGCAATGGAAGAGATGCATGAGGCCGTAGAATCCCTCGACCTGAATGCCTTCGATGGGGGCGTCTTCCACAAGCCCCTTCCAGTCGAGGAGCGCCCGACACCCATTCTCAAGGTTCTCGAGGTCCTCGGGTTCAAGATCTTCCGCAGGCTGCCCGAGGGCGTCCTGGGAGCGGTAGATCTCCGGACCGATCTTCAAGAAGAGCAACGCCTTTGTCTGGCAATAGCCATAGAGCGCCGGCAACTCGTCCAGCTGGTCCGCGATTCCGGGCGGGATCTCATCTCGTCTCGCCATGATTCATCTCATCTTCTTGGGGCGTGTAGCACAGGGTAATCAAAGCCAAGGCCTGTGAAACCTCCGCGAGTCACCTCGGAAAGAGGTGGTCATGCCCGGGGCAAAGACTCTGAATCTTCCGGTGCCGCTACAGAGAAGGCAGGATCACGATGCGCTCAGGCGGGATCT
>CAZMNK010000206.1:0-8454 GCA_964567625.1 uncultured Enterobacterales bacterium | reverse complement strand
CCTCTTCTTCTCCCCTGCAACGACCGCGTTCTTCATCGGGAGCACCTTCCTCCTCTGGGCCATCCAGTCACCGCCGGAGTGGTTCACCCGCTTCCCCGTCCTTTCGAGCTGGCACCGCAACCCGGCACCTGCCCTGTTGTTCTTTCTCGCCGTGGTCTACGTGCCCCTCCTGCTCTCCGGGGTGCTCTTCGACTGGGGCCCTCACAACCCCGCCCCCGAGGACATCGTCGCCGTCACCACCGCAGCGATCTGGTTCAAGAAGGCGGTCTCCTTCAGCTGGCAGCGGCATCACAAGCGCTTCGAGGCAGCGAGCCCCCTGCCCATCTTTCTCTACTTCCTGTCGCTCCCGTTCCTGCTGGGCCGAAGCCTCGTGGTCTCCTTCACCCACTTCTTCGAGAGGGAGCAGGTCGAGGACCACCCGGTGCGTCTCCGGTCCGCCGCCCGGACCATGGGCTGGGTACTTCTTCACATCGGAATTCTGGTGGGGCTGTACCTGGCGCTGCCCCTGCACTGGAACATCCGGAGGTACCCCTCCTCGTTCCTGCTGTCCCTCGATCCCGTGGACACTCTCGCGATTCTCGGCGTGCACTGGTTCGCGTTCTACGCCTGGCGCTATGCCCTGGAGCAGTGGATGGTCGCCTCCGCCCGACTGCTCGGGTACGCGATCGACGACAATGTCCACCAGGTCCTGCTGGCCACGGGCTACGCGGACTTCTGGCGGCGCTGGAACATCCACTTTCGCGACTTCCTGGCCGCAAGCTGCTTCTACCCCACCGCAATGGCCATCTTGCGGCGCCATCCCACCCGTCGCCCTCTCGCGATCGTGGTGGCCTCGATGGTCATCTTCCTGGCCCACGGGCTGCTCGACTGGGTCCACCTGGCGGCATTCGTACCCCCGGCGAACGTCAACGCCCGCCTGGGACTGGGCCTCGGGCTGTTTATCTACGAGTCGGCACAGGTCGTGCTCGTCGCCTCATCGCTCCTGGTGGGCAATCCCTTCCGGGACCGCTTCCCACGCTTCGGGCCCGCGCTCGGCGTCGTCACCACCTTTGTGCTGCGAGCGATCCTGGTGCTCTTCCTCGTGCGGCGGTCAGGGGACGCACTGGCCCTGCTGGTGGGGGTTTCACTCCTCCTGTTGGGCAGGTCCCGATGATGAGCCACATCGGAGGATCAGCCCGGAGTCACCTGGGAGCGGTGTAGCGGTAGGTCCTGTGACAGGTGACGCAGGCCGTCGTGATGCTGGCCAGGCGCCCGGGGATCTCGGCCGCCGGGACCCCGGCCCTGGCGTCGTCGGCAAGGGCGGCGAACTCGATGTGAACCGTACGCCCCAGCGCACTCCATTCCGGGGGCAGGACCCCGCGAAGGCTGGGGGTGGTCGACACCGGGTGATTGTCGGCGACTCCCCGCGCTGCCTGTTCGAGCGCCGCCATGTCCCCGCTGGCAGAAGCCGCCAACACGCCGTGCAGGCCCTCCACATTGCCACGCATCACCTGCTGGAGGGTGGCGTACTGCTCGGCGTCGAGCAGGATCTCGATGCGCTCGTCCCCGGTTCCACTGTCGTCGGGCTGGGCGGCCGGACGGGGCCAGGCGACAACGAGGATCACGGCGGTCAATAGCCAGAGTCCAAAGGACAGCGGCCCGAGTCGTTCGCGGAACCGGCCTGGGTTTCGAGAGGTTTCGCTCATGCTTCCAGACGCTCTCACCAGAACCGAGACCACTCTGGCTGATCCGGCCCGGCCCGGCGTCTCAGTCTATCCCCTTCCCCGGGTCAGTAGTCCACGCTCCACTGGAACCCGGCAGTGTAGATCGATCCCCCGATCGGGATGGGCTCACCCCCGACGGGGTAGCCGGCCACGGGCTCCGTGGTCTCGGGACGCTCCAGCACACCACGAGCAAGCTGGTGGTACTGAAAGAAGATGTCCCAGTGAATGGGGCCTTCCAGCACCTGGAACGGGGCACCATGTTTCACCCCGGCGCCCACGGCGAAGATCAGTCGGTCCGCGTCGAGCAGCGTGGTGTTGGCGCCCTGGGCGACCAGGGGTGTGGGCTCGTAGCCAAAGCCACCACGCAAGGTGGCCCTGGCCCACTCCAGGCGACCCGGAACCTGCCACTGGGGCAGAGTCAGCTCCGTGCCCAGGCGCACGCCAAACGTGTCGCGCATCACGATGTTCATCGGGTTGCCGTCGTGGATTTCCACGCCATCGAGGTCGACCAGGGTCGCGTCGATCTCGGCCTCCACGAGCTGGACCACGTTGAAGGACATCTTCGACCACCGGGTGTACTGCCCGTCGATATAGACCTTCAGGGTGTCCTCGATGCCGAAGGAGAGCCCCGCAGTCCACTGGGCAGGCAGGTAGTGGTCCATGATCGCGAACTGCAATTCCATCGTCGCAGCCAGGACCTCGGATTCCAGGTCACCCAGGTCCTCCACCCGACCGTTGATCTGGATTTCGAAATCCACCAACATCGGCAAACCCGCTTCACCGCGGTAGCCCCCACCAATGCTGAGATCCCGGAGGACCGGAACCTCCGTGACTTCCCCCAGGTCCCACTGGAACCCCACCACCGGAGCAAAGTCCAGGGCGATGTCCGTGGTGAGGCTGTGGAAGTCCATCGTGCCCTCGATGACTTCCCCGGTCGTGGCACTCCCATCGGCGGCGGCCTCTCCCGAGACCGTGGCATCAAAGGTGAACACCGCGGACATGACCGACCTGGGCAGGACCCGCATCCCGAGACCGAAGTTCAGTCCAAGGGGCGCCCTCAGGGCCCCACCGATGGCGAAGGCAAATCGTTGGGGCCGATTCTCATACATGAAGTAGGTGGGAAGCGACGGTTCGAAGGTCTGGATTCGCAGCACCCGGTTCTTGGGCAGGAAGAGCCCCATGCCCAGGACAACTCGTTCGCCGTAGGGGTGGGTCAGCCCGGCCCAGCCACCGTCGCCAGGCTCCTCCGCCGGCCCGGGGTCCAGGGGGGTGTCGTATTCGTCGATCCGACCATCCCTGTTGGTGTCCCAGTACACGGGGGGAAGGTCGTCGAAGTCCAGCCGGATGAGGCCTCCTCCGAGTACGGCGCTGGGTTGGCTCATGTTGGCGAGTCCAGCGGGGTTCAGAAACACAGCTCCGGCGTCTTCGGTATAGGCCACGCCGCCCTGGGCACGACCCATGGCTGAGGCGCCGAAACCATAGAGTTCCACAGGAGAGGCGTGGGCCACGGCGAGCAGGAGACTGAGCGCAACGATGGTCATGGTCCTCGCTCCTCGCGGTCCACATCGGACTGGTCATTCAGCTCGTTGCCGAACGCTGGTGGGCAATCAGCCGACAGCGCCGGCTATCGGTTGGCCGGTTGAATTGTCAAGCAACGAGGCGGACCTGCTGTCCCGAGACAAGGCTGGCCAGCGGCCACGCTCTGGATGGGAAGCGTTGAGATTGCTGCAGCGTACTGCCCGGTCTATACAACAACCCTTCCCTGTCCCTGCACAAGGTCCTCACCTCATGCCCATCGCCATCCTGGACCTCCGCGTCGTCTCGGCATGGCCATGAGCAGACAAGGAACCTGCTGGACCTGGTTTCTGGCCCTCTCGGCAATGGCTGCGGTCGGGTCGTGTGGATTCCAGGACCAGAACTCCGTCTGGTACGACCAGCTCGAGCCCGGCGGTCCCTGCCACGCCGTCAACCTGGCGGATGGCCTGAGCGAGGAGAACACCCAGGAGCTTCACGACACCTTCAACTGCCTCAACCAGAACGGAAACCTCGATCCCCTGATCGAACTCGACCAGGTGATGGACATCTCGACCCGGGCCAGCGAGCCCGCAGGAGTCGAGTTGGCGGTGGTCCTGAACGCCCTGTCCACAGCCGACATCGATCCCTTTGGCATCGCTGGCGATCTCCTGGCGTGGATGGAGAACCCCGATGGACGAGAGACCGTCGACACCTTCCTGGAGACGCTCGTCGAGTTGATCTATGGCGAGCCCTACGCCATCGTCAGTGCAGAGGACTTCACCCTCAACAGCACCGAAGCACTGGACAAGGGACTCCTCCGACCCCTGTTGCCCGCCATCAGGGCCGGGGCTGCGGCGACACTGGATGACGAACTGAGGGTCCTGGAACTGGCCCAGGCCGCCCTGGAGTCCGAAACCACCCTGGCCCTGCTCCACACCCTCGCAGCCTGGGGTGAGGAGCCCTCGTTCGAAGGTGTGTTCGATGACCTCCCCAGGAAGCTCGGGGTTGCCATCGACGCCAGCCGCTCGCCGGCCAATGACCGTTGGGAAGACGCCTCCGGCGACTCGCTCCGCGACCTCCTTGAAGCCCTGCTGGTGGACAAAGAAGAAGACGGGCGCATCGTGTTCGCCCACCTCGACGATCACCTGTTCGACCTCTTGAACAACGATCGGGTGCGGGATGAACTCGAGGTTGTCCTGGGCTCTCTACAGGCTGAAGGCGCCCTGGCCAACTTCCCGGTGGAACTCCTGTACTTCACTGCGGTCGATGCGGAGGGGGGCACGCTGAGTACAGGCGAAGACAGCGCCCTGGTCACCTTGATGCGCCTCCTGCGGCGTGGGGACCAGCCCATGGAATGCACCCTGAGCCTCCTGGGAATCTGGGACATCGAGGTGATCGAGGTGGAGAACCTCTCCGAGGAGATGCTGAAGCTCTTCGCCGACATGGACCCGAATGCGGCCGTCGATGCCGTGGACCTGGTGGGCGGCGCCCTCGACCTCGAGATCCTGGGTTTCGAACTCACGGACTACATCCTGGGCCTGATCGCCGACTTCGGCCTGTGCACCAACCCGGCCACCGGCTCGGTGGTCCTCGATGAGTCCTACGTCACCGACCTGGAGTCCCTCGACAGGTTCAACGATGCCCAGGCTGGGGAGACACTGCGGACCATGGTGCACCTGCTCGCTGCGATCCACGACACCTCCACCTCGGAGATCCCGGCGCTGGTCGGCCTTCTCAGCAACGCAGATGACCATGGCCTGACCGAACCCGCAGAGGAGGCTCTCCGTGACCTTGGAGATGCGGCCCTGCTGAGCGATGTCGTGAACCTGCTGCCCGGGCTGCTCGAGCCTGACGACTACAGCGACGACCACGACTACCCCGACGGGGTGGAACCGGTGGATTTCGCGGCGGTCTGGGACATTCTGCGGGCGTCTGCCACCCTGTCCACCGATGACCGGACCCCGGTGGAGGACCTGGCCGAGCCCATCGCCGCCGCCGCGGGCCAGGCGGAGACCTGGGAGGCCATCGGCAACCTTGCAGTCATGCTCCAGGACCCCTCCCAGCACCTCCACACACGCGGGTCCGGGCTGGACCAGCTTCTGGAACTTGACCCGGAGCTGGCCCTGATTCGGGCGGTGGGTGGCGTGATGCTGAGTCCCGATGCAGGAGGGGCGCTGCTGCGCATCGCGGAACAACAGGAGGTCATCGACGCGCTGGGTCGCGCGAGCGGGGAAGGCGAAGAGCAGGAAGGCCCCCTGCCCTTCACTGCCCATCTCATCACCCATGGCACCGTCGAGGCCCTGCTTGACGTCCTCGATCGGATCCTGGGGTCGCTGTAGCGAGCAAGTGTGGTCGCTGAGGCGATTCCGACCGACAGCCCGGACAGACCCCGGAACGGGTGCAACTCGGTTTTCAGCCTCTCCAGGATTACTACATAGAGGGTCGGGCAACGGAGGCATTCACGCCGAATGGCCACTGTGCCCAGACCGGAGCAGCAGTGGATGTTGCCTCAACTGTCCACCATCGTCCGCGGACAACGCGCCAGTGCTGCCTGAGCTTCCTGGACCGCCGACCACTTATAAGTTGCGGAGGCGCCTGTCAGCGGGACATGATTTCATCTCCGAGGTCCCCCCCGTGGGGCCGTTCCTGTAAGCTCGACCCCTTCCACCACACCTGGAGCAAGTGATGATCGTCCTGATCTCGCTGGCCTGTGCCCCATCGACTCTCGACAGCACCACGGACCTGGACAGCGCTCCGAAAGCCGCCGATCCGATCGCTGTCCGGCTTGATCTCGATGCTCCCGCTCAACCTCAACTCCTGGAGCAGACACCGGGGCTGTTCTTCGCCGATCTGCCTGGTCAGTTTCAGGCAGAGATCGGCGCACGGGGTCTGGAAGCGACCGCGGGCGACTCCTCCCTCTCGATCCGCTTCAGCGCGTGGGGGTACGATGGAGACCTGGTCTCGGTGGAAGCGGCGCTCCCGGTACTAGGCAGGTGCGCAACGATCCTGGGAGAGCCCTCGGCCATGCCCTGCACTCGCCAGGTCGAGCTGGCACGACCAGGAGTGACGGAGTGGTGGGCTCTTCGTCCTGAAGGCATGCAGCAGGGCTGGATCCTCGAGAAGGAACCAGCAGGAGCAGGCGAGTTGGTGCTTGAGGTTCGCCTTGAGGGGGTGAACCGGCTGGACATCGATGAAGACACCCTGGGAGCCACCCTCGTCGACGACCACGGCGGCGCCTGGCGCTACCAGGAACTGGCCGCATGGGACACAAACGGCTCAACGATTCCCGCGTCGCTCCGGGTGGGCGAGCAGGACACTTTGAATGTCGTCCTGGACACCAGTACCGCCACCTGGCCGCTCTTCGTGGACCCCATTTTCAACTCGGAGCACTGGACCTACATCACCGCCTCCGATGGCGCGGAGGACGACTTCTTCGGCTGGTCGATCTCGCCGGCCGGAGACATTGATGCAGACGGCAGAATCGATGTGGTCATCGGTGCCCACCAGGCCGACGGCACCGGCACGGATGCCGGCGCCATCTACGTCTACTACGGCGGTTCCAAGGCCATAGCGACCGGATCCGAAGACAAGTTCATGGCCTCGGATGGGTACGGGGGCGACTATTTCGGCCACTCCGTCGCGGGCGTCGGAGACCTCGATGGTGACGGCTACGACGATGTCATCGTCGGGGCCTACCAGGACGACGACGACGGCTCATCCAGCGGCTCTCTCTACGTCTACTACGGCAGTGCCTCGGGCCTCGACTACAGCAGAGAAATCAAGGTGAACGCTTCAGACGCTGCCTCTTCCGACCGCTTTGGCTACGCGGTCGCCGGCGCAGGAGATGTGAACGGCGATGGCTACGCCGACGTGATCGTCGGCGCCTACTGGGACGACGACGACGGCGCATCCAGCGGCTCAGCCTACGTGTACCTGGGCAGCAGTACCGGCCTCGACGCCGGCACCGAGACCAAGCTCAACGCCTCGGACGCCGCGTCGGCTGACTACTTCGGCTTCTCTGTCTCCGGTGCCGGAGACGTCGATGGCGACGGCTACTCAGATGTGGTGGTCGGAGCCTACTTCGATGACGACGACGGCTCAGCGAGTGGCTCAGCCTATGTCTACTACGGCAGTTCATCCGGCATCTCCCTGAGCAGCGAACTGAAGCTCACCGCCTCCGACGGCGCGTCGGCCGACTACTTCGGCTACACCGTCTCGAACGCTGGGGACCTGGATAGCGACGGCTACGACGACCTGGCGATCGGTGCCCATTTCGACGACGACGGCGGCACTGCCAGCGGATCCGTCTACGTCTACCACGGCAGCAGCAGCGGCATTGACGCCTCGACGGAACTCAAGATCACCGCCTCTGACGCAGCGTCTGCGGACTACTTCGGCTTCTCCATTGCTGCAGCCGGAGACACCAACAGGGATGGCTACGGCGACCTGGTCGTCGGCGCCTACCAGGACGATGACATGGGCAGTGCCTGCGGTGCCGCCTATGTCTACTACGGCAGCACCACCGGGATCGACACGAGCACCGAGAGCAAGATCGTGGCGACCGATGGAGCGGCGGGAGATGCCTTCGGATTCTCGCTCGGTGGGAACATCGACCTCAGCGAAGAAGGCGATGCCGACGTGATCGTTGGCGCCTACAACAAGGACAACGGGTCCCCTGGCCAAGGGTCGGTCTATGTCTACGGTGGATGCCCGGACAGAGACCTGGACAAGATCTGTGCCGTCAATGACTGCAATGACCGAGACGCGACCATCGGTGAGGACGGTTTCACCCGATACGCCGACGCCGACGGCGACGGCTACGGGGATCCCGATGACAGTACGGAAGTCTGCGAGGAGACCACCGGCTACGTGGAGGATGGAACCGACTGCGACGACACGGACGCTTCCATCAACGCAGGTGCCACAGATACCTGCGGTGACGGCGTGGATTCGGACTGCGACGACATCGGTGGTCCCGATGGCGACGAGGACTCTGACGGCCTGACCTGGACGGAAGAGGACGCCCTGGGAACCGACGACTGCTCGGACGACTCGGATAGTGATGGCCTCACCGACGGCGAAGAGGTCGACCTGGGAACCGATCCCCTGGACAGCGACACCGACGACGACGGCCTGCTGGATGGAGAGGACGACGACCCGCTCGGGGCATCCAGTGATAGCGGAGACACCGAGGGAGACACTTCTGGTGACGACACCAGCGACACTTCCGACAGTG
>CAZMNK010000205.1:0-8460 GCA_964567625.1 uncultured Enterobacterales bacterium | reverse complement strand
GGCCCCAGAACCCAGCCAGCGGCCAGGGCGCCCGGAGCGATGCCGGTTGCGAGAAGGGCCCAAAGAACCGGTCGCGGGTCGCTCTTTCCTGCCACGACGGAAAGGGCCTGCCAGGAGCGTTCCGGCCAGGCACCGAGCCAAAACAGCAGGAGGAGACTGGCGCCGGCCACGGCCCAGAGAGAACGGGGTGCTGGCCCAGCCCGGTTCAGCAGGCGGCGGGTCACCGCTCCCGTCCCCACCAGGGCGAGTCCGAGGGCCCAGGCGATGGCGGTTCCCTGGGGCGTGGGGTCCAGGGAAGACCGGAGGGCATTCCAGCCTCCCACTGCGATGGCGATTGCCACGCCCCACCCGAGTACCCCGGAGAACCCGAGCAATGGCCGCCAGTCATGGGTGTCCCTCAGCGGGGTGTCCAGCCGTTGGTGTGCCACCACCAGGAGGGACGCGGCGAGGGCCGTTGCGCCGGGCCACTGCATCCCCACCAGCACGGTCACTGCCGCTGTCCACCAGGCGCCCGTTGTCGCCACACCCCGGAAACCGGCGGTGGTCATGCCAGAGACAATTCCGGCGGTAAACAAGGCGAGCATGCCGATCCAGGTCGGCGCATCCAGGGAAAAACCGGGGGGTGAGGGGAGTGCGCTTCCCAGCCCTGGCGCCGCGATGGCCAGGGCCAGCGTTCCGGCCACCAGGGCGGGTGAATGGCGCCAAGAGGGGCGCCACAAGCCCCCAACGGCAACACCGAGACAGGCAATTGCAAGTGCGCCGATGAGAGCGATGGGAGTGGCGGCGTAGACCTCGGAAATCCACGCGAGTGAGGCACCCGTTGCCCCGCCAAGAGCCGCAGGCATCCACAAGCCCGTCAGCACGCTTGGAGGGCCACGCATCGACACGAGGATACCGCTGGCGGAGAGGGGCGCCAGATTGACCGGCATTTCAGCGGTCTGGTATGAACGACTGGACAGCCGCTGGGGTCCTTCGGTTGAATTCGTACCTGCTGCAGCGAGTTTCGGACCCGGTCTTCCTTCCTCTTGATCAACATTTCCCCTGGTACGGGGTAGGGTTGGCGTGCGGAGAGGTCGCCCGAGGAAGGGATCGCTGGATGTCCATGAAGGGGAGCAAATAGCAGAATGGGCCTGTTCTCAAAGAGCGTGAGGACCATTGGTCTCGACATCGGGTCCAGTGGTGTGAAGCTGATGGAGTTGGACCACGACGCCAAAGAAGGTGTCTGGCGGCTCCGTAATTTTGGCATGGTCGGGCTCCCGCCCGAGGCCATCGTCGATGGCGCGGTGATGAACACCAACGTCATCGTGGATTCAATTCGGGAACTCGTCGCCCGCCACAAGGTCAAGACACGAGATGTCTGTACTTCAGTGGCCGGGCACTCCGTGATCATCAAGCGCATCAACCTCCCCCTGATGACCCCGGACGAACTCGAGGAGTCCATTCAGTGGGAGGCGGAGCAGTACATCCCCTTTGACATCAATGATGTGAACATCGACGTTCAGATCCTGAACGAGCAGGGCGATGAAGCGGGCCAGATGGAGGTACTGCTTGTCGCGGCCCGGAAGGAACTGGTCAACGAATACGTGGCCATCATCCAGGAGTCCGGTCTCAACCCGGCGGTCATCGACGTCGATGCTTTCGCGGTCGAGAACATGTTCGAGTTGAACTACGACCTGCCCCTGGAGACGATTGCCCTGGTGAATATCGGGGCCAGCAACGTCAACATCAATGTGTTGCGGGAAGGGGTCACGGCGTTCACTCGCGACATTGGAATCGGAGGCAGGCAGTTCACGGAGGAAATTCAACGTACGCTCAACATCTCCTACGAGGAAGCGGAGGCCATGAAGGTCGGCGGCGATGAACAGGACACCCAGGCGGTGGTACCCGAGGAGATCGAGACCGTTCTGAGTGGCGTTGCAGAGAACCTGGCCACCGAGATCCACCGTTCCCTGGACTTCCACCTGTCCTCGGCCAATACCGCGTTGGCGCGGGTCTATCTTTCCGGCGGAGCCGCGCGGACACCGGGGCTTGCACGAGCCGTCGCCCAGAAAACAGGCACACCCATCGAGATTGTGGACGCCTTCCGAAAGGTGGAGATCGATGAGCGGGCCTTCAACCCCCACTTCCTGCGGGACGTCTCGCCCCAGGCGGCGGTGGCTGTGGGCCTGGCCATGCGCAGGACTGGCGACAAATGATTCGCATCAATCTTCTTCCGGTTCGCGTCTCCAAGCGACAGGAGGCGGTGAAGCGGGAATTGGCTTTCGGTGCGGTGGGCCTGTCGCTGATGCTTCTCGTCTGCGGGGCCGGCTACATCGTGGTCCAGGCCGAGGTGTCGGATCTGAGGGCCGTCAATGTCCAGCTTCAGCAGGAAATCGACAACCTCAAGGCCATTGTCGCTCGCGTGGATGAGGTCGACAAACTGAAGCAGGACCTGCGCAAGAAGCTGGATGTCATCGCGCAGTTGAAGCTCAACAAGCACGGCCCCGTCCACCTGTTGGACGAACTCAGCAATGCGACCCCGGAGAAGCTCACCTTGACCGGGCTTCAGGAACAGAAGCGCAACCTGAGCATCACCGGCATGGCCGTGAGCAACGAGGTCATCTCCCAATTCCTCAGCAACATGGAGCAGTCGGACTGGTTTGACGATGTGTACCTCATCGAGATCGACCAGGACGAGCAGAATGGGTACAAGTTGAAGACCTTTTCCATCACCGCGCGCCTTATCGTTCCTGGCATCCGGGACAACGAGGCCCAGGAGGGCTGATGGATACCCACGCGCTACTTGAGCGGCTTGCCAAGCTCCCGAGGGCCCAGCGTCTGGCCCTGACGGGACTGGTCTATGCGCTGGTGGCGGTGCTCTTCTGGGTCATGCTCTACAGCCCAGCGATCGAGGAGGTGGACCGACTGGGAGCCCAGCAGACCGAGCTCGAGGTCAAGCGTGCCAAGGTTCGTGCCCGTGCCGAGAACCGGGAGAAGTTCGAGGCCGAACTCCAGGAGTTGACCGCCGCCCTCAAGAAGGCGCTGCGAGAGCTACCCAACGACCGGGAGATTCCCGAGCTTCTGAAGCGCATCAGTTCCGTGGCCCGAAAGGTCGGGTTGGAGATCAAGAAGTTTCAGCCCCTGCCAGAAGTGGTCCGGGAGTACTACGCCGAGGTGCCAGTCGCCCTGGAAGTGGCCGGCTCCTACCACGAGGTGGCGATGTTCTTCGATCGGCTCAGCAAGCTCGGTCGAATCGTCTACGTGAAGAACGTCGAGATCAAGAACCCGGAGGAACAGGGCGGCAAGGTGTTCCTGGATGTGGTCGGTACCAGCGTGACTTTTCGATTCCTCTCCGAGGACGAGATCACCAAGGCTGCCGACGGCCAGCGTGGAAAGCGTGGAAAGCGTGGCCAGCGAGGTCGGAAGTAGCGGTATGACCATCTGGATGCGCCCCGGGTTCTGGACTCTGTTCGCCCTCATCGGTGGCCTGGTGGCTTGCGATGGTGACGGGACCGGAAGCGATGGAAAGGCCAAGGACCACACCCGGTCCGCTGATGCAGGCGAGGATGATTCCCTGCTTGGCGGGGACGATTCCGATGAGGACGAGAACGTCTACACCTACAATCCCATCGGAAAGCGCGATCCCTTCCGGTCCTTCATTTCCGGACCGCGGGACAACGACATCCGCTCTCCGACGCCCCTGCAGCGGTGGGACATCGACCAGTTCCTTCTGGTCGGCATCGTCTGGGGGATTGACCAGCCCAAGGCGATGGTCGAGGACCCTGAGAATCAGAACCACGTGCTGGAAATCGGAACCTATATCGGGCGAAATTGGGGCAAAGTCACCCAGGTGACGTCCGATTCGGTGGTCATCACCGAGGAATATCAGACCATTGAGGGAGAGTTGGTGACCGAACAGGTCGCGCTTGCCCTGCCGGTCGAAGATCTGGAGGAGTAGGACCATGAAAGCGTCACGCACAATCGCCGGACTGGCCCTGCTTCTCGGGCTCGCCTTTGCCGCTGAGCCGATCATCGGGCAGGACGAGGTCCCGGTCGCCGGTGTCGAGGTCGTCGTCGGAGACCAGGAACAGGTCATCATCGAGTTGGATGGAGTGCTCACCGAGGCCAGCGTGAGCACCTTTGCGATGCCCGATCCGGACCGGGTGATGGTGGATATCCTGGGCGGAGTGCTCGGGGACGTTGGCGGAGCCGTAGAGGGTGCTGGTGGACTTGTGACCGGTGTTGGGGTGGCGCCCCTGGCCGACTCGGACATCACCATCACAAGGGTCACGGTCTCCCTGCGTGGTCCGGTGGAACACAGTTTTGTGGTGGAGGATGGCCGCATCATCCTGACTTTGACCGCCGGCGTGGCGGGTTCCGGGGACGACCCGCTCACGGCCATGGGAGCCAGTCCGCTGGATACCAGCCGCGGGGTGGCTGAGGGTGTCGGGACCCCATCGGGGCCGAAGGAAATCGAGGGACTGTCCCTGAAGTCACTCGACTTCATCGACGAGGACAGCCGCTCGAGAGTGGTCATCGCGGTCAGCGCGGGCCTGGGCTACGCCACCAGCCAACCCCAGCGAGACCTGGTGGTGGTGGAACTCCCGGGCGTCTTTGTGCCTCAGTCCCTGGAGCGGGTGCTGGACACCAGTCACTTCATTTCGCCGGTGCGCATGGTTCGGGCCTACAAGACCCGGGATGGTGCGCGTGTGGCCATCAGCCTGGCACGCTCGGTGGAGTGGAGCCTGACCGAAGGTGAGCCCGGGCAGCTCATCCTGGACTTCGATCTCCCGTCGGACATGCAGGAAGACAGGGTCCTCGCGACCCAGGCCTTCTCCGAGGTCGCCCCGTCAGACCCCGAGACGAGTGGCGGCAAGGGCCTTGAGGGTGCCTATGGCAAGGAAACGCTCATCGGAGAGCAGGGACAGACCTACGATCCCCAGGCTGCCTTTGGAAGCGGGCGCGGTTCCGGCGCAGCAGGCCAGTTGGGTGGCCTGGCCGGGTTCTCATTTGACTCCGGCTCGGCGACCAAGGGGCAGTGGTCCGGGCGTCACATCAACCTCGACCTGGTCGAGGCCGACATTCACGCGGTCTTCCGGCTTATCTCCCACGTCTCTCGTCTGAACATCGTGTCGGGTGACGACGTGGCGGGCAAGGTGACTGTTCGCCTCATCGATGTGCCCTGGGACCAGGCACTGGCGGTCATCCTGCAGGCCAAGGGACTCGCCTCCCAGCGGTTCGGGAACATTGTGCGGATCGCGCCCATCGAGACCATCAAGGCCGAGCAGCAAGCCGCCTTGGAGGCCAGCCGGGCCCAGTTCGAGTTGACGCCGCTCCAGGTGCTCGTCGTTCCACTGAACTACGCCAAGGCCGAGGAGGTGGCCGGACAGATCGAATCCCAGCTCTCATCGCGAGGCTCGGTGGAGATCGATATGCGGTCCAACCAGGTGATCGTCCAGGACACCGAGGACAGGCTCGCCCAGATCCGTGAGCTCATTCGTGCCGTGGACCGCCAGACCCCGCAGGTTCTCATCGACGCTCGCATCGTCGAGGCATCCTCCAAGTTCAGCCGTTCCCTGGGAATCCAGTGGGGTGGCGAGTTGGACCTGAGCCCGAACACTGGCTACGGCACCGGCATCTTCTTCCCGGCCACCGTGGGTGCCCAGGGTGGTACGAGCCAGGACGGCAACCAGATTGCCCAGTTCTACAGCCCGGGACAGGAAAACCTGGCGGTGGACCTGGGGGCTGGTGGTGCACCGACCTCCCTGGCCCTGGCGCTGGGCAGTGTATCGGGGCTGATCAACCTGGACGCTCGGCTCTCCGCCCTGGAAGCAGAGGGTTGGGGCGAGGTGATCTCTGCACCTCGTGTCACCACGCTGGACAACATCAAGGCCATCATCAAGCAGGGTGCCCGGATTCCCTACCTCTCGGTGTCTGCTGGTGGTACCCAGGTGCAGTTCATCCAGGCGGCGCTGGAGCTTGAGGTCACTCCCCACATCACATCGGATGGCTCCATCTTCATGGAGTTGAAGGTGGAGAACAACCGGGCGGACTTCGCCAACGTCGTGCAGGGGCAGCCCTCAATTCAGATCAAGGAAGCCGAGACCCAGCTCCTGGTTGCCAATGGAGACACGACCGTCATCGGTGGGGTCTTCGCCACCGAGGAGGCTGAGAGCATCGGTCGCGTCCCGCTGCTCGGGAAGATTCCCGTGCTGGGGGCCTTGTTCAGGAACAACTCGCGAACCATCAATCGCAACGAGATGCTCGTGTTCGTGACGCCTCACATCGTCACCATGCCCGAGAAGAACTAGCCTCCTCTTGGGCAAGGCCTCCGGAGTCGCCCTGATCGGCTTCATGGGAGCTGGCAAGTCGACTGTGGGTCGTCTGCTGGCGGAACAGTTGCAGCTGGCCTTCGTGGACCTCGACCGCTTGATCGAGGCCCGGGCGGCCACCGATATCCCCTCCTTGTTTGGCACGGAGGGAGAAGAGGGGTTCCGGGCCCGGGAGGCTGCCGCGTTGGCAGAGGTCCTGGCCGGTGAAGGCCTGGTGCTCGCCTGTGGAGGAGGCACGCCTTGCCAGCCCGAGTCGATGGCGAGCCTGGTCCGTTGGGGGCGGACCGTGTTCCTGGACGTGACCCTGGCGGTCCTGCGACAGCGGGTCACGGGGGAGGGAAGACCTCTCTGGGACGAGGACACCGAGAGTCGGCTGGCCCAGCGGCAACCGTTCTACCGACGTGCGGACCTCACTGTGGACGGGGACAGGGTGCCAGAAGAGGTCGTGAAGGGTATCGTGGCCGGCCTCCAGACCATGGAACGCAAGTGAGTGAGCAGAGCCTCCGGGTGGAGTTGGGCGAGCGGGCCTATGCCATCGAACTGGCCCCCCTGGCCGAGTTGGGGGAGACGATGGCCCGCTGCCTTCCGCCAGGGCCTTGTGCCCTCGTCACGAATCCCGTGGTGCGGCCGCTTCATGGGGACAAGGCGCTGGCTGCCCTGGAAGAGGCAGGTTGGGAACCGCAACTCTTCGAGGTGGCGGATGGCGAGGCTCACAAGAACCTGGACACCTGGCGTCAACTGGTGATGGCCTTGCTGGAGGCCGGGGTGGACCGGAAGACCCCGCTTGTGGCGCTCGGGGGTGGTGTGACCGGAGACGAGGTCGGGTTCGCTGCAGCGACGTTGTTGCGAGGGGTGCCCTATGTCCAGGTACCCACCACGCTCCTGGCGATGGTGGATGCCTCGGTGGGTGGGAAGACCGGGGTCAACTCACCCCATGGGAAGAACCTGGTGGGGGCCTTTCACCAGCCGGTCCTGGTGCACGCGGACGTGGACACCCTCTCGACCTTGAGCGACGAGGAGTTCCGTTGTGGCCTCGGCGAGGTGGTCAAACATGCCGTGCTGGCCGAACCGGCGTTCTTTGCCTGGCTCGAGGAGAACACCGAGGCGGTGCTCGCCAGGGAGCGTCAGGTGTTGGTTCATTGCGTGAGGCGCTGTTGTGCCATCAAGGCGGAGGTCGTGGCGTCCGATGAACGGGAAGCCGGGAGGAGAGCGCTGTTGAACCTGGGCCATACCATCGGTCACGCCATCGAGAAAACCCTGGGCTTTGGGGTGCTTCGACATGGAGAGGCTGTGGGAATCGGCATGGTGGCCGAGGCTCGGCTGGCGGTACAACGCGGGGTCGCTGCGCCTTCACTTCCTCTCCGAATCGGGGCACTGCTCCAGAACCTGGGGCTGCCGACGTCCTGGCCCGGGCTGTCCCCGGAAGCACTGCTGGAGGCTGCCACAATGGACAAGAAGATGACCCGTGGTAAACTGACGCTGACCATTCCACGGGAAATCGGGGATGTGCGGCTTGAGCAGGTTGAACTGGTCGAGTTGACAGGCGCCGCAGAGTCGGTGTCCAACCCGTTGGAGGAAGCATGATGGGCTTGATGACGGGAGGTGTGCTGGCGCTGTTGGCAACGACAGGCTGTATCAGCGACACCGGACACCCCGCACCGGCTTTTGCCCTGCTCTCCAGTCCAGACGACGTGTCGCTGGCCTGGGACAACGAGTTCAATGCCATTGACGATGGCATTGGTGCGCTCGTCCTGTTGGACTTCATGGTCTTCGACAGCGAAGAGGGCGTGCCCCTCGAGAACATCCGCCTGGAACTGTTGTCAGGCTACGGCGGGATGTACCTCATTCCCAAGACGGCCGTGAAGATTGTCCCGTACCCCACCCTGGACGAGGATGAAAAGGCAGCGCTATGCGACGCCAACGATGACGGCTACATCGACGATGATGCGCCCGATTCCTGCTCCTGGAACTGGGACACTTCGGGCGACGTCTACTTCGAGCTCGCGTCGGACTATGCCAACGCGTACCACCCGAACTACCTCATCGGTGCCACGGACAATCGCGGCATCTTCCGCGCCTATGTCTACGTGGATTCCCTGCCGACACAGTCTTCCGGCGGGGAAGAGGGTGGAGCCGAGCAGTACTCCCC
>CAZMNK010000204.1:0-8762 GCA_964567625.1 uncultured Enterobacterales bacterium | reverse complement strand
GCTCCGAGTACATGTTCCTGGACAACTCGGCCTGCAACCTGGCCTCCCTGAACCTGCTGAAGTTCCGCGACTCCGATGGCACGTTCGACATCGAGCGGTTCCGCCAGGCCGTCCGCACCACGCTGACCGCCCAGGAGATCCTGGTCAGCCGTGCCAGCTACCCCACGCCGTCCATCGAGCGCAACAGCCATGACTACCGGCCGCTCGGGCTTGGCTATGCCAACCTGGGCGCCCTCCTGATGGCCCGCGGCCTTCCCTACGACTCCGATGAGGGTCGGGCCTACGCGGGGGCCATCACGGCGATCATGCACGGAGAAGCCTGCTCACAGTCCGCCCGCCTGGCCGCCTTCAAGGGTGCCTTTGCCGGGTACACCCCCAACGAGAAGCCGATGCTGCGGGTCATGGGCAAGCACCGCAAGGCGGCCTACGAGCTCCCCACCGACCTGCTGCCTTCCGAAATGCTCGATGCTGCACACCAGGTCTGGGACGACTGCCTGGAGCTTGGTCGGGCACACGGCTACCGCAACGCCCAGGCCACCGTTCTGGCCCCCACGGGCACCATCGGCTTCATGATGGACTGCGACACCACCGGCGTGGAGCCGGACATCGCGCTCATCAAGTACAAGAAGCTGGTCGGTGGCGGGCTGATCAAGATCGTCAACCAGACCGTTCCCCTGGCCTTGACCGTGCTGGGCTACACCGAGGCCGAGCGGAAGTCGATCCTGGCCTACCTGGATGAACAGGAGACCATCGAAGGGGCCCCGGAGTTGAAGGAAGAGCACCTTCCGATCTTCGACTGCGCCTTCCAGGCCCGCAATGGCCACAGGACCATCGAAGCCATGGGCCACATCCGCATGATGGCCGCCGTCCAACCCTTCCTCTCCGGCGCCATCTCCAAGACGGTGAACCTGCCCGCCGACTGCACCCCTGCCGACATTGCCGACACCTACATCCAGGCCTGGCGCATGGGCTTGAAGGCCATCGCCGTCTACCGGGATGGATGCAAGCGGACCCAGCCGCTGAACACCGCCAACGAGGAAGCCCCGACCACGAAGACGAATACAGTCGAGACCATCGTGGAGTACCGCCCTGTGCGGCGGAAGCTCCCGATTGAGCGCCAGGCCCTCACCCACAAGTTCAGTGTGGGCGGTCACGATGGCTACATCACGGTGGGCCTCTACGAGGACGGAACCCCTGGGGAGATCTTCCTGGTCATGGCCAAGGAGGGCTCCGTCATCAGCGGACTCCTGGATGGCTTTGCCACCTCGGTGTCCCTGGCCTTGCAGTACGGGGTTCCCCTGCAGGTGCTGTGCGACAAGTTCGCTCACTCCAGATTCGAGCCCTCCGGGTACACGGGCAACCCGGAGATCCCCATTGCCAAGTCCATCACGGACTATCTCTTCCGCTGGCTTGACCTCAAGTACGGCGAGGCCAGCCGGGAAGCCGCTGAAAAAGACACGACCAAGGCGGACAACCCGTCATTCAACACCGCCAAGACCGCGGGTGTCCGGTACCAGCAGCAGGACGTAGAGGCCACGGCGCAGCGAGAGCACGAGGTCTTCGTGAGCCAGGCCGACGCCCCCCCCTGCCATGTCTGCTCCAGCATCATGGTTCGCTCGGGGTCCTGCTACAAGTGCTTCAACTGCGGTGCGACCTCCGGTTGCTCCTAGGCCACACTTCTCCACCCCCCGAGGGGCGCGGCCGTTCCCCTCACCCGCATCCTCCGAACAGCTCGACCATCCGACGGACCCTCTCCGGGTCCAGGGGTCGGTCGAGTTGTTCGTCTTCGTGCAGGGCCGTGCCCACGATGGCCGCATCAGCCAGGGGCCCCAGGGTGGAGACAGTGGCCGGGCTCAAGCCCGACCCGATCCAGAGGGGGGCTGGAGGAACAGCCTCTCGAACCCGTCGCAGGTCCTCAGCTGATGCGGGGCGACCCGTGCCACTGCCACTGATGATCAGGGCATCGGCATGACCCCGGTACCAGGTGTCCTGGGCCACATCCTCCAACCGCTGTTCTCCGAGTGGAACTGCGTGCTTGACCCACACGTCCGCGACGATGCCCAGAGATTGGTCCACCTGTCGCCGGTAGAGAAGGGTCTCCCGGGCGCGACCCTGGATGACCCCCTGGTCCGTGACCATGGCCCCCACGTGGACATTGACTCGGATGAACCCCGCCTCCGCCACTGCCGCCGCCCCCAGGGCGCCTAGCGCGTCGTTGCGCAAGGCATTGACACCCACACAGAGCTCCGAACCAAAACGTGTGCGTACCGCCAGGGCCACCCGGGACAGGACCGCCACCACGTGAGGACTCACCGGCCCGGCTGAAAAAGGTGCGTCACCGAGGTTCTCGACAATCACACCCCGGGCTCCGCCCTCAACCAGGGCCTCCGCATCTCCGAGTGCGCGATCAAGGACGGCCTGCAGACCCGGCCCCTGGGTGGGAGCGCCAGGCAGAGGAGGCAGGTGCAGGACCCCGATGATGGGTCTCTGAGCGCTCAACAAGGGAAGAAGGCCGACGGGCTTCACCCGCGGACGGTAGCACTCTCCGTTTCCTCCTCGGGCTGCCCGAACAATCCCAACTGCCGTCGCTCCGAGGGATCCGGCTGCCGTTCCAACAGGGCGCCATCCGCGCCAGGAAGCACGATCGCAAGGGCGCCCATGCCCGCCAGTTCCACCGCAGCACGGGCTGCACCGGGGGTGTCTGCCACAGCACCCCGCAGGGGCAGTCCAAAGTGGTCCCGCAGATCGGCCAACAGCCGCTCGGCATGCTCGTCGCTGGGCACAGGAGCTACACCCGAGGCCGGGCACAGATCCGGAAGGCGATGGGTGATCAGCGCCAGTGCAGCCGGATCAGCCGGCAACTCCAGCGCCAGGTGGCGCCGGCAGGTGGCCGCCACGCCGGGAAACTGGACGACCAGGGCGGTCCGTCGAGGGTAGGCACGAACACAGACCAGCAGCCTCCCAGAAGGACTCCATCGCCCGGGGTGACAGGGCACTCCAGCGGGTTCGGCCACAAGACCGCCGGTCGCCGTGACACGCCCGACCTTGGGTCGACCCAATCGCCGTGGGACCAGCACACAACTGTCCCTGCGACCGGGCTCTCCACCAGCGAGCAGCAGGTCCCCGCCAAACAGGGTCAGTTCACCCGCCTGGCCGCCCTGGTGCACACCAAAAGCAGCACCGTCCTCCCAGGGGGAGCGTTCCAGGTGGATGAGGTGGGGGATGGACGCGGCGGAGTGGGGTGCTCGGTGGGGAACCATTGGGAGCCTCTGTTCAGTTCGTACACTGAACATATGACCACCTCGGAGACCATTTTTTGTCCGGGCATCAAAAAAAACCTCCCCGACAGGGCGAAAATCTCGCTCAGACCGGTCAGGTACGCCCGCAATCCCCCCGGAACCTGCAGCGCCCACAGCGAGGATCCCCCTCCGGCAGCAAGGGAAAGTCCTCTTCAAAGGCCAGGTTGTCGTCCACATCCTGCAACAACCCCTTCATCTCCCCCGCGGACTCGCCAATGAATGCGCGGGTGCTTCCCAACAGGGCCTCGTTGAACTCAAATGTGCGCCAGCTCCCCTCTCGCAGGTTCACGTGCATGGCCTTGATCTGACCCGCATCCTGGACCCAGCGATCCAGGGCATAGAGCCCATAGACCCCCAGTTGTCGATCGACCTTGGCATCGGCATGAGACTTCCCGGTCTTCCAGTCGACCACCACGACGCCACCGTCCTTGCCTCGCATGAGTCCATCGAGCTTGATCCACACCCGCACCCCATCGACGTCAATGGACAGGAGCTCCTCGACCTCGAGGATGCGCTCTGGGTGCTGGGCCATACGGCGATAGACCCGGCTCTCCAGCAGGTTCTCGACCTGGGCTCGGATGGTCTCCAAGGCCTCGCTGAACAGGTCCGGCGCCTCCTCCTGCTCGTAGTAGTGCAACTGAAGGGAACAGGCGCGCTTGGGGTCCCGACGCCAGGCCCCATCCCGCGACTGTTGGATGTCGGTTCGCGCCCGGGCCATGACCCGCTCCAGGACCCCCTCTCGCTGGGGAACCCGACGTCGCAACAGTGACTTGAGACAGGCCTCTGCAGCGTCATGAACGACCGTCCCCACCCACATGGGCACCGTGGACAGGTTCTTCTGGATGTAGAGTTCCCGGACCCTCTCCGGCGCTCCCTGTCGGTTCCAGCCCCCCCAGGATCCGTAGTGGTTGAGCCAGTACTTTCGCTTGCACTCCACGAAGAGGCCATGCCGGCTGTGACTCCAGGTAAAGGTGTTCTGAAGCTCTGCCACGATTCGCTCCTTTGACCGTCGCCTTAGCCAACCACTCCCCTCACCGCACCGTCTGGGTGGCGGCACTGGTGGCATCCTCTCTCGCAACAGCGGTTGCCATCGGTCCCCTGGAGGGGATCCCCCACATCCAGGACGAGGTGGTCTACACGCTCCAGGCCCGGCTCTTCGCCTGGGGCCAACGGACCGGCCCTCCTGCAGAGTCAGCCACCCTGCTTCAGTACCCCTTCTGGGTCAATCTGCCTCAGAGCCACGGCATTTTTCCTCCCGGGTGGCCGGCATTGCTCGCCCTGGGTTCGCGCCTCGGCGTCCCCTGGCTGGTAAATCCCCTGCTCGCGTTGGCCTGGCCCCTGGTGGTCTGGGGCCTGGCCCGGGAGTTCTTCAGGGAACCTGTGGCCATCCGCGCCGCCTGGATCACCGCCCTTTCCCCGGGGATGCTGGTGCTCGCCGGTTCGCGAATGGCCCACACCTCGACGGCCCTGGCCCTCGCCATCGCCCTTCTTGTCGTCGTGCGACGGCGAGACCCGACATGGGCCTGGATCGGGGCCGCCATCGCGGTTTCCTATGTCGTCCTGGCCCGACCGCTGGATGCCCTCGTGCTGGGAGGACCGCTGCTCCTGCTCGGCCTCCGGCAGGCCCCCTCCTGGACGGCCAGAGCCGCCCTGGTCGGCCTGCCCGCGATCGCCACGGCACTGATCGCCCTGGACAACCACGCCCTGACCGGCGCCTGGACCACCTTTCCTGCCGATCCCTGGTTTGACGCCTGGCGAGGCGATGCCAGCCGGCCACCGGGGTGCAATCGCCTGGGATTTGGCCTGGACGTGGGTTGCCACCGGACCCTGGGGACCTGGGGTCACACGCCCACCAAGGCCCTCCAGATGGCCGGCCAGATGGCCCTGAACCTGGATCGGCTCTTGCTGGGGCTGCCCGGGGGCCTGCTCCTCGCCGGGCTGGGCCTGGTCCGGTGGGGTCGACGGGGGAGCTGGACCCTGGGGTGGGTCCTGGCGCTGGTGCTGGCCTATGGGCTCTATTGGAGTCCCGGACCGGGCTACGGCGCCCGCTACTGGCACCCCCTCTACATCCTCCTGCCCATCTGGATGTCATGCGGGCTCGAGTTCCTTCCCGCCCGCATCCGCTGGATCTGGGTCCTTGGCCCCATCGCCGCGGCGCCCACCCTCTGGGGCGACCTGTCCCGGGACTACTGGTGTGTGGGCAACGACGTGGCCCAGGAAGCCAGACAACGAGGGCTGGTGAACGACGTGCTCCTGGTGGAGGGCACCGGGACACGAGAAGAGGCCTGGCCCTCGCTGGGGGACAACGCCTTTACCTGTGATCCCCTCCTGGGCTTTGGCTCCGCCTTCCTCTTGAATGATCCCACGGGAGTCGGCATCCAGGTGCGGCATGCCCCCGTCGAAGCCACATCGCACCCCGAGTCGCTCCACCGGGTCTGGCCCGACCGTCGTATCTGGCTCATTGAGCAGGACGTGTCGACGCGCTCCTGGCGATGGACATTGCTTCCCTGAACCTGACAGACAGGGAGCAAGGAGTGGTACCGTTTGGTGCCGATGCGTGCTGTCCCCGCCCTGGTCCATCGCCTGCTCGGGCTGCTCCACCCCGAGTGGGGCCTGCGCCTGGGGCCGGGAGGATCCGGTCGGCGCCGGAAAGGTGCCACCGGCGTGGTGCTGGAAGAGGAGACAAGGACGGGGACCATCGTGGGCGGTGTGCCCGTGGAATCGGCGACTCGCTGCTCCTACGACGGCGCCACGCTGGAGAGTCCTGTGCTGGTGGGAAGCTGCGCCTTTTGCACCTTGCGAGGGGCCACCCTGGACCAGCCCACGCTCCGTGCTGGCGCAAGAGTGGTCGGCTGTGACCTGACCGGTGCCCGCTGGAATGGCGGCGCTGGCCCCGAGGCTGACCTGACAGCGTGCTCCCTTCGAGAGGCCCGGTTGTGCGGGGTGAACCTCGGGGCCCTGCACCTGTGTGACCTGGTGGGGGCCCGCCTGGAAGAGGTCCAGCTGGCCCGGGCGATGGCCTGTGACTTCAGCGGGGCCCTGCTCGTGGACTGCGAACTCGAGGGCGCGGACCTGCGAGGCAGTCGCTTTCGTGGAACGACCTTTCAGGGCGGAAGCCTGCGCGGCGCCCGGGTGGAAGGCGCCGACTTTGGCGGTGCACGAGGCCTGGGTCCTGCCACGCGTCGTCGTCTCATCCAGGACGGAGCCCGCTTCCACGGTGCCTGGATGACCCGACTGATTCAACGGATCAAGCCGGGAGGAGACCCGGTTCAACAGCACCGGTTCGGAACCCTGGTGAGCCGCGGAGCCTGGGTCGTGGGACTGGCCCTGGTGGGCGGGGGGGTGTGGACCTCGCTGAGCCCTCCTCCTGCGGCCGTTTCCGCTTCACCACCTCCCATCCATGACCGGGTTCCGACCAACGAAGAGCGCAATCGTACCCGCATCGCCCTGAAGGATCTCCGCACCTCGCTGAACGCTGCCCACGAGGCCATGCTGGCAAACGGCGCCAGCCAACGGACCTGGCCCTCCATGCTGGAATTCCAACGGGACCACTACGACCTGGACGGCGACGGACCCGGCGAGGTCATGGAACGGCTCTTTCCCAACGGCATCCCTGCCAACTACCTGACCGACAGCGAAGGCGGCGTCTTGCCGTACTGCAACGAGGAGCCCGACCAGGCGACGATCACCGGGGTCGACACCGACTGGCACTACTGCGCACAGACCGGGAGGGTCTTTGCGGCCGGTGGTTTTTCCGGCCAGGCAACCCTCAACTGGTGATCCCTCAGTCGTCCTCGCCATCGACGGGGAAGAGAAAGACACCCGAAATTTCGTAGTCACCGTCCCGAAGAGGACCTTGCTGCTGCGCTTCCGAGGCCCCGGCCCGATCGCCCAGGGTGCCACCATACCCATAGGCCAGCGCAACCTGCTCCGCGGCAGCCAGGTCTTGCTGTCCCGGATCCAGGAGCACATAGGCACCGTAGAGTGAATCGGAGACCAGGTCCATCCCCTGGGAGAGCAGTTGGGCTTCCACCTCGGGATGCAGGGCCCCCAGCCCCAGGTGGATCGAATCCGCCAGCTGTTCGGAGGACGTACAGTCACTCTCGGGTGGCGCCAGGCTCAATCGCCACCAGTGGTAGATGCTCGAATCCGGGGTTTCTGACTCCGCAACCACCCCGGTGACCCCCCAGGTCTCGGTGCAGTGCAGGAGCGAGAGGTCGCCATCGTAGAACGAGAGTTCCAGGGAGACGGCGGTGGCCAAGGTCTCCTCCAGGGTGACCAGAGCCCCCAGGTTGAACCACACTGGTGAGCCTGCATCGCTGTCTGTCGCTGACCCGGTGTCAACGCCAGCGGTGTCATCCTCTTGAGTGGCTCCACTAGAGCCCGTGTCACCATTATCCCGGGGGCCAAGACCTGCGTCCGGGGCGCTACAGGCCAGCAAGCTGGCCGCCGTCATCATCACTGTCAGGTGGCGGAACACGCGCCCTCCTGCCCTGCCCGGGAGCCAATCATATCCGACAACCACGGGATCCGCTCCAATCCTCATCGCTGCATTGCCCCGCTCCCGGCCTGGTGGGCCGACTCCAGGGCACTGAACTCAGAGGGCCCAGGCATAGGCGGGAACCAGGATGTAGGTCTCGCCGGCGATCCAATCCCCCTCTGTCGTCGAATCCCCCCGGTCAAGGGCGGGGTCATAGGCATACCCGTGGCCTTCCATCACCTCGGCGTCCAGGGTCAGGTACCACCCCATCGATTCGTCCGGGTGGGGATCCTCTTCAGCCACATCGTCGGGCACCCTTCCAAAGGCGAAGCCCAGCAAGGCCTCCAGGCCCGGGTCTGCTGTGAGCCCCTCCGAACAGTCGCTGACGACCTGGGTCAGGATGATGTCGTAGGTATGGGAACAGCCTGCACACCCGTTCATCGGGTCCACCACGGTACCGCTCAGTTCCTGGACGACCTCGCAGACAATGTCCTCGTCGGACTGACTGTCCTCCCAGGCCCCGTTGTAGAAGGTCCAGGTGTGGGCCCCGCTCAGTCCGTCTTCGGACGGGGTCACCGTCGCGGTGTTCAGGGCCCAGGCGGCAGTGGTGCTGTCGTGGTCATCACCACATGCCATGAGCAACATCAGGACAAACACAGGTCTCCTCCTCTCAAACGCGACGACCGCCCCCCGAACAGGTCGAGGAGCGGTCGTTCAAGCGATCTGCAGTCCGTCTACTGGAGGTAGAGGGCCTCAGCGTACCAGTAGTACCAGGGGCTACTGTTGACGTAGCCATCCGGCACCATGTCGACGTAGCTCGAGGGGCCATTGCGGACTTCGATGGGGATGAGGTAGCCGTCATCGTCGCCAACGACCTCGTAGGCATCGTCGGTGACGAAGGACCGGGCGATGCCGTTCTCGAAGCCAACCAGGGCGCCCGCGGTGTCGTCATAAAGGGCGATGTAGTGGGCGAACATGAAGGG
>CAZMNK010000203.1:0-8870 GCA_964567625.1 uncultured Enterobacterales bacterium | reverse complement strand
TGCGCGAGGTTCTTCTGTCCGGCGGCGACCCGATGGTCCTGTCCAACCGAAAGCTCGCAGCGTGGATGGCGGCGCTCGCCGAAGCCGAAGTCGAGTCGATCCGGATCGGCACCAAGGAGATGGCCTTCTACCCGGACCGGTTCGATCCCACCTTCCTGGCGATGCTCGACCGATTCCACGAGACCTACCCCGACGTCGGCCTGCGCATGATGCTGCACTTCAACCATCCCGACGAGTTTCTTCAGAAGGACGACGACGGGAACTACATCGAAGATGCCTCGGGCATCCTGCAGTGGGTCCCCAGCACCAGGCGCGCGATGGAGGGGCTGGTCTCCCGAGGCTGGATCAGCGTCGAAAACCAGGCCCCCATCATCAAGGGCATCAACGATGATCCCGATGCGCTGCGCATCATGCAGCGGGCGATCAAGCGCGTCGGAGCCGAGAACCACTACTTCTTCTGTGGCCGCGACATCGTGGCCTACAAGGCGTTCAACGTTCCGATCGAGACTGCGTGGCACATCTTGAACGAATCGCAGAAGGGGCTGTCCGGCGTCGAGACCCACGCACGTCTGTCCATCACCCACTACAGGGGCAAAACAGAGGTCGCTGCAGTGACGAACGAGCCGATTCCCGGTGTCCCGGGCACAGAAAACGGCGTCGTCATCTTCAAGATCCTTCGCAATGCAGCCGACGCGGCCTACCGAGGCAAGGTCTGCATCGTCCGTCGCAACCCGGAGGCCATCTGGTTCGATGACTACGCGGACCGCGTGATCTACGACGAGGCCGGGCTGTTCGAGTACGGTCGGGTCAAGAAGACGAGCACCCAGGGGAAATAGGAAGCCCTGTCGACTGAGTCAGTAGCGTCGGCCCCACTCAGCCCAGCGCCGCGATGGCCTCTGCAATCTTCTGGATGCCCTCCACAGGGTTCGACGCCCCGGTGGCCTGTAGCGACACCAACACCCGGTCCACTCCGGACTCGGCATAGGCCTCCAGGCAATCGGGCTCCTTGACCGGGGACCAGTGGGCGGTGACTTCCAGGGTCGCCGGGTCCCGTTCGTGGTGCCTGGCGACCGCGTGGAGCCGAGTCAACTGCTCTCGAAGGCTCGCCAGTCCATCATTCGGTGCGATCCACCCGTCCCCGTGCTGGACCACCCGGCGAAAGGCCCGGTCACTGGTACCGCCGATGATCACCGGCGGATGGGGGCGCTGGACCGGCAGAGGGTGGCTCTGGAACCCGGACCAGCGGACGAAGGGCCCCTCGTGCTGGACCTCACCACCGGCCCAGACCTTCTTCATGGCGACCAGGTAGTCGTCGAAACGGGTGCCCCGGTGCTCGAAAGGGGTCCCCATCGCGGCGAATTCCTCCCGCAGCCAGCCGATCCCCAGCCCGAGCATCAGCCTGCCGCCGCTCAGGGCATCCAGGGTGGCGACCTGCTTGGCCATCAGCAACGGGTTGGTCTGGGGCAGGATGTTGATGCCAGTCCCCAGCCTCAGGCGCCGGGTCTGTCCGGCCACGCTGGCCAGGGTGATCAGCGGGTCGCAGAAGGGTGTCTCCGGAGTGACCGGCATCTTGCCGGAGGAGTGGTAGGGGTAGGTCGAGGCGTAGTCCGAGGGCACGATGACGTGTTCGTAGGTCCAGACACTCTCGATCCCGACCTCTTCCGCCGTCTGCACCAGCATGGCCAGCACAGCGGGGTCGGCCATGCCGACGTTCACGGGGACGATGCCAGCCTTCATCGGGGGCTCCAGGGATTGGGCCAGGGGGCGTCAACGAGTATCCGCTTGACAGCTGTAGTCAACTGACTACATAGGAAGTGTAGACACTTGACTACACTTTGGTGCGCAGACCCCGCGCCCTGACCTTGTTGATTCCCTGAACCGGAGCGGAACATGTTCACCCTTCCCCTGGCCCTGTCCGGCCTTGCCCTGTCGCTGTCCGCCTGCTCCGAGGACTCCTCGACCGGCTCCTTTCCCTGTACACCACAGCAGGCGGCCCCCTACCCGGACGGGATCCCGTACCTGGGCATCCATGCGGACGCCGGCAACAGCGACCAGATCACCTGCGAGACCGCCTCCTCCTTCACCCAGTCCTGGATCGCCCTGGAAGGCCTGGGACTGACCCAGCCAAACACCTTCAGCCCCGACGGGTCAGTCACCTATGCGACCACCAGTCAGTCAGAAGCTGACGGTTGCCGGCTCCACGCGGTCCTGGTCGAGTCCGGGGAGGTGATCTGGTGCCAGGCCTGGGAGCCGACGATCGCCCAGAGTTCGGTCGAGGTCGACAGTGATGGCCACCTGTACTTCACGGTCGATGGGGCCGTGGTCTCCCTCGACGCGAACGGTGCGGCCCGCTGGCTGACCGAGTTCGAAGCCGCAGGGGCCGCTGACGCGCCCTGGGGAGTGCACTTCACTCCCGACGGGCACGTGGCCACGGTCACGAGCTCCGGCAACGTGGCTCTGCTGGATCGGCCCACCGGCCAGGTCCTGGCAGAGCTCTCCATCGCCGAGACCTGGGGCTTCGTGGCCCCCGAGCCGCTGGACCTGGAGATCGACCTGTTGGCCCTGTTGCCCGACGAGGTGCAGGCAGACATCGCGACAGTGTGGGGAGAGACCTCGGGTGTCGAGGCCGCTCTTGGACTCGGGAGCTTCCTGGGAGCCGGCCAGTTCGTGGACAACACGTTGGCCATCTCGCCTACAGGGCATCTCTACGTGGTCGGGGGCGGCCCCGATGCCGAACACGGTGCGCTGGTCCAGGTTCGAGTTGAGGGGACACCCAGTGCCCCGGTTCTCACGCCCGGCTGGTTCGCCGAGCTGGAAGCCGGGAGCGGTTCGAGCCCCTCTGTGAACCGGACCGGGAGTCACGTGGTGGTGACCGATGGCACTTCCACGGAGAGTCTGCTGGATCCGGATTCGGTCGTGGCCCGGGTCCGGGTGGCGGACATCGAGGCCTGTGATGCCAACACCGACGGCGACACCGCACCCGACCGCTGTGACTTCGCCTTCGAAGAGATCGTCGAGCGCTCACCGCTACCGGGGGCGCCGGCAATCCTCGACGACGGCACGGTGGTGTTCTACGAGTTCGGACTCGACTTCTCGGCCGAGCCCGGGGATCGGGACCTGGTGGCCGTCGGCGTCGATGGAACGGTGTGGGAGACCGCGCTGGAGGGAGACCTGGACTGGAACTCGGTGGTCACGGTGACCGAAAACCACGTCATCGGAACCGCCAGCAAGGTGGTGCTTTCGGACCAGGATCTGCTGGGGTTGACCTTTCCGGCCCAGACCGAGGACTGGCTGTTGGTGCTCGACCGGGAGACCGGGCTGGAGGTCTTCCGGGCGTCGATCCCCGACGACTCGTCGGCCACGGTCACCATCGGCGCCGATGGGGCGCTCTACGTGGGAGTCCTCGGTCTGTTGAGCATCTTGAGCGTGGACGATCGCCCGGACCTGGGCCTGGTACGGTTCGACCCCTCCAATCCCTGAACAGGAACTTCCACCGTGCTCTCGTGACCTGGACTTGCCGCAACCCGGGAGCCCCTCATGCCGCTGTTGCCGGGACGCACGACGCCAGCAGGTCGACCGCCCGGATCCAGCGAACCATTCCCAGGGCCATCATGGGCTTTCCCGAGTTGAGCAGGGCCACCGCGAGCTGGCGACGGGGATCCGCGTAGACCACCACGTTGGAGAAACCCAGGTGGCCAAAGGCGCCCTGGGTCCCCTGGCCGAAGGCGTTGAGAAACCTCGAACCCATCATCGTGCCCAACCCGTAGCGCATGGGCAGCAGGAAGGTGCCGTCGAACTGGGTGGCGGTCACCTCGGTCACGGCCCGGCGAACGGTCTCTGCCCGGAGGACGCGCACCCCATCCAGTTCCCCCTCGTTGAGCAGCATCTGCATGAAACGACAGGTCTCATTGGCTGTGCCGATGATGTTGGCAGAAGGAAACAGGCCGGTCAGGAACGACTCCTCGTTGGTCCGTTCGATCAGGGTGCAGGAGGCGCCGATTGTCCGGGTGAAGATGCGGTCCATCAACTCAGGAGGCACCGGGCCGGTGGACGCGTGCCGCGCGACCCGGGGGACATCCGAGACCCCCACCCCGTAGGACAGGTGCTTCATTCCCATGGGTTCGAGAAACCGCACACGCAGGTGGTGGCGCAGGTCCTGTTCGGTGACCCGCTTCACGATCTCCGCCAGGATCAGCCAGCTGGTCATGGGGTGGTAGGCGACCCGCCTTCCAGGTGAATGGGTCGGCACCAGTTCGGCGAGCGATTCCAGCGGGACCTTCCCATCTTCCATGAACCGGTCCGCATCCAACCCCTGGGGCATGTCGGCGATACCTGCAGTGTGGTTCAGCAGGTGGGTCAGACGGATGCGGTCCTTGCCATGCCTGTCGAGCTCGGGCAGGTAGCTGACCAGCGGTGCGTCGAGTTCCAGCAGGCCTTCTTCGGCGAGGGCGTGAACCACCATGGCCGTCAGGATCTTGCTGGCGGAGAACAGCGAGAACAGGGTGTCTGGGGTGGCAATGGCCCCCGGTGCCGCAGCGCCCGGCGGGTTGTCCACATGGCCGATGGTGCGGTCCAGCACCACCCGGCCCTGGTGTCGTACGCACAGGGCAATTGCAGGGTGAAGCCCGGTACGGTAGACCCCGACCATCTTCTGCCAGACCCGCTCCACGTCAAACGAGGCCGGTTCCTCGGACCCGGAACGCACCACTGACGCCACGTTCCCGGGAAGGGTCACCAGTCGCTGTGCGAAGCGGGCGCGGACCGCCATGGTCGTGGACCCCTCGGGGGCATGTGTCGTCGGGGAAAACCCCTATCGGGTCATGACGAGAACAGGGGTTGATCAGCGGGGGAGCGAGTGCTCGGCCCAGGATACCGCGCCATCGACTGGACCTGGATCACCGGGGCAGACCCTTGAGGAAGTCGGCCCCGCGGGAGACAGCCAGCGCCAGGTTGCTCTCCACGGTATGCCCTGAGGCCTTTCGCGGCTTCAACGAGTGCTCACCATCGGGAATCCAGGAGACCTGGACCTCCGCGCCCAGGGCGTAGCCGGTCACATCCTCCTGGGTCCCAAAGGGGTCCCGATCACCCTGGAGGACCAGCACCGGAACCGGTGGTTGGGCCAGGGGCTCCAGACGCAGACGTTCCGGGCGGCCCGGTGGATGGAAGGGGTAGCCGAACACCAACACACCCCGAACCTGGGACTCGCCGGCCAGCCCTGCTGCCACCCGGCCCCCCATCGACTTTCCCCCAATGGCCACCCGGCCACCGACCTGGGCAATCACCTCCCGGAAGCAGGTTTCGAGCTTCGGCAGGCGGTCAGGAGCCTTGCGCTTCTGGGTGGCACGGCTGGCTGCCATGTAGGGAAACTCAAAGCGAACGACTCGAATCCCGGCAGAACCGAGCCCCTGGGCCACGGTCTCCATGAACGGGTGGTCCATCGGGGCGCCCGCTCCATGAGCCAGCACCAGGGTCACCGGCGCCTCGGCCGGACCGTCGGTCAACAGTGTCATGCCCGGGTCCTATTTCGTCAGGGATGAGGCGGCCTGGAGTGCCCCAGGGGTCTACTCCCCTCGGTAGAGCTCGGCGTGGTCGATGAACACAAAATTCCCGCCATCCGTGTTCACCTGCCAGACCACCTCGCCCAGCTCGGTGACGTCCTGGATCTCGCCGACACCCGACCAGACGACCTGGGTATTGCCATCGTCGAAGCGAACCACGTCGCCCTTGGTCATGGTCAACACCGACGGATCACGCACATAGCTCCAGGTGGTCTCGGCCGTCATCGCGTCCAGGTCCAGGGCCAGTTCCACCGCCCGGCTGTAGCCCCGGAGCGTGTCCCCGTTGTCGAAGATCACCACCCCCCCATCGATCATGTCGAACTGGTGGTGCAGCGGCACCGGCTGGGAACCCTCCAGGAATTCGAACTGGTTCGGTTCACCGCCCAGGATCCATTCCGTCTCCCCACTCTCCCGGTCGATGCGAACAATGGAAGCCAGGTCCTTCATCGAAACCGTGTAGGCATCGGCCACCGGGTCATGGTCCAGCGCGTTTGCATGGGTCCAGTTGGTGCTGCCTTCCGCGTGGTCCGACAGGAAATCCCAGGCGTTCCAGACCTCCCGGGTGGTGCCATCCAGGGAGAACTCCACGATGGCGTCCGCCAGGCTGTGCTCGGGAAAGGCCTCCGGTTCGTCCGGCTCGACAACCACGATGGCCGCATAGGTGCCATCGGGCACCTCGATCATGTCGTGATCAACGCCCGGCGTGGACAGCTGGCTGGTCTCGGAGAGATCCAGGCTGACCCGGGTCACGGCCCCCGTCTCCAGATCCCCGCGGGGACCCGCGATGAAGTACAGCATCTCCCTGCGGTCCCAGGACAGGCTGGTGCGCATCAGCTGTCCCTCCGATGGCAGGTCGTCGTACCAGACGATGCGGCCCTGGTTGTCGATCATCAGGGCGAAATCCACGATACCGGTGACCGGCCCCACGATGACGTCATCCCAGGAGGGCGCGGTCCCCGTGGCAGTCAGGACCGGCAGGAAGGCGGGCAGTGACCCCGTGGTGAGGCTGTCGACCTGGGAGTGCCAGGTCGGCCCCTGGTCATCCTCGGTGACGACCTGTAAGAAGACCGACGTGTCGGCGGGCATGCCGAGCAACAGCACCTCGTGTTCCCTGCCCGTCTCGGTGAGATCGGTCTGGCGACCCAGAGATGCGCTGTCTCCAAAGAGCACCCGCCCCCGACTCTCGCTGGCGGTCTCCCAACGCACACGCACCACCGTGACCACCTCGTCCACGATCTCCGCCTGGATTGTGGTGGGCACCGTCTCCGGGTCCCAGCCGGTGTCCTGGGGTGCAGCCGAGTCCCGGCCGTCAAGGGTCGCCGTGTCGTCGAGCAGCCCGGTCGAGGTGCAGGCGAACCAGAGAAGAAACACAGGGCTCCCGAGACACGGAGAGCCCTACTGTACGCGAGAACGCCACCCTTCGAAACCGGCGGCGTCGAGGGCCGACAAGGGCACGCTCACGTCGAGGCTCGGAGCGAACGGGGCTGTTGGAAGCAGACTCGCGGTATGACCTATGATCTGTGCCCGCCCGGAGTTTCTCATGACCGGATTCCTCTCCTTGATACCCCTGCTGTTCTCCTGCAATGGCGGCACGGATCCGGAGCCAGACACAGACAGCGGCACCAGCCAGGACGTGACCTGGTACCAGGATGTCGGCCCCCTTCTCGCCGAGCACTGCACCAGTTGCCACTACAAGGGAGACGATGCACTGGGCGCACCCTACGTCTTCGACAACTACGCCGATGCCTCCCTTTTTGCTGTTCCCGCCGCCATGGCCACCGCCGATCGCCAGATGCCGCCCTGGGGAGCCCTCTCCAGCGATGACTGCAGCAACCAGTGGGGCTGGTTGGATGACCTGAGCCTCACCGACGACGAGATCGCGCTGATTCAGGCCTGGGTCGACGCCGGCACCCCAGAGGGAACCGACGATGGCAGTGCCTTCCCTGATCCCATCAACGGCACCAGCCTGGACCAGGTGGACATCGCGATGACCATCGACTCGGAATGGACCGTGCTCGAGAGCGACGACGACGTGCTCCGCTGTTTCGAGCTGGACCCGCAGATCGAGAATGAGGCGGGCTGGTTCTCGGGCTTCGAGGTCGTTCCTGGCAACACCGCAGTCAATCACCACGTGATCGTGTTCACCGTGGACGAAGGCAGCGAGGGAACCGATGTCCTGGACGAGTACCGGGAGAGCTATGGCCTGGGAGAGAGTTGGGAGTGCTTCGGGGCAGCCAGCTGCAACCCCAACGAGGACGAGAAGTGTCCCGGCACCCTGGGGAACAAGGTCGTCGGTGCCTGGACCCCCAACGCCGGAGCCGTCAAGCTGCCTCCGGAGAGCGCGATCCGGGTCGACCCCGGTGACCGCTTCGTCCTCCAGATCCACTACCATCCGCAGGCAGGCGCGGCCCCAGAGAGCGATGATGCAACTCGACTGGAGTTGCAGTACTACGAGGGCACGCCGCTCTATGAAGCCAGCATGAAAGTGGTCGGTGTCTTTGAGCCGGGTCAGTCCTTCGATGACGGCACCGAGATGATTCCGGCAGGAGAAGAGGCCTGGAGCAACACGGTGACCAAGACCCTGCCCAACGCCGCGATCTGGGGCGTCCTTCCGCACATGCACGTGGTCGGTACCGAGATCCGGCTCGACATCGATCGACAGGATGGCAACGACGAGTGCATCGTCCACGTGCCCAGGTGGGACTACAACTGGCAGCGTATCTACCGCCTGAGTTCGCTGTACGAGAGCGAGACACTCCACATGGAATCGGGCCCCATCGTCCAGTCAGGGGATACCGCCACGGTCACCTGTACCTTCAACAACTCCGACTCGAATTCCCAGCTGGTCGAGGCCTACCGGGAGGAAGGCTTCGTCGACACAGGCGACGAGGTCATCATCAGTGACGTGCCCATCGGCGATGGCACCACCGAGGAGATGTGCGTGGCCGTGGTCGGTCTGCTGCAGCGGATGGAAGACTAGCCGTTCGTGGCTCGGGATCATCCGGGCCAGCCCCCATGGACCGGCTCAGCCTGAGCCGATCAACCGTAGTGCTGCCTCAGGTAGGCGATCACATCCCTCACGTCATCGCCGGAGAGGTGATCCTGGGGCGCCATGTAGCCACCGCCTTCGGTGATCTGGACCTCCAATTCCTGGTCCGTCAGTTCCGGTACCCGGGTCGGAAGCGTGTCGTCACTGCCGTGGCAGTAGCCATTGTTGCAACCCTCGTCGTGCAACTGCTTGCCGTTTGCCAGGTCGGGGGTGTCGGTGTCGGTGTCGGTGTCGGTGTCGGCGTCGGCGTCGGCGTCGGCGTC
>CAZMNK010000202.1:0-8916 GCA_964567625.1 uncultured Enterobacterales bacterium | reverse complement strand
TGCCGTAGGTGTCGACCATGACCGAGACGGGCTCGGCGACGCCGATGGCGTAGGCCAGCTGGACCAGCGCGCGCTCGGCTGCACCGGAAGCCACGATGTTCTTGGCCGCGTAGCGCCCCAGGTAGGCTGCCGAGCGGTCGACCTTGGAAGGGTCCTTGCCCGAGAAAGCGCCGCCGCCATGGGCGCCATGGCCCCCATAGGTGTCGACGATGATCTGCGACCGGTGAGCCCGGCGTCGCCCATCGGGCCACCGACCACGAACCGGCCCGTCGGGTTCACGAAGAAATGGGTATCCCCATCGAGCAGGTGAGCGGGCAGCACTCGCCTGATGTTCTCCTCGACGATGAATTCCTGCAGTTGGCCGTGGCTGACAGCGTCCGAGTGCTGGGTGGAGATGACCACCGTATCGATGCGGGCAGGGCGCCCGTCCCGGTACTCGACCGTGACCTGCGACTTCGAGTCGGGACGCAGCCAGTCGACCGCGTTGTCCTTGCGCAGTTGGGCGAGCTGACGCAGAAGCAGGTGCGAGTAGTGGATGCTCATCGGCATCAACACGTCGGTCTCATCACAGGCGTAGCCAAACATCATCCCCTGGTCCCCGGCACCCTGCTCCTGGAACAGGCCCTCGCCTGCGGTGACGCCCTGGGAGATGTCCGGGGACTGCTGCTCCACTGCGACCAGGATGGCGCAGGTATTGCCGTCGAATCCGGTGTCGCTGTGGTTGAAGCCGATGTCGTTGACGACTTCGCGAATGACAGAGGGGTAGTTCACCTGGGTCGAGGAGGTGATCTCACCCGCGATGGCGACAAAGCCCGTCTTCACCATCGTCTCGCAAGCCACGCGGGACTTGGCATCCCCTGCCAGGTGGGCATCCAGAACGGCGTCCGAAATCTGGTCGCACATCTTGTCGGGGTGGCCCTCGGAAACAGACTCAGAAGTGAACAGGAAGTTCTTTACAGCCATGACTAGTGATCCTCGACAAGCCTGGAAAGGCCCGGTGATGTCGTTCGGAAGGGGCACACAGGGGTCACCCGTTCCGCGAAGAGCGGGGCAACATTGCTCGACATGCGGCCTCTGTCAAGCTGATCTGGGCCCCTGCACCCCGTTCAGAACAGTTGTTTTCGCTTTGAACTGCTCAGGATGCCAAGACCTTCCCGGTACTTGGCGACAGTCCGGCGGGCACATTGGATGTTGTAGCGGCGCAGTTCCTTGACCAGTTGGGCATCGCTCATGGGCCGCTTCGGGTCCTCGCCGGAAATCAGGGACTTGATCCGACTCTTGACGGCTTCCGCCGCAACTTCGGCACCGTGAACCTGCTGGATTCCTGCGTTGAAGAAGTACTTCAGTTCAAAAATTCCCTGGGGACACTGGACATACTTGTTCGACGTGACCCGAGACACCGTGGATTCGTGCACCCCGATCTCGTCGGCCACGTCACGGAGAACCATCGGCCGGAGGTGATCAATGCCCATCTCGAAAAAATTCATCTGGCGTTCCAGGATGGACTTCACCACCTTGTAGATGGTGGCCTGGCGCTTGTAGATCGACTTGATCAGGAAGTCCGCCGAGTCGAGCTTGTTCTTGACGTAGGTCCGATCTTCCTTGGACCCATGACCACGCAGCACCTTGGCGTAGTACGGCGAGACCCGCAGCTTGGGGAGCCCATCTTCATTCAGCGTGATCTGCCACTCGTCCCCGATCTTGAACATGTAGACATCGGGGGTGATGTACCGAGGCTCTACGTCGGAGAAACCCCGGGCTGGACGGGGTTCGAGTTCCCGGATCATCTTGTGGTACTCGATGACGTCCTCGACATCGAGTTCCAGGGCCCGAGCCACCGCCTGGTAGTTCCGCCGTTCGAAGTCACCCAGGTGATCCTGGATGATCGGGACAACGTAGGGGTCCTCTGGCCAGACCTTGCGAGCCTGGATGGCCAGGCACTGGACCAGGTCCCGAGCCCCACAACCCACGGGGTCCAGGGCCTGGACGATCATCTGCCCCCCTTCCACGTCATCCAGGTCCATGCTCAGTTCTTCGGCGAGCACTTCCAGATCCAGGGTCAGGTAGCCCCGCTCATCCAGGTTCTGGATGATGACTTCGGCGGCATGGCGTTCGGAATCGAGGCATCGCACCAACCCGAGCTGCTCCAGCAGGTGGTTCGGCAGGGTGGAACTGGCCACGAGGTTGGCCTCGATCGGCGGCAAGTCGTCCCTTCGAACGACGCCCGCACCGGTCTTGAACCGTGAGGCGCTGTACTCCTCGAGTATCTTCTGCCAGTCGTTGTCGGAGCCCTCATGCCCATTGGCCCCCTCGACGCTCTCCGCCTGGGTCTGCTCGGCCTTTTCCTTCAGATGACGCTCACCGTCCGGGACCTCTCCGCTTTCGGTCCCCGGAATCTCCTCCAGGGCCGGATTCTCCATCATCTCCTGCTGGATGGTGTCCACCAGGTCCAGGTGAGAGAGCTGAAGGAGCTTGATCGCCTGCTGAAGCTGCGGCGTGAGGACCAGCTGCTGAGTGAGCTTCAGACTCTGCTTGAGCTCCAGCGCCATGGCTGTCGACCACTCCTTGGCCTGCTATGCATGATTCCAGACCAAAAAAAGTCTGGCATGAATGTTGCTAAAAGGCAATGAATCAACCCCCGGGGGCCGTGTTCCCTGCCCTTTTATACTGGGATCCTGAAAGGGAGAACCGGTGATCAGCCCTGCCAAGTGGGGCCCAGCCAACGCTCCCGAGCCCTGGGATCCGCCACCACCTGGTCCGGCGAGCCCTCCACCACCACGCGACCTTCCAGCAGCAGAACCACCCGGTCACACAGCCCCAATGCCTCCCGAACGGCATGGTCGGTGATCAGGACACCCAACCCCTGCTCCGCCAATTGACGGAACCGCTCTGCCAGGCCGTCGACCGCCACCGGGTCCACCCCAGAAAAGGGCTCGTCCAGGAGCAACACACTCGGTGACCCAGCCAGGCAGCGGGCGATCTCCAACCTCCTTCGCTCTCCCCCGGAGAGATTCGTGGCCGGTTCATCTCCCAGGTTCTCCAGCCCTGCCTCTTGCAGCAGGGGTTCTGCCTCCGCCCGGGGAGCACCACGGGCCTCGAGCGGCACGTACAGGTGCTCCCGGACGGTCAGTCCATGAAAGAGGGTGGCGTGTTGCGGCAAGTACCCGAGTCCGGCACGAACCCGCTGATGCAGGGGTCCCGTCAGCCGCTGCCCTCGCAAGCAGACCTCTCCGGTGTCCGGTTCCAACAGCCCCGTCAGCATGCGAAAGGTCGTGGTCTTGCCAGCGCCATTCGGACCCAGCAGCCCCACCACCTCTCCGGCCTCCACAGCCAGGTCAACCCCCTCGACCACCCGGCGGCCCCCCAGGGTCCGGGTCAGCCCACGAGCCTCCAGGAGGGGCCTCGTCACGGGCCGTCGAGGCCTGCCGCGTCAACCACCAGCGTGCACTTGTCACAGTCCACCGCCTCCCGCTCCACATAGAGCCGAATGCGTTCTCCCTGCAGCACATGGGCACCATTGCTGACCCGGGGGGATCCCACCAGAGTGACGGTCCCTTCCGCGACCACGAACTCTGCCTGTTCCGCCGTGGCCCGCCACTCCTGTCGGATCACCGTGACGCCCCCTCGCGCAAGAGCGGTGACCAGCTGCCCCTGCTCACCGTAGCGGGCTTCCAGGGCATCACAAGACACCTGCAAAGGTCCACGGGAAGCCTGTACCTCCCCTTCAAAGGTCGCGACCCCCCCGGTGACATCCCAGGTGCTGTGTTCGGACTGGACCGTCAGTGGCAGGTCATCTGCCGCATGTGCCGCCGCGACGAACTCCAGCCCTTCCAGCACCAGGACCGGATCGACGTTGCCCACCGGATCTGCCGGAAAGGCACACGCCAGCAGGGTCGCCAGCGAGATCAGTGCGGCCCCCCGGAGCCCGTCTGTGTGGCCGACCCCGTGCGCCGCCCCTCCTCGATTCGTCGTCGATAGGCCAGGCCCGCCTCCACGAAGACCGAAAAGAGGGGGTGGGGGTCAAGGGGGCGCGACTTGAATTCCGGGTGGAACTGGCAGGCCACAAAGAAGGGATGGTCGGGCAGTTCGATCATCTCGACCAGCCGTCCATTGGGGGAGAGTCCGGAAAGGACCAGCCCTGCATCCGTCAGCGCCTGGTGGTAGTCCGGGTTCACCTCGTAGCGGTGCCGATGACGTTCACTGATCTCCTCGGTCCCGTAGATCTCCCGAGCCTTGGTGCCCTCCACCAACTTGCAGGGGTAGGCCCCCAGCCGCATGGTCCCGCCCTTGTCGGTGACCTGTTGCTGCTCGTCCATCAGGTGGATGACCTTGTGCTCGGTGGTCTCCGCGAACTCCCGGGAATTCGCCTCCGCCAGCCCCAATACGTTGCGGGCGTACTCGATGGTGGCCACCTGGAGCCCCAGGCAGATGCCAAAGTACGGGATTCCCAACTCACGGGCATAGCGAACGGCGGCGATCTTGCCCTCGATACCGCGATCACCGAAGCCTCCAGGCACCAGGATCGCATCGAGACCCTCGAGGTTCGTGGCCGGTGATTCCAGGTCCAGGTTCTCGGAGTCGATGTAGGTGATCTCGACCCGGCTGTCGTTGGCCACACCCCCATGGGCCAGGGCCTCGTTCAACGACTTGTAGGTGTCCGCCAGGTGCACGTACTTGCCCACGATGCCTATCTGGACCTTGTGGGTGGGCTTGGTCAGTCGCTCGACCAGCTCGGTCCAGGCCTCCATGTGAGGCTTGGCAGCCCAGATGTTGAGCTTCTCCAGGATGCGGTCGTCCAGTTCCTCGTCGTTGAAGGTCTGGGGCAACTTGTAGATGTTGTCGACGTCCGGTGCAGCGACCACGGAGTCCACGTTCACGTTGCAGAAATGCGCGATCTTCTGGCGAATCTCCCGAGGCAGTTCCCGGTCGGTCCGACAGATCAAGATGTCCGGCTGGATACCGACCTGGAGCAGCTCCTTGACCGAGTGCTGGGTCGGCTTGGTCTTGAGTTCCTTGGAGGTCGGAAGGTAGGGCACCAGGGTGAGGTGCACATAGAGCACGTTCTCCTCGCCCGCATCGATGCGCATCTGTCGAATCGCCTCGAGGAACGGCAAGCCCTCGATGTCCCCGACTGTGCCACCGACCTCGATGATCGCCAGGTCGACCTCCTCTGCAGCCGCCCAGATGTTGCGCTTGATCTCGTCGGTGATGTGGGGAATCACCTGGACTGTGCGGCCGAGGTACTCGCCCCTGCGTTCCCGCTCGATGACGTTCTTGTAGATCCGCCCGGTAGTGAAGTTGTTGACCTGGCGGCAGCGGGTCGACGTGAAACGCTCATAGTGCCCCAGGTCCAGGTCGGACTCGGCACCGTCGTCGGTCACGAAGACCTCCCCGTGCTGGTAGGGGCTCATCGTGCCCGGATCCACGTTGATGTAGGGATCCATCTTGACGTTGGTGACCCGCAATCCGCGGGCTTCGAGCAAGGCACCGATGGCAGCGGCCGACAGGCCCTTGCCAAGGGACGACAGCACACCACCAGTCACGAAGATGAACTTCTTCTTCATGGGCTCTCTCCAGACTCCAGGATCATTCGAATGCGTGCGAGATCGGTCGGAGTATCGACAGACGGAGACGGCTCCGTGACCTGAACGACCCGCACAGCTTGACGGTACTCCAAGAAGCGGAGCTGCTCCAAGCGCTCTTCACGCTCCAGGGGACCGGGGGTGCGATCAGCGAAGTCCGCCAGGGCAGACGGCCGAAAGGCATAGAGCCCCACGTGCTGGAGCGCATTCCCTGCTGAGGGGATCCGACTTCGGGAAAAGTAGAGCGCGTCACCCACATGGTCGGTGACAACCTTGACCACCGAGGGATCCTCCAGGCCATCCTGGAGGGGCGCCGCAATGGTGGCCACCCGAACACCCGCGTCCTCGAAAGGCGCGAGCAGGGCGGCGACATGCCCCGGGTCGAGCAGCGGCTCATCGCCCTGGATATCCACCACCACGTCATAGTGAACGCCTTCTGTGGATGCCAAACGTGACACCACTTCCCACACACGATCGGTGCCACTGACGTGATCCGCCGAGGTCATCCAGACCTCCCCTTCGGCGGCCTGGACGACTTCCCTGATTCGGGGATCGTCGGTGGCCACAATCACGCGACTGATGCCCTCGACCTGCCGAGCACGCTCGAGCACATG
Source organism: uncultured Enterobacterales bacterium (assembly GCA_964567625.1). Classification (GTDB taxonomy): domain Bacteria; phylum Myxococcota_A; class UBA796; order UBA796; family CAJQPC01; genus CAYFPX01. The sequence goes on along the minus strand of CAZMNK010000202.1, from coordinate 2,720 downwards.
GACGATCATGGGCCGCCCGGCAATCGGCAGGAGCGCCTTGCCGGGCAGACGGTGGCTGGAAAATCGGGCGGGTATGACGGCCAGGACGTTCATCGTTCCGGCCACCGGCATCCCTTCCTACCGCTTCGAGAACTGGAAGCGCTTGCGTGCACCAGGCTGACCGTACTTCTTCCGCTCGACCTTACGAGCATCGCGGGTCATCATCCCTGCGGCCTTGAGGCCGGGGCGATTGTTGGGGTCACGCTCGGTGAGGGCACGGGCAAAGCCCATGCGAATGGCACCGGACTGACCGCTCTTTCCACCACCCTTCACCGTGACATAGGCGTCGACATTCTCGACATCGCCGGTGAGCTGCAGCGGGGCCATCAACCAGCGACGATGGCTGTCACGCTCGAAGTACTCCTCGAGCGGCCGGTTGTTGACGGAGATGCGACCGCTACCGGGACGGAGAAAGACACGCGCAGTGGCCTCCTTCCGACGGCCGGTGGCGTACCACTGAGTCTTGTTCGCCATCTTGAGGAGCCTCAGATGTATGCGGGGAAAGGCTGGGGGGACTGGGCCACGTGGGGGTGGTCACCGCCCGAGTAGATCTTCAGCTTCTTGATCTGCTGACGCGCCAGTTTGTTCTTGGGAAGCATGCGCCGGACCGCCTCTTGGATCAGCATTTCCGGCTTCTTCTCCAGCATCTCGCGAGCCGTGGTTTCCTTGAGGCCACCCACGTACCCGCTGTACCGGTAGTACTTCTTCGCGTCGAGCTTGCGCCCGGTCAGCTTGATCTTTTCGCAGTTCAGGACCACGACGAAGTCGCCGGTGTCGATGTGCGGCGTGTAGGTCGGCTTGTGCTTGCCCTGCAGGACGGTGGCAATGCGGGTGGCCAGACGACCGAGAACGAATTCCTCGGCATCGACCACGAACCACTCGCGCTTCACGTCAGAGGGCTTCACAGAGACGGTAGACATTGGATTCCCTGGCTGGTGCACAGGTCTGGTGTAAGCACACCACGAAAAACGCGGGCTTTGCGGACCCGCAATCGACGGCGCCTATTAGTGACCCAGGACGGCCCTGTCAAGCACCGTCAGCGTCCTCAGCGGGCACCGATAGCTGGCTGGTCTCCTCCCCGATGCCGAGGGTGTGGGAAAGGATGTCACCACTTCCGGAACGACCGTCCGCCCAGACGAAGTGCAGCCGGTCCTCCACGCGGCCCAACCAGGGGTCCACCGCCCAGGCACTGCCAGGGCTCGAGCCGTCGATCCGATAGTCGAAGGCGGCCCAGGTCTCTCCTCGGTTCTCACTGTAGTTGTAGAACAAGTCGTCAAAACCCACGTCGTCGGCGTCGTAGCGACGGTCCTGCCAGAGCACGACCAGCAGGTCATCCTGGGCCCCGGGGCCCAGGATGCGGGGGTCATAGGACTGGCCCTCGCCATCGAAATCCCGCTCCATCCTGGATTCCTCGGCGGCCCAGGACTCTCCACCGTCCATGCTGCGACGAACAAAGATGTCGTAGCCACCCGCCCGATCGTCCTGCCAGGCAACCCACACATCCATGCCCTCGGCGGCGACGGAGGGGTAGCGAGCATCCGCGGTGAGGGCCTCGGTACTGGGCACGCGCAACGATGTCTCCGTCCAGGTCCTGCCATCGGCCGCCACCGCCAGAGAGACATCGGATGGGACTCCCTGGGCCGCCGCGTGCCAGGTCACATAGGCACGACCGCCGACAGCCACGGCATGGGGAAAGAAGGAGTCCACTCCTGCTGACTTGTCGCCGTCGAGCCGCACGTCCTCGGTGCCCCAGCTCAGCCCGTAGTCGACGGAGGTGTTGACCCTGACGTCTGACCCGCCACTCCGCAGATCCTCCCAGGCCACCACCACCAGTCCGGCACCATCCGTCGCGATGTGGGGGCTGCCGGACCAGGCAGCACCCGCCTGGTCGGTGTCCACCCGTGTAGGACGACCCAGCCAGGTGGCCCCGGCATCGGTGGAGGCATTCACATAGATGTCGTAGGCGCCATTTCGGGAGTCGAACCAACTGACCCAGATCGCGCTACCGGCCACGGCCAACTGGGGCTGACGACTGGCGGTTTTCTCGTCGTCGTCCCCGTCCAGGGCCAGTTCCTCTTCCAGCCAGCTGTCTCCGCCATCGTCCGAGATCTGGGCGTAGACGCTGGGGTTGTCCAGGGTGGAGTCCCGAAGATCCTCCCAGACCACGTAGACACGATCGCCGACACACCCGATCACCGGACTGCGAGCCTCGTGATCCCCCAGGGGCTGGTTCAGCTGGAGATCCCCCGGCAGGAAGGTCGCACCCCCATCATTCGATCGATTGTAGAAGACCCCGTCGTACCCCAGGCGATCATCCTTCCAGACCACATGAAGTGTTCCATCCGCACCAAGACAGGCGGTGGGAACCAGTGACTCCACCCCTTCCGTGGCATGGTCTACCCGAATTTCGGGGCCGATCAGGACCTCTTCCACACCCCCACTTGTGCATCCAAAAAACAACGGAAGAAGAAGAATGTGATACACGCTGGCCGCCTGAAAGACTGAACTGGAGCGTATCTTGGCCACAGACAAGGCCGCCCTGGGGCGGAAATACACCTGCTTTTCCTGTGGTTGCAAGTTTTATGACTTGAACCGCGAAGTTGCCGACTGCCCACGTTGTGAGGCGGACCAGGCAGACGACCCGAACCCACCCCTGGACCCGGCACTGCTGTTCCGGCAGC
>CAZMNK010000201.1:542-8948 GCA_964567625.1 uncultured Enterobacterales bacterium | reverse complement strand
GGGAAGCACGGCCGGGCCTCCGACGTCCCCTGACCCCCACATCCATCACCTTCTGAGCTGGGCGAGGTCCGGGGTGCTCGGGCGTTCAACCAGGGGAGTGGAGTGGACCACCGGTCTCTCGGGTCCTCTCTGTCTCGTCCACCGCGTGCGGCTCCCCGCCGAACAGTCGCATGAACCGGCGCGGCTCCCGGCGGCGACGAACACAGGACACCTCGCTACTGAGGAACGAGACGCTGAGAGCACGACGGGGCGATGCGGTGTGGTTCTGGCCCGTTCGGTGCCACGTGTGGTTGTGGACCAGGATGCTCTCGCCACACCGCGCGGGGAGCGGCCGGGCGCACTCTTCCGCCTGTGCCCTGTCCAGGCAGTCGCCGGGGATGGTGCCTCCTTCCCGCGTCGCGAGTCCGGACAGGTGGCTTCCGGGCAGCACCTCCAGACAACCCGAGGCCAGAGGCGCCTCGTCGAGCGCTGTCCACACCTGCAGGACCGGAGGGCGGTCGAGCCCCCAGAACCGCCCATCGTCCTGGTGCCAGGGCACCGCCATGCCGCCACCCGGCGCCTTGTTCCAGAGCACCGAGCGGTACAGGGTGACATCCGGGCCCAGCACCTCGTGAGCGAGTCGCTCGAACAGGGGGTTTTCGATCCAGGCCAGAAAAAGCGGGTCCAGCTCGAGACGCTCCAGTTTTCGATAGGCCTGGGATGGCCCCACCCAGCCTTTGTTGAACACCAGGTCCTCGTACCGACCGCTGGGCGAGTCGTGCTGGAAGAACATGTTCGGGTAGCGCACCTCCCCCTGCATCAAGGCCGCCGCACGGGTGCTCAGTCGACGTGCTCCTTCGGCGGTGAGCACCTGGCCCAGCCGCGCATAGCCGTGCTCCGCAAACTCTGCGAGCGGACGACGCAGGTCCAGGTCACGGGCGCTCGGAGTCAACATCGCCCGACCCTAACTCCCCGGGGGTTCAGGGGAGGGGGCCGTCGCCTGCCGCTCAGCGATCAGCGGGTCTGGGGGTGCCTGGGTCATGAAGTCCTCTGCCAGCCGCTTCTACCCGGCGTCTATTGCTCCAAGACGACTGGCAGTGGCGCCATCGTCCCTCACAACCCGCCGCACCAGCCATGCTCGGGAGATTGGGTAGGCACGTCAACCTCGGACTGAGATACCCTGCGGCTTCAGCTTGGGAGGCCTCCAGTGCAGAGTTTCAGAATCGGACACCTCACCGTCTTGCGGTCTGACTGCCAGGACTCCTCCACCGAGGACAGCGGACAAACAGACAGCACCAATACATCCGAGGATGGTTCTTACGGTCCCTGGCATGTCTGGGGGCGCTGAGATTCGGGCCCCCGTCCTGGTCTTGTTCCTGCTCCTGTCCTGCTCGGGCGGGGGCGAGGACCCCACACCGCACACGGGCCACACCGGTACACCCCACACCGGGACTCCCGACACGGCCGACTCGGGAGAAACGGGCGACTGCCTGCCATCCACAGACGAAGCCCGAGTCTGCATCACCATCGATCCCGACACCCGCTGGGCCATCCAGCCGAACGTCTCGGGCTTCAACCTGAACGTGGCCAATTCGGGGATCGCACCCTGGGACCCCCGGCTCGAAGCGGCCTTCCTGGCCCTGACGCCAGGCGCTGTCCGCTGGCCCACGGGCGTCGGCTACACGGGGGACTGGCGCACCGGCCAGGTCCGCACCGACTGGGCACTCCGCTTCAACAACGAGTTCCGCTGCGAGACCGACGCGGACTGCGACGTGGGTGCGTGTCTCACCCGTCCCACGGCCAGAGAGCCCGAGGCCTTGCAGTGCCGCACGGACTGCAGCGAAGACGCCGACTGCGACACGGACCAGATCTGCCTGGTGTTTGTCACCGAAGACGGCGAGAGCACGGGCCACTGTGCGACCGAGTGTCCGGGAGACGAAGAGGACTTCTGCGCCAACGACGAGGACTGCTTCAAGGCCGACGCGGACCGCTATGGGTGCCTGGGCGAGAAGACCGAGAAGTACCTGGGCTACCAGGAGAACCTCCTGGGCAAGGGCTACCAGCCGCTGGCCGACGTGGCCGAGCTGGTTGCGCGAACCGGTGGGCGACTCTCGATCCACGTCAACGCCACCTCCGACAGCCCCCAGAGCGCCGCCGAACTCGCCACCTACACCCTGGCGCGAGAGTTCCCCGTCACACTGTGGGTGCTGGCGCTGGAGACCTTTTACTTCCGGGCCGTGACCAGTCCCCCCGTGCTGTGGGAGACGGGCCACGACTACTCCAGCGAGATGCGTGGCTATGTGAGCGCCATCGAGGATGCCTACGCCGCCCACAACGCGAGCCTGCCAGAGGGGGAGTCGCCCGTCGTGGTCCCGCCGATCTCGATCAGCTTCTCGGACGCCGAGAGCGAGTGGCAGCGAGTCTGGGACGTGGGCAAGGAGTCGGACCCCGAGGCCTCGGACAGCAAGCCCGGGATCGGCGACGACGTGTATGCCAACGGTGCCTTCTTCACGGCCGCCGACGCCCACTGGTACGTGGGAGACCCGTCATCGACCCTCGACGAGGCTCGACTCGCCGCCAACCACCAGCTGGTCGAGGACATCCCCTGGATTATCGACGACTGGTTCCTGGCGCTCGGCTCCGACGAAGACCTTCGCCCCACCATGGTCTTCACCGAGTACAACATCCAGACGACCTGGCGGACCGCTCTGGCCATGGTCCACGCTGCGGAATTCGTCTCCCGGACCACGGCCCACCCCGAGGTCTCGCTGCTGGGCTTCCACAGCCTGACCGAGTCCTGCATGGACACACTCGACAGCCACCGCCAGACGGCCAAGGATGCCAGTGTCTACAACCGATACGGGGTCCTGGACTCCGCCGCTCTGAACGCCGATGGCAGCCACGGCGTTGTGCTGGGCGAGTACATGTCTTTTCCCTGCCTGGTCCTGCAGCTGGTCAACGAGGCGGTCAACCCCGCCACACAGGCCCTGCAGACCGGGGTCGAGGGTGGGAGCCAGGTCGAGGCCGAGGACCAGGAGACGAAATCCCACACCGTGCCCGCCGTCTTTGCCCAGGCCTTCCGGGGACCCGAGCAGGACCATGTGATCGTGACCAACCGCTCGGATGTGGTCCAGACCGTACAGGTTGCGGGTCTGGGCGAGGCGGGGCAGGTCCACACGCTGGCGGGCGAGGACTTCAGCTGGCGAAACTGCGGCGGCGGCGAGAGCACCCACGAAGACGAGATCTGCCGCCCTGGCGGTGACCTGGCGCTCTCGGAGCCGGTGGACTGGTCCGGCGAGTCCCTCACCCTGCCCCCCTGGGGTGTGCTCCGCCTGGACGTGACCAGGGAGCCCGCGGACCTGGCCGCACCGGAGGGTCTCTCTGCCACTGTCGACGGCCGAAGCGCAGACGTGAACTGGGAGCCCGTCGATGGCGCCAGCGGCTACGAGCTTCGCTGGGGCGTGGCCAACGCACTGCACCACCATGTCCAGGTCGAGGGCACCCAGCACACCCTCTCGGGGCTGGGGGCGGACGTGACCCATCGCCTGCGGGTGGCCGCGCTGCTCGACGATGACGCCGGACCCTACTCTGACGAGGTGGAATTCGAGCCCACCCGCCCGTGGGTCTACACCGACGACTTCGAGACCGACACCCTCTCCGAGTCCCTGCCCGAGCAGTCCGGCTCGGCCACCTGGACGGTCAGTGATGGCGTGCTTGAAGTCGATGCCACCTCGGGGACCCAGATGCGGTGGCGAGACGACCTGGGCACCAACCTGAACGTCGAGGCCCGCTTTCAGCTGGACTGCGACTGCAGCGTCGAAGACGACTGTGAACATGTGGGCCTGGTGGGCCGCTACGCCGACGCCTCGAACCGGCTCAGCACTTACCTGGACCAGGACGACGAGGGCTGCTTCTTTCGGATCTCCCGGACCAGCGAGGAGGCGGGAAGCGAGGTCCTGGGACGCTCGGCCTACATCGGCGTGCCCATCACCGACACGACCGGCGAGATGCCGACGAACAACGACGGCACTCCCCTCTTTCCACAGATCCCACCCATCGACGATGGGGAGTGGCACACTCTGCGGCTGCAGATGGAGGAGAGAGTGATCCGCACCTGGCTCGACCACCGGCTGATCGCGGCGGGCCTGGACGACACGGATCTCGGCACCGGTGCGGGCGTGCTGGTGCGCAACCACGCCACCGCGTTCGACGACCTGGAGACCTGGTAGGGCGGCCTGGCACCTCCGCCAGGGCATCGATCAGCTCGGGGGGTCAGGGAGAGGGGAGATGGCCATGGGTGATGGCCGTTCGACGTACCCGATGGGGCTCAATAGTCTCGCCGCCCAATACCGACTCCATGCGCTATCCAAGGACTTCGACAGAAGCTGTCGATTGAGAGGAAACCATGTTTGAAATCTTTGAAGCAAACTCAACTCAGGGCAAGGCGATCCTCGGAGCCATGAACACCGTCCTCACACAGGAGGGGGCGCAGAACCTGAACGACCTCGAGGTCCGGACCTTGAAGAGCATCGGTCAGTCTATGTTCCACTTGGACGTCGACCCCGCGACGTTGCCCACGTCTTTCTCCGAGGAGTTACCGACCGTCCTTGAGTCGGAGGAAATGAAGCACGAGGTGCTCCACTTTACGGCGATGTTGCCCTTCTTGTCCCTGGATAACGAGGCCGAGCGCATGGCCTTGGTGGAATCCTTGGGAAACTGTCTGGGCCAGCAGGACGGTGTCGTCACCGATCTCAAGGCTCTCGCCGAAGGCCACAAGCTGAAGTTCGTTACGCATGCGTTCCGTGACGTCAAAAAGGCGACCGGAAAATCACTGATAGGCACGATTGCCGGCTTGCTAAAAGGCGCTCTGCATATCGACGGTGACGCGAAGCTCCTGCAGACCTACCACGACTACTGTTCATTACCCACGAACACGTTGGGCTACCAGTTGACCCGTTACTACATCGATAACGAGTTCGACTTCCCTGGGACGTCTGGCTCCGGAACATCGAATACGTTGTTCAAGCACGACTTTCATCATGTCCTTGCAGGCTACCCGACCACGCCGCTGGGTGAGCTCTGCCTCGGCGCGTTCGAAGCGGGTCATCTCGGAAACAGCAAGGACGACTTGATGCGCATTGCGGTCATGGGCCTGGTCCAACTCCAACTTGGCATCGATCTGCTGAACAGCGGCGCGGAAGATGTCTGGAAAAACCAGTTCGAACCGGAGCATTTCTTCCGGGCCTACGAACGGGGAGGCAAGGTGAACGCTGCCATCTTTGGGTGGGACTTCGACATTCAGAGCGTCGCAGCGCGACCTCTCGCCGAAGTGCGTGAAGAATATGGCATTCATGGGGATGGCGCCCTCGTCCTTTCCGACACCGATCCGTGGTGCGGACAGATGGGCCCGGTCGCAAAGCGTGAAAGTCCGGACATCGTTTCCCACGGAAAGTCATTCACCTCGAGCGGAGCCTAGGAAAATCAAAGCCCTTTCGCCAGGCATACCGACCTCTCGCCGCCCCGCCCCGAGAGGGGTTCGCGGGGTTCTACATGCCCGGGCAGTTCGGCCCACCAGGCCAGTGCTCGTGACCCCGCAGTTGTGGTGGGTCCTCGCGCTGACGCACAGGAAGATGCCGGGTATGCCTGGTTGATCCTCTGGAGGCGAAGGGCTGATGGTTCCGAACTGGATAGGTCTTTTCAGACCGACCCTTCCGCGCCGGGTCACCCGCTCGGCGCTACAGCACCCTCAATCGGAGTGACACCATGGCGAGAAAGCCGAATCATGCCTACGAGAAGCGCCAGCGAGAACTCGCCAAGAAGGCCAAGCGCGAAGAGAAGCGCGCGCGGAAGGCCGCAGCTCGGGAAGCACTGAGAGCTGATGGTACCGATGAAGAGCCCAACAGCGATGTCGACGAGGCAGACACGACTTCCTGAGTGCCTCCAGGAGACTCGAGCCCACCCCACATGCGGGGGCTTCCAGTCCTTCGAGCCCTGAGTACAGGAAAATCATCGAGGACTCGGAGGGCCCCGGTACCGGACAGGACCACTGCCCTCAGGGTCAGCTTTGAAACTCCTGTGCTTGGTCAGTGCACGACGACGGAGGTGATCGTGATGGGAGTCACCGGAACATCGGTGTGACCACTTTTGCTGGTGGTCTCCACCAGTTCGATGGCATCCACCACCTCCATTCCGGAGCTGACCTGGCCGAACACGGCGTAGCCTGGCGGGTAGCTTCCATCGATGTCGAGAAAGGCGTTGTCGACCGTGTTGATGAAGAACTGAGAGGTTGCCGAGTCGGGATCCGTCGTTCGGGCCATGGCGATGGTCCCGCGAAGGTTGGACTTTTCGTTGTCGGATTCGTTTTCGATGGGCTCGAAGGTGGTCTTGGTGACCATGTCTTCGGTCAGGCCCCCCCCCTGGATCATGAAGCCTTCGATGACCCGGTGGAAGGTGGTCCCTCCCTCACCGTCCGTTCCGTCGTAGAACCCAGACTGGGCGTAGTTCACGAAGTTCCCGGTGGTGATCGGTGCCTCGACCTCGAAGAGATCCAGGGTGATGTCGCCCATCGACGTCCCGATCGTGACCACCACATCGGTGTCGACATCCGTGTCAGCATCCGTGACCCCGGAATCCCCCGTGGTGCCGTCCCCACCACAACCCACCAGGCCAGGAGAGAGCAGGGACAACAAGGCAGCCGAGAGGACAGGTCGCATGGGCAACTCCGATCCCGAGCCTACCTCAGCCACCCCTCCGCCAGGGCATCGACATTCCTCCTTGCGAGGCCCGACAGGTCCACCGGACGGACAGGGCGCTGATCGAGTACCACGCCTCCATCGTGCTGGCGGGCAGGGACTCCCGGGCCGGCCGGCTGGCCACCCAGGGCGTCGCCGTGCTCATGCGCCAGGACTGAGCCGGCTACAGCGCTGGCAGCGGCCCGATCACCCCGTCGTAGCCCTCGATGTCGTCCGGAGTCTCGGGGTCCTGGCCCCCGCGCACGCCGTAGGGGTCGTGCACCACCACCTTCAGGTAGGACCAGTCGCCCAGCGTGTAGGTGTAGATGCCCGTCGCTTCGGCCTCGTAGGGGGTCGTGAAGATGCGGGTCAGGACCTCATCGTTGACGTCGTAGGCCCAGACCGAGTCGTTCTGCTGCTCGCGGGTGTCCTCGGCCACGAACAGGACGCCGTAGCCGGGCAGGTAGTGGATGTTGTCCGGGTTCGCGATGCGCGTCGCGTCGCAGTCGTCCCTCGCGTAGGGGCTGAGATGGGGCCGGAACTCCCGGGGCTTGCCGGACAGCAACTCGCTGGCGTGGACCGGTACGTGGTCGCTGCCGACGAGTGCGTCTGGCGCCAGATCCAGGGCGTAGACCACACCGCAGATGTTCTCCTGGAGTCGCACGTGGTCCGGGCCGCCGTCGTCCCAGCCGGCTGCGGCGTGGCTCTCCATGCCCTCGTCGATCTCGCTGATCGCCAGGTAGACTCGTTCGTGGTCGGGGTCGTAGGTGATGCCCTCGGCCTTGCGCAGTTCGGCGGTGGCCCCCAGCATCGCAGCGTAGCGATCGGTCTCCAGCCGGGACGCCAGCACCGCCATGCCGTCCTTGACCCGCAGGCACTCGAAGCCCGTGCTGGTGTGCACGGCGGTCAGGGTGCGGGGGCAGGTGTAGAGCGCCTCGCCGGTCTTGGGATCGAACAGGCCCAGGCTCACGTCGAACAGGTCGCTGAACGTCACGCCTCCGTCTACCGCGGCGGTGATCTCGGCGTCGGTGGCGTGGCCCAGGGAGATCCAGGTCAGGTCCGCCTCCCCGGCGCCGTCGTCCGAGGTCTGGGTCCAGACCATCGCGTAGAGGGTGCCTGCGCTCAGGTCTCCCGCGGTGTCGGCCACGTACAGGTAGAGCACCGCGTTGGACTCATCGTCGGTGATGAACGCGGTTCGCTGGTCGGGCAGCACCAGCGCCAGCTCCACCGAGGTGCGGCCCATGCTCGGGTGGCGCACGACCACTGTGTCGTCGTCCGTGACGGTGGCCTCGAAGGGCGTGCCGTAACGGTAGGGGTCGAATTCGGCCCGCAGGTCCGCCCAGACGAGGTTGTCGGGGATGCGGTCCTCGTCCACGTCGGTGTAGACGTCGTGGCCCCAGTACCGGGCGAAGTTCTTCGTGTTCGCCGGCAGGTCGGTCCAGTTGATGGCGTTCTGCCACCGGCGGGCGTCGGGCGGGTACTCTTCGCCGGCCAGGTGCGTGCCCCAGGGGGTGATGCTGCTGGCACAGGGCAGGCTCAGGCCGTTCAGGTGGGCCAGGTCCAGGTTGGTGGTCGCAGTTGCCGTGAGCTGGCCGGTGGTCGGATCCTGGGTCAGGTCCGTGCGGTAGAGGGCGCCCGGGCTGGTCTCCACGTGGGTGAGCATGACCAGGGCACCGCTCGCGGTCTCGTGCAGGGA
>CAZMNK010000201.1:0-532 GCA_964567625.1 uncultured Enterobacterales bacterium | reverse complement strand
ACCAGCCCGGCGTATCAGCACCGAGAATGGTAAGAACCGTGATAGGCTCACGTCTTCGACACCCAGGCTGTTCAGGATCGGGGCGCCGGTGATGTCGTGCAGCCGCCCGAAGACCCCGTCGCCGTCGGGGCTCTGTCGGGTGCGCAGGAGCGTCTGGTAGGAGATCGCGATCGGCTCGTCGTCGAGCCAGGCCTGGGTGCTGGCGCGAGGCACCCGCCGCTCCTCTTCGCTCGCAGGGTAGCCCACGTCCGCGAAGCGCAGGGTGCGCGGGGGGGCCGGCTCGGTGTCCGCCGGGCTGTCCCTGGACCGGCTGTCGGTCGTGGTGCCGAGGGTGATGTTGCCCGTGTCTCCCTGGCACGACAGCAGCAGGATCAAGGTCAATGGCATGCCGATGGTCTCTCCCTCAGGGGCCCCGATACTCCGGGATCCTGTTCCTGGGCACCAGCGGAATCACCCGCTCCGAGGAGCCGAGGGACCACAAGGCAGCCGAAAGGACAGGACGCATGGGCAACTCCGACCCCGAGCCTACCCC
>CAZMNK010000200.1:0-8963 GCA_964567625.1 uncultured Enterobacterales bacterium | reverse complement strand
GTTCGACGCCGCCCGGATCACCCGCTCCAACAGGGCCAGGGGCTTCTGGGTCGGGTAGCCCGAATGCTCGGCACTCCGCCGCTTGCTGACGCTCGACTGTCCGATCCGCCACACATCATCGAGCTTCTTGTGGGTGTGCCAGTCGTAGATCGGCTTTCCCTGCTCGTCCCGGGCACCCACGATGCTCTTGGACGCGGCGTCCCAGACCCGCCGATCGCGCTTGACCGGCTTGTCCATGCGAATCCGCACGGGGTTGTGCACGAAGCGCTCACCTGCCGCGTACCAGTACAGGGAGTCATGGTTGTTGGCGAAGCCCTTGACGTTCCCCTGGAAGTTGTCCGGGTAGTGCCAGACGATCTCATTCACAAAACGGTCCGCCCCAAAGACCTCGTCGAGGATCGCTCGCAACAGGTGCCCCCGGTGCTTGTCCACGTGAAGAACCAGGCTTCCGTCCTCGGCGAGCAGTTCCCGGAGCAGCAACAGCCGCTCGAACATGAACTGCAGGTAGGTGTCTCCCTCCCAGGTGTCCTGGTACTGAACCTGTTCCACCACGCCCTGGGACCCGCTCTTGTGCGTCTTCTGGTCCCCACGCAACCGGACCTTGCGCACATAGTCAGACCCGGAACCAAAGGGAGGATCGATGACCACCAGGCGAACCTGTCTGCGGTAGCCATTCGCCAGCAGCCATGTCAGAGCTGCCTCGTTGTCGCCATGAAGCAGCAGGTTCGGCCTCTCCGTCTCTCCGGAGTCAAGGGGGTCATGAAGCTCCGACCTCCGGGCGATTCCTGCACGAATCTCCGCCGGGGGGTGCTTGCCAGCCCACTCCAGGCACGATCGCCCGCGAGCCTGGCCAATCGTGACCATCGTGGTCTCAGCAGGAGACCCCGTCACCGGCTCACCGGGAATGGCCGCCAACTCACTCACAGGCGACCAGCCCCGGCTGGTACCCGTCGGACACACAGGGCAGCGCTGTCAGCAGGGTCCACATTGCATGACTCGCCTATCCGCTGACCGGTAACCACGGCCACAGTCGCGCTCACTCCGCGTCCAGCAGGGCCTCCAGTTCGGCAATCGCCCTCGCCGCCTCGCTGTCTTCGGAGACCCCCAACTCCGCCGCGATGTCCTGGGCCTGCTTCAGTGACGCCCGGGCGGCCTCGGCCTCTCCGATGAGGTGCTGGACCTGGCCCTTCTTGCTTAGGAACTTGGCGAGTTCTTGGGGTTGCAGCGTGGCCTGCGGTTGGCCGGCCTCAAGCAGTGCCCGGGCCTCGAGGAATTGATCCTGCCGGGCCAGGAGCAAGGCAAGAGACCCGCGGAAGGCGCCAGCCGAAACCGGGAAAACCTCGTCACCGATGGGAATAGCCAGGCGAAACCTGGCCTCCGCTTCGGTGACACGCCCTAGCTTCAAGAGGGTGTCCCCGAGATTTCCGAGTGCGTTTCCCTCGTGGTGCCTGTTTCCGACTTCCTGGTGAATTTCAATCGCCTGTAGGTAGGCTCCAGTGGCGCGTTCATACTGGCCCATGGCCTGAGAGACCAGCCCGAGATTTCCGATGTGGATTCCCTCGTTGCGCCTGTCTCCAACTTCCCGAAGAATGTCCACAGCCTGCGAGTACAGTTCATTGGCGCGTTCATGCTGGCCCTGGACATGAAAGACACCTCCGAGATTTCCGATGTGGATTCCCTCATGGCGCCTGTCTCCGAGTTCTCGGTGAATGTCGACGGCCTGGGTGTAGAGTTCAATGGCGCGTTCATGCTGGCCCTGGATTCTGTAGACGTTTCCGAGTTGTCCGAGGTCGACGGCCTCATGGCACTTGTCCCCGACTTCTCGGTGAATGACGATGGCCTGGGTGTAGCGTTCAATGGCGCGCTCAAACTGCAACTGCTCTTGAAAGACGATTCCGAGTCTCCCGAGAACGCGTCCCTCACCGATTCTGTTTCCATGCTTCTGGAAGAGGGCGAGTGCGTCGGCGAAGCAACGCAGAGCCTGCTCATAGTTGCCCTGGTCGCTCTCGATATTCCCCAGTTCCATCAACCGTTCCGCCTCGAGCAGCGCCAACTCCTCCTCGTCGCCCAGCTCGGCGTCTGAGCCCAGCGGTCCTGAATCACCGAGCAACTCCGCCAACTCCCCAATCGCCATCGTCACCTCGCTGTGTTCGCCGATCCTCAGCTCCGCAGCGATGTCCTGTGCCTGTCCCAGCGATGCACGGGCCGAATGTTCCTCTCCCGCCAGGTGCTGGACCTGCCCCTTCTTGCAGAGGAACTTGGCGTACTCCTCGGGATTGGGCTGGACCTGGGGCTCGCCGACCTCGATCAGCGACCCGGCTTCGTCAAACTGGTCCTGTTGGGCAAGGAGCAGAGCAAGGGAGCCGCGAAAGGCCCCTGCGGCACCACCAATGGTCTCGTCGCAGAGAGAGATGGCCTGTCGGAACTCGGCCTCCGCTTCCTCGAAACGCTGAAGCTTGAACTGGGCGTCCCCCAGATTTCCCTGGTCGGTCCCCTCTGAGCGCCTGTCCCCTACTTCTCTGAGAATGTCGAGGGACTGCGTGTAGATCTCACTGGAGCGCTCATACTGACCCTGGGCCTTGAAGACATTCCCGAGATCCCCAAGGGCGGCTCCCTCTGAAGACCTGTCTCCGATCTCCCGAAAAAGGTCGATGGCCTGGGAGAAGAACTCAATGGCAGGCTCATCCTGGCCACGAGCTCGGAGGACCATTCCGTGGGCCTTGAGAGCACGACCCTCGCCCGCCCGATTTCCATGTCTTCGGAAGATGTCGAGCGCCGACTGGTAGCAGCGCAAGGCCTCGTCGTAGTTGCTCTGACCGAGCTCGATTGACCCCAACTCCAGCAAGCGCTCCGCCTCCAGGTCCGCCTCTTCAGACGAGACCGTCACCGCCTCCGATTCCGACACGGGTTCCACGGCCTCCGGGTCGGGCCGTTTCGCGATGCGGACAGTCGCCTCCTCCTCCTCCGTCGGCGGACCCTCCGCCTCCAACAGACTCTCCGTACTCCCGACCATCGCCCGGGCCTCGTGCATGCGACCGCTGATCCGCAGGCACTTGCTGCGCTCGATCTCCAGCAACATCTGCACCCTGCGGGCCAGGTCGGGCATCTCCAACACCTGGGTGGCAATGTCCACACCCAGAGAAACCGGCCCCTTCATGCCAAGGACCCTGAGCGCCGCCAGGCAGCACAGGGGAGCGGTCTTGACCGTGCCATGGTCGATGCCCCCGACCAGGTTGTCGAGCTCGCTGAAGAGCACTTCCCAACGATCGGCGCTGTCGAAGCTGTCGAGTGCACGCAGGGACTCGGGGGTCCCCAGTTGAGAGAAGTGGGCCGCATGCCGCTGCTGAGCTTGCTGCAAGGCCGCGGGGCCCCGCAGATCCGAGGCCTTCTTGCCCGGACCACTCAACTTCTCGTTCGCATAGACCCGGATGGATTCGAGCAGGCGGTAGCGCACCCCGCCCGCCTCTCCCTGATCCCTTCGGAGCAGGCTGTTGTCGACCAGCTCGCCCAGGATGTCGAACATCGCAGGCGCCCCTCGGTCCTTGCCCACTTCGATCACACCCTCGGCGGCTACCAGGTTGAAGCCTCCCCGGAACAGGCTGGCCTGGGACAGCGCCGCCTTGGCCCAGGGCTCGAGAAGACCCCAGGACCAGTCCAGGGCCCCCTCCAGGGCCTTGGCGTCCCGGCCCCTCGAGCGCAACAGGCTGAAACGCTCGTTCAGGCGCTCGGAGATCTGGTCCAGGGAGAAAATGTTCAGACGGGCCGCAGCCAGCTCAATGGCCAGGGGCAGACCATCGAGTTTCTGGACCAGGGCACAGAGCTGGTCTCGGTTGTCCGGGCTCAATTCGAAGTGGCGGTCCACCGCATGGCCCCGACGCACGAATAGATCCACACTCTCGAGCAGACTCAAGGGCTGAATGGACACGACTGTCTCGGCCGGGACCCCGAGACGAACACGGCTGGTGGCCAGGACCTGGAGGTCCTCGTCCTTGCTCACCCACTCCTGGATCAAGGGCCCTACAGCTTCGGCGACCTGTTCGAGGTTGTCCAGCACCAGCAGAGTAGGCTCGGCCCCCAGGATCTCCTGGAGGTGGACCACAGGATCCGCGTCCCGCAGTCGCACGTCGAGGGTCCGAGCGAGGCGGCGAATCACCCCCATCGTGTCGGCGGCCTCGGTCAGGTCACAGAAGAAGGTCCGCGACACCCCCGACCGCAGGTCTTCAGCCAGTTCCAGCGCCAGGCGGGTCTTCCCCACGCCCGCAGTCCCGAGAAGGGTGACAAGTTGCGCCCCCTTCCTCATGGTGTCGCCAACCGCTTCCCGGGATGCGTGCCGGCCCACGATTACTCCCCGCCGCAAACGCTGGCCGGAAATGACATCGCCGAGGCCCGCTGCCAGCCGAGCCTCCAGGCCTTCCCGATCCGAAGCCGACAACGCCTCCAGATTTGCGCTGAATTGCTGCCCCAGGATCTCCCGGGCCTTTCGATCGCCCACAGCAGCGGCCTCGATCAATTGAACAAGGCGCAACTCAGCCAGGGCATGGTGGGCTTCTTCCAGCTCGGGGGCGTGGACCAGAGCTCCCTGCAGGCACCGGATGTTCCGCCGCCTGAGCCGGCGGGCATCCGCGTCGGCGTCGCGAGACTCGACCCACAGCGCCCACCCAGCCTCCGACGCGGCCCCGTCTTCTTCCAGCCGGGCATTGGCCTGCCGCCACAACTGGGCCGCCTTTCGCTCCTGGGCCTGGGCCTGGTCGGCCAACTGCTGGGCCGCCTCGACTTCCTTGAGGCCCTTGTCTCGCTTCTCGGCCCCCTCCAGCCATGTCTTGATTTCCGAGGCCAGGATCTCGGCGCTGGCTGTGCGCTGGGAGAGTTCCCTCTGCATCGCTGCCTCGCAGATCGCCACCAGTCGTTCGGGGATTTTCGAATCCGAGTCTTCCTTTTCATCCGCAGCCCTGAACGGCATGAGCCTGGCAGGTCTGTCCTTCTTGACCTGGTTCATGACGGTCTTGGCGGAACCCCCGGCAAAGGGCGGAGCACCACTCAACACCTGGTAGAGAATGGCTCCCAGGGTGTAGACATCCGAGCCATAGCCAATCAACTAGGTCTCACCCCGGGCCTGCTCCGGCGACATGTAGCAGGGGGTTCCCGACACACTCCCTACACGGGTGGCCATCTGGTCCTGGCCGGTGCGAACCGTCTCGACGGCGCTTTCATCCTCCAAAGCCTCGGAGGACCTGCTTCCCATCACCTTGGCCAGCCCCCAGTCCACGACCAGAACCTCGCCGAACCCGCCCACCATGATGTTGTCGGGCTTCAGGTCCCGGTGGATCACGCCAGAGGCATGGGCGTAGGCCATCGTCACGCAGACCTGGTGGAAGGTCTGGACCAGGTGCCGGAAGGTCGTTCCATCCTTGGCTGGATGCCAGCTCTTGGCATCCGACGCCTTGTGTACAGCTCGGATGGCTGCGGTAAGTGCCGTCCCGTGAATCTCCTTCATCGTGAAGTAGTGCCGACCATCAGAGAGTCTTCCCCGCTCGTGGACAGGCGGGATGTTCGGGTGCTGAAGCTGTGCGCCGACCTGGGCCTCCTCGACAAAGCGACTCACCGCCCCGCGGTGCTTGAGCAGGCGAAGATGAATGATCTTCATGGCCAGGGTTCTCTTCAGGGTGGGATCCCGAACCCTTCGAACCTCTCCCATCCCTCCGATGCCCAGCACCCCCAGGTCCTCATACCGGCCCAGTTCCCCGGACTCGGGGTCGGGATCGGGGTCGGGGGATTGCCCCTCTGCAGTCAATTCCTTCGACGAATCGTCCACCGCCTCGGGCTGAGTGGTGAGCCCTGACGCCTGGACGGCGTCCATGGTGCCGTCCTGGAGCACCACCTGGGACTCCCACTCTGGAGGGGCATCCAGGTCAAAGGTGTCCCCTGCATCCGAAGGTCCGAGACCCTCCAGCAGGTCCAGAACCTGCTGTGCCTGCTCTTCGGTGATGCCCAACCCCTGGACGAGACTGCGCACCCGTTCCGCTCTTTCCGACAAGCCAGTGCCTCTTCTGACGATCCGAAGTCTACCGAGACCGCTCCCTCAAGTGGGGACCGACATGTGTCAGATCGATCCATGAGGGACCATGAGCGTGGTTTTAGTCTATATCAAACAACTTAGTTTGACTTAGATTCCCCATTGATCAGGCTCCCATGAGACGCTCGGACCAGGTCCAGGCCGGTTCTCCGCCCGGCACGAAGGAACAACAGCATGGGGTAGCGTTGGATCCATGTTCGTCCTCCTGCTCGGCCTGGCCTGTACCTCTCCAGAACCGACCGGCGAGCCTGCCAGTGCCAGCCTTGACGTCGCCGATGCCCAGCCCACGGCCTCCGCCGAGCCAGAATCGGCTGCCGCCGCGGGTTCCATCGGGGGCGAGCCCATTCTTCCAGATCCTGTGGTCCTGGGCGGCATCTCCGCCAGCGCCGTCGACGCAGGCATTGCGAGCCAACTGGATGCCATCCACCGCTGCTACCAGGAGGAACTGGCCAATCACGCTGGCCTGGCCGGCAAGGTGCTGGTTCGTTTCACCATCGCCAGGGACGGCACGGTGTCCAAGACGGCCATCAAGTCCTCCAGCCTGCGCCACCCCCCCACCGAAACCTGTCTGAGTGCACGCCTGTCCGAAGCGCGATTTCCGGCACTGGAGAGAGGCAGCGTGGCCATCATCACCTACCCCTTCATCTTTCCTCCGTCCTGAGCGCCTTCCCCGAAGAGGCGGCTACCAGGCCACGTTCACCGGGTAGGTGATGGGCATGCCATCCGCCATGTCGTGGGCCGGGAAGTCCGCCTTGGCGATCACGTCGCGCACACAGGACACATAGCTCTCGGGCGCCCCGTCCTCTTCAATGGTCTCGATGGTGGACACCACGCCATCACAGCCCACGATCAACTCAAAGGTCAGGTGCAGCTCGCTGACACCCTGGGGTTGCTTGCAGTAGAGGGCGGTCTGGATGACCCCGTTCAGCGCCAGGGTCACCTGTTCGTAGCTGAGCCCTTTCGACGCGATCATCTCTCCTTCCTCCGGATCAGGATCGAAGGGAACACACCGCTCCGGGCGAGGCGTCGGAAGTCGATCCGCTGGTGCGGCAGCCACGGCAAGAGGCAGCGCCATCGTGAGGACCAGGGCGACGACGACCGCAGGTGTGACAGGTGAGGTCGGCGTTGCGCGGCGGATCCTGCTCTCCCAGGCGGGTGCCCAGGATAGCACGCAGGCAGTCCAGCCAGCCCCGGCGAGCGACTGGGGCGCGTGGGGGGGGTGCCAGTGCCTCAGTGGGACCCTCCTGTCGCGGAAGAAGCGGTGAAAACGCATGCATTGAAGTTGGAATGCATCTTGCTGGAGAAGCCGAGCCTACCCTTCCTGGAGTTTCCATGTTCGTCTCTCTCCTGCTCGCCTGTGTCGACTACGACCTGGGCTCCAACCACGACGTCGGCCACCCCTACCCCGACTCCGGGAGCGACACCCTGGGCCTGCCTCCTGAAACCGTGAGAGAGGACCCCTGCCCGAACGATCTGAATGCGACCTTTGGTCCCGCCGGGATCTATGTGAAGTCCTGGGACCGGGAGACCGACAGTGGCGTGCTCACCTCGCCCGTGGCCGGGACATACCACGTCTATGACTTCACCATCGCCGAGTCCGGCGACAGCCAATTCAACGAGTCGGCCTACTTCAGGGTGCCCAACGACAGCAACCCCACTGGTGTGCCGACCTACAGCAACTGCCAGATGGAATGGGTGGTCCAGGACATCGACAACGATGGTCCTCTTCGGAGTGGCCAGCGGATCTACGCCGGAACCTTCTGGCTCGACGAAGGAGACAACAACCTGACCATGCACCACTTTTGCCCCCTGGTGCGTACAGGCGGCTGCCCGGACCTCCACCTGCTCGACGACCCCGAGGGAACCTGTGACTCCAGCAACCCCAATTCGGCCCATTTCGAGGGGGAAGGGCTCTGCCTGGTCGCCAGCGACTGAACCCTGCGGACAGGGACGTGAACCGAGGGAGATGAAGACCTTGCCCGTGATTCGCGCCCGTTTGTAGGGACTCGACCAAGGACAAGGTTCAGCAACTCACGGCCACCAACCAGTTGTCGGAGAATGGCAAACGGACCCTGCGTCCCGAGGCATGAATCGCCCTGGTCCGGTCGCACGGTACCCGACAGAACACGACAGCGAGACTTCCCACGGATCCCTTTCTCGGGGATGATGAGCCCTGCTCAGACCCAGGTTCTCCTCCGTGCTGCCCATCGACCTCGCACTGGCCAAGGGTTTCGGTGAAGCCCTGGCCATCGGTCTGCTCATCGGGGTCGAACGCTACAAGAGCCGCAAACCCGGAGATGCCAAGAGTGCGGGTGTTCGGACCTTCTCAGTGGTGGCGCTGTTGGGGGCCGTCTGCGCACTGCTCGGGGATGGGGTCTTCACAAGCCTCACCTTTGGCGCAGTCGTTTTGTTGTTGGGCATCGGCTACCACCGCCAGACCGAGCAGAGTCTGGGGTTGACCACCGAGCTTGCAGCCATCCTGACCTTCTGGCTGGGGTTCCTGGTCCAGACCCACGAACCCCTGGTCATCGCCACAGCCATCGTGCTGGTGATCCTGCTGGCATCCAAGGACGCCCTCCACGGATTCGTGCGCGGCCAGGTCAGCGAGGTGGAGTTCTACGACACCCTGAAGTTCCTGGCCGTGGTGTTCGTGGTGTTCCCGCTGCTGCCGAACGAACCCATCGGACCCGGTGGGCTCTTCAACCCCACACAGGCCTGGTTCCTGGTGATCCTGGTGTCGACGATCAGCTACGTCGGCTACCTGCTGGTCCGATTGCTGGGCGCCCGTCGTGGCCTCCGGGTCGGCGCCATCCTGGGAGGTCTGGTTTCCACCGTCGCGGTGACGGTGTCCCTGGCCCAGCGTTCCCGTGAAGACCCCGAAGCCTCCCGC
>CAZMNK010000199.1:0-8980 GCA_964567625.1 uncultured Enterobacterales bacterium | reverse complement strand
GCCGTCGCTCAGGATGCGCCGGCCCATCTCCAGATGGTTGGGCTCGTCGAAGGTGGGCGTCCAGTGCCACGTCGCGGATGCCCCGAGCAGCACGGCCAGGACTCCGATCAGCACCAGTGCCCGGCGAGGAGTCATCCCCGTGACCCTACCGCGTGTCCGCGGATAGGGGCCTTGAATGAAGATCTCCCGCATCGACCTGTGGCACGTGAAGGTCCCCCTCCGGGCGCCCTTCCACCCCTCCTGGATCCCGGGTTTTACGCAGACGGAAAACCGCTTCACCCTGGTGCGTATCGCCACGGCGGACGGGGCCGAAGGCTGGAGTGCCGCACCGGCGATGGGGCGTGAGCGCGCCGGACTCGGGCAGCTCCTGGGGCCCTACTTTCTGGGGGAGCGGGCGGACGACATCGCGGGAGTGCGCCAACGGATCCGGGAGATGTCCTTCCTCGGGTGGCGCTGTGGGTGGCTCGAGCCTGCCTGCTGGGACCTGGTGGGGCGTGCTCGTGGAGTCCCGGTCTGGGAGCTGCTCGGGGGGCGAGGGGGGCGTGTTCAGCTCTACGCTTCCACGGGGGAGGTCCGCACGGGGCAGGAGCGCGTGGACGAGGTGCTCGCTCGCATGGAGGAGGGCTTCACGGGAGTGAAGCTGCGCGTCCACGCCGACACCCTGGCCGAGGACATCGAACAGCTGCGCAGCACGCGGGCGGGCGTCGGGGACGATGTGATCCTGGGGGTGGACGCCAACCAGGCCTGGCGGGTCGCGGTGGTGGCTGATGCTCCGAGGTGGTCGTACGACCGGGCGGAGGCCTTCTGCAAGGCCGCTGAGGATCAAGGGTTGCAGTGGGTGGAGGAGCCGCTGCCGATGGACGCCTATGGGGATCTGGCTCGCTTGCGTGCGGCGACCCGGGTGGACCTGACCGGAGGCGAGTTGAACAACCAGGGACTCCCGGAGTTCGAGGTGATGCTCGAGAAGGGCTGCTACGACGTCTACCAGCCCGATGCGGTCTTCACGGGCGGCATCGCCGAGACCCTTGCCATCGCCCGGCGGGTGGAGGCGGCGGGCTGCAAGTACACGCCTCACACCTGGACCAACGGCATCGGTTTTGCCATCAACCTGCAGCTCTATGCCTGCTCCAAGCACCGCGACGTCAAGTTGCTTGAGTACCCTTTCGATCCTCCGGGGTGGACCGTCGAGGGGAGGGACGCAGTGCTGCGGGAGCCTTGGCGTCATGATCGGGGCTGGCTGGAGGTTCCCACCGGGCCAGGACTGGGCTTCGAGATCGACCCTGCGGGCCTGGGCCGCTACGGCAAGCGCTTCTTCACGGCGACTCCCGTTCGGGTGGCAGTGTCGGCTGTGCTGGACAAGGGGGTAGCCACGGCCAAGGCGCTGGGCGCGATTCGGGATGAGCGGCTGGCCGCGCGCAGCGCAGCGCTGGACTCCGCGGGTACCGACCCGGTCCAGGCGGGTCTCGACGAGCTGGGGATCACGCCCTTGGAGTCGCCTGCGACCGCCTCCGGTCTGGATCAGTCGCCTGTGTGACGCACCGGGTTGTAGAGCAGCCAGGGAACCCGGCGGATCCAGGTCGAGTCTCCGTCCAGGAAGTCCACCAGGTGCCAGGGGGTGATGTCGACCCCGACCCGGTAGACGCCGGGGCCGTCCAGGGTGTGCTCGCCGCAGCCCTCGGCCCAGAACTCGCCGTCCTTGAAGACAGTCGTGTGGATCTCGGGCGCCTGGAGGCCTCTGGGAGAGTCCTGAGACAGGGTGTCACAGCTGACCACCAGGGTGCCCCCCGTGACTTCGCTCCCGATCTCCGCGACTTCGCCTCCTTCAGCGCGGACGTGGACGTCGGGGTCCGTGGGGCGTCCGAAGGCTTCGAAGACGATGAGGTTGCGTCCCGCTCGCAGGGCGCTCTCCAGATCATCGGGTGCGGTGCTGTCGGTCAGGAGCCAGTTGCTGAACCAACGCAGCATGCGTCGGTAGCTGTCCACACGCTCGCCGTCGGCCATGAGCATCGGCAGGCTGTTCCGGTGGGCGTCTGACCCGGCGACCCCGGTCATGGGGCCGCGGGCACTGAGGGCATCCCAGTGGGCGAGGTTGGTGAGCTGGGGCTCGACGAAGCCCAGGAAGATCAGATCCGAGGTGAGCGTGCTGTAGGGATCGAGAAAGACCGCGACATCACTGATCCAGGCCAGGCCGTCCAGACCCAGATCATCCTCGCGGATGTTGGGGTCGACCATCGCGTGGAGGTTGAAGGCCTCCGTGCCGATCAGGCCCGCGTCGTGGTGAGCCAGCTTGGCGTCGGGGGAGCGGCCCTGGGGATGGGCCACCTGCGTGGGGCCCCCGAGCTCCTCGTAGAGAGCGATGGTCTCCGGGCTGGACCCGTTGTACGCGGCGTCGCGCTCCTCGTCGGTGCCGGCCATGTGGCGGTCCAGCAGCACGGGCATCAGCTCGTCTTCGAGTCCGGGGGCCAGGAGCACGTTGTGGCCACTGGGGCAGGCCATCTGGTTGGCGACCGGAGCGGTGGTGTCGGGCCAGGGCTGGTCGCCGGCCTCCGCATCGATCCAGAGGAGATCTTCGTAGGCCTGAAAGGCCATGTGGGCGGGGTGGTCGGTGATGAAGCCGAAGTCCAAGGCGTTGTCGCACAGGGCCGCGCGGAAGTCGGCCAGGCACTGCTGGTTCGGCTCGCCGTCAACGATGCCCTCGCCATCGCAGGCGTCGTGGGACCAGGGCGAGTGCAGGTGGACGATGCCTCGCTGCCAGTGTCGATCCCGAAGGCGCAGGTCCAGCGGGGACACCTCCCGTGTCCAGGGCACGGTGTCCAGGGCCGTGTCGCGGGGCTGGGGGTCGCTGGTGCAGGCGATAACGAACAGGACGAACATGGGCGAAACCTATCCCGATGTTAAGCGCCGGCCGGGCCCCCGTAGCTCAGTTGGATAGAGCGGCGGATTCCTAATCCGTAGGTCGGACGTTCGAATCGTCTCGGGGGTACCTTCATTGATTCTGATTGCCTAGGCCCGGCAATCTGCAGTCGGCGGGAGCTTGTCTGGTGCCAACATGGCTCCAAGCGTCCGGATTTCCCGTGACCAGGGTCGGAGAGCCCTACAAGTACGCCAACCACTGATGGGTCCGCGACGAGGACGGGTCAGAGACGCGTCGCTGCAAGACAGGTCCTCACCGCCGAGAACCTGGAGGCGCTAGGACGCGAGATGGCAGCTCACCGCGGCGTCGAGCTGCCCGAGCGCGACCGGACGATCAGCGGTCTGGGGTCGTGAGATCCCTGCGGCCTGCCTCACCAACCTGCGCTCTCACATCCCCTGCCACGACATCGGATCACCACCCCGGCGGTTCAGGGCGTGGCCTCGACGAGACAGCAGCTTCCGGCGCCGGGGCTCGCGCCACCAGGCCATCGGGTACAGGTACCAGCTGCGCATCATCTGGTGGCGCTTCATGCTGCGCAGGTAGCGGCCGGGTTGGTAGAAGCCGTCGAGCACCTGGTGGTAGCCCTCCATGAGCTCCGTGACGCTCATGTTGGCGGGCCTGACAACGGGGTCGAAGCCGGTGTAGCGGGTGTAGTCGTCAGTGATGAGTCGTCCCTGGGACTGAACCCGCTTGAAGTCCGGTGTGCCCGGGTACGGGATGAGCAGGTTCACGGCGGCGTTGTCCAGGCCGATGGTCTGCATCATCTCCAGCGTGCGGCCGAAGGTCTCGGTCGTGTCGTGGTCCAAGCCCAGGATCAAGCCACCGGACACGAAGATGCCGTGGTCGTGGAAGGCCTGGATGTACCTCTTGTAGTCCTTGACACGGTTGAAGCTCTTGTTGACCGCCTTGAGGCTGTCAGTCTCGAAGGACTCGATACCTACGAAGACGAATTGTGTCCCCGCACGGGCGGCCAGGTCCAGGAGCTCCTTGTCCGCGGCCATCAGGACGTGGGACTGGAAGAACAGCTTCTTCTTCAGGGGTATGAGCGCCTCGAAGAGTCGCTTGGCGTACCCGGGCTTGCCGCACAGGTTGTCGTCCATGAACATCAGGCGTCTGCAGCGGGCCCTCTTCACGTCCTCGACCACCTCTTCGACGGGACGGACCCGGAACGCTTCACCGTGGATGGAGCTGTTGAAGCAGAAACTGCAGTTGTGGGTGCAGCCACGAGTGGCTTCGATGGGGTGAAAGTCCAGGTAGCGGTGCCAGTGCTTGAGCAGGTCCAGTCGAGGGCGTTTCAAGGCAGCGATTGAAGGGGGCGTCTGGTTCTGGTAGCGCCCGGCCAGCTGTCCTCGCTCGAAGTCGCTGAGCAGGTGTTCCCATGCTCCTCCTTCGGCTTCGCCGGTGAGCACGGCATCGAAGTGCTTGAGCGCTTCTTGCGGCATCGCCGTGGTGTGGGTTCCTCCGGCCACCACCTTGATGCCCTGCCGCCGGTATCGGGCCGCTAGGGCATAGGCGTGTGGGGCATTGTTGCAGGTGAAGGTCATGCCGATCAGGTCGGCCTTCACCCTGTTGGGGATTCGCTCGACTCGACCGTCAGTGATGGCGATGCTCACGTGTTCGGGAGTGGCGCCAGCAACTCTGGGCAGGCTGAGGGTCTGGAAGCTTTGCTTGAAGGACGGCTTGGGGGCAACGTCGATCAGATGGACGTGCATCGGGCGCTCCGGGTGAGGTCGCTCAATCTATAACGTGTCGCGGACTTGGCCTCCGACATGGTGCCCTACCGCATCGTGGAGGCCCCACCGGTGCTACGGCACTTCTCTGCAGAGCTCGCACCAGACTTGACGCGAGGGGAGAAGAAGCGGCTGCATAGACCGACACCAGCGAGCTTGTCTGAGGCCCGCAGCCTGACCTGATCCCATCGGCCTGGTTGCGCCTGGCATCGAACGGTCGAGGACCCAGATTCCGTGTGCAGCACCCTGGGCTGGGGCCGAGGTGAGCCGTAGCCTCTTCCCATCAGGCTTCTTGGAACGAGTTTCCGCCACGCATCGGCCAGGCGACGTATGGCAGCCTCATGGCGCAGCCAGTAGGCAGTGGAAGAAACCCAAGAGGTCCGTATGAAGCCCATGCCCGTCCAGGTGGACGCCCTCGTGATCGGTGCCGGCCCGGCCGGGGCCGCCGCCGCCTCGATTCTTCACCAGCGCGGTCACAGCGTGCTGGTGTTGGAGAGGTCGACCTTCCCTCGCTTCGTGATCGGGGAGAGCCTGCTGCCTCGGAGCATGGACCTCCTGGAGACCGCTGGGCTGCTCGATGACGCGGCGCAGCGTGGCTACCTCAAGAAGCATGGCGCGGCCTTTCTGCGGGGTGACGAGGTCTCGAGTTTCGACTTCAGCCAGCAGCACACCAAGGGGTGGTCGTGGACCTGGCAGGTTCCCCGCAGCGAGTTTGACCTGGGGCTCACCCAGACGATCCAGCGGATGGGTATCGACCTGCGCTTCCAGCACACCGTGACGGAGGTGGTCCCCGGAGCCCCGGCGCGAGTCACCGTGGTCGACGACGAGGGGCAGAAGTCGGAGGTCCAGGCACGCTTCGTGGTGGATGCCAGCGGCTACGGCCGGGTGCTGCCGCGCCTGCTGGACCTGGATGCGCCTTCGACCCTCGCTGAGCGCCACAGCCTGTTCGCGTGGTTTGAGAATGACGTGCGGGAAGAGGGGCTGGATGCAGGTCGCACATGGGTCTGCGTGCACCCGAAGGGGCCCTGGATCTGGGTCATTCCCTTCAGCAACGGCAAGACCTCGGTCGGCGTGGTCGCTCCCCCTGAGTTCCTGGCTGGCTACCCCGAGGACCCGGAGGAGCGCTTGAGAGCGGTGCTCGGCGAGGAGCCCAATGTCGCCAGGCGCCTCGCGAGTGCCTCAATGACCATGAAGCCGGTGCTGATTGACGGCTACTCGACGGCTGTCACCCAGCTCCACGGCCCTGGATGGGTGCTGGTCGGCAATTCCGGGGAGTTCCTGGACCCGGTGTTCTCGGCAGGAGTCACTGTGGCCCTGGAGTCCGCGGTGCTTGCGGCAACACTGGCCGCGGATGAACTGGATGGCAAGGCCATCGACTGGTCTACGGCCTATGCCCAGCCACTGAGCTCCGCCATCGCTGTGTACCGCTCCTTCATCGACGGCTGGTACAGCGGGGATCTCCCCGGGATCTTCTTCAGTCCAGAGCATGATCCTGTGATCAAGGCCCAGATCTGCTCGGTGCTCGCTGGCTATCTGCTGGACCCGACCAACCCCTTCGTTGCGCAGCATCATCGCAAGATCTCTGTGCTCGCCAAGGTGGTCCGCAGACCCAACCAGATCTGAAGAAATTGGGGACCTGACAGCGCGGTCAGGCCAGGACCTTCTGTGACTGGCCGAGTCGGGAGTCGTTCGGTAACGCACAGCAACCTGGTAGTTTTCGCACCTTCGAAGTCACCCAGTCACCATTGCGTCGCCTGACAGCACCGAGCGCCCGGTCCTCGTGCGGTGGCACGACTCTTGCTCAACAGACGAGCAGAGGTGTGTGACATGTCCAAGGAAAGCGAGTTCTGTCCGGATGCGCTGTTGCGCATGGTCTTCTACGTCACGTTGACTTGCTCTGTCATGTTGATAGCGGCGTTCGTGATCGTACCGAAACTGTAGGTCGGCCACCGTAGACCCTGCGACAGGAGCATCGCAGTCGCGTCAGTCGGCCCGACTGCGTGCGACCCGCTGCTCTCGCCTTACATTCGCCAGGGCGCCGCTTTCGTGGAGCCCACCATCGGTGCTGAGCTCCCCCTTGCCGCACTGCCGCGAGACGTCGCTGTCGAAGTTGAGCGGGTCGCAGGCCGTGATGAAGCCCATGAGGAGGAAGCGACGGGGGACCTGACGGAGGTTCATGCCCATGCGCAGGAGGTGTTGGAGGCGCATCAGATCGGGCAGGGAGCGCATCCGGGTCGAGGAGAGCGTCGCCCGGCCGAGTCGGGCAAGCAGGCGTGCCCTGGCCACCGTGGGGTGA
Source organism: uncultured Enterobacterales bacterium (assembly GCA_964567625.1). Classification (GTDB taxonomy): domain Bacteria; phylum Myxococcota_A; class UBA796; order UBA796; family CAJQPC01; genus CAYFPX01. Next base: position 2,040 of record CAZMNK010000199.1, on the reverse strand, counting down.
CCTCCCAGTTCGTCTGCATACAGTTCCGCGGCCTGTTCCAGGCTGTCGAGGTCCATGAAGTCCCTGACTGGAACTGCTCCTCCTTGGCCGTCCCTGGACACCAGGTAGTGCTGGATGTACAGGCACTTTCGGACCTTGAACGCTGAGAGCATCGCGAAATAGACCTTGTTGAACTGTCGGACATCCTCGCGAAGGAAGTGCGAGTGCTGAGAAGCCAAGAGGTCGATCAACTCGTCGGGCATCAAGGCCTTGTCGCTGAAGCCCTCGTCTCGGGCACTGCCCAGCTCTCGGAGGCCTAGCAACAAGACCTCCCGGACGTGGTCATTCTCCGGGCGCAGGGCGAAGGAATACACCTCTGCGGCCTGGGCCTCATTGACGCCTTTGGCGATGACAGTCACCAGGCTCGTGTTGATTCCGACCTGCCTCAGGTTGCGCAGTGCCTGGAGGCGCGCCTTGAGGATTGGCTGTCCACGAAGGCTCCGGTTCGCGTCTTCATCGAAGCCGTCGAACTGAAGGTAGACCTCGTCGAGACCGGCCTTGGCCATGCTCCGTGCATAGGGCAGGTGAGCCAGCTTGAGTCCGTTGGTGTGCAAGGCCGCGATGTGTCCGGCGGCCTTGACGCGGCGGACCACATCTTCCAGGTCGTCCCGCAGGGTAGGCTCGGCGGCCATCAGGTCGATCTTGAGGCGTCCTTGGGTGCGGTCTGCCAGGAGGGCCGTCCAGAGCATGCAGGTCCAGGTCCTCCGCGTCGGAGTCGTTGGCTCGCGCCAGGCAGATCGGGCAATTCATGTTGCACCGTTCTGTCATGCGAACGATGTAGTCGCGCTGGGCCCAGGACCCCGGGTTGACCCGAAAGAAGTAACGGTCCAGGTACGACCCAGTACGCCGGTGACCGTGACAGGAGTTGGGCCGTGTGGCCGTGGTCTGGACACGTTCGCTCCAGACAGACGCGGTCGGCGTGGACAACCACGTCTGCAGGAAGGTCCGTCAGGCAGACCGGACAGGTCGCGTGAGTGGTGCGAAGTACCCATGGGTGACGAGCATTGCCCTGCGTCCCTGGATCCGAAGTCGCCAGGACCAGGGGCTGCCAGGCCTCGAGCAGGTTCATGGCTTCGGGGAAGAGTTCCTCTTCCTCCCACCTGGAGTGGGCCTCGAGTTGGCTCAACAGGTCCAAGAGCCTGTCTTCGTGCTCTCCGGCAAGATCCAGGACTCGGTGCACGGCTTCGCCGAAGGCGGCGATCTCGGAGGTCTCGGTGTGAAGGTTCGCCAGAAGGCTTTCAAAACCGTCATCGGGGGGGGCGTACCCCATGGCCAGGGCTCGGAGGGCGGGCACGAGCTGATTGAACTCTTCCACCATGTGTTCTTGGAGGCGCTCATGGAACACCTTGAACCGGGTGAGCAGGGCCGCAGGTGCAGCGTCCTTCTCCAAGGACTCGCCCAGCAGACGAAAGCCGGTCGAGAGTGCAGTGTGTTCTGACTCCAACCGTGTCAGCTGAGTACGCATCCCCTGTCCCCGTACCAGCGCCCGAGTAGCGGGGATCAAGTGCTTGTCCTCCTTGGCCAGACACTCCGCGAGATCGGCCAGCACGAACACCAGGGCCTCCTGGTAGGGACCGGCAAGTGCAACGGCGGCTGTGAGCTGTTCCAAGAGCAGGTCGATGCGAGGATGCTGTAGACCCAGTTCCGTGAAAGGACCCTCTGCCTCGCCAGGGCCTGTCTCGAGGTCATGGCCCTCGGCGAGTTTGATGATGGTGGGGAAGAGGTGCTGTTGCTCTCGAGCCATGCGCTCCTTCATCAGCTCGGCGAGTTCTTTCCAGGGGCCGCACAGCGCCTCGGGAAAGTCCACGAATACCGCGCTCAGGCGGGGTAGCTCTTCGTGCAGGAATTTATGGTGGGTGTCGAGTATTTCGGACACCAGAGTCTGGAGCGGATGGGGAGAAGAGGAGGTCTGGCGTTCACTCACGGTTCGGCTCCAAAGGCCTTGGCACGGAGCATAGGAAAATCAAAGCCCTTTCGCTGAGCATACCAGCCTCACTCCGC
>CAZMNK010000198.1:0-9029 GCA_964567625.1 uncultured Enterobacterales bacterium | reverse complement strand
ATCAGCGAGGCCATGTTGTTGGCGAAGTCGATGCACTCGAAGCCGTCGATGTCGATCACACGGCAGCCACGAGCACTCTTCACGTAGCGAGGGTGCGGATCGCGCAGCAGGATGTTGCGGCTGACGCCACCGGGCAGCACCTGCTGCGCCCGACGGAAGAGCTCTGTACCGAGGTCGCTCACCTGGGTCTCTCCTTCAGCCCAGGGGGCCTATTGGTGCAGCGGTCTTCTCGCGCACTTCCTCAAAGGTCACGCCCGGAGCGAGTTCGACCAGCTCAAAACCATTCGCCGTCACATCGAGAACGGCCAGGTCGGTGAAGACCCGGGACACCACTCGACGACCCGTCAGGGGATAGGTGCAGGCCTCGACGAGCTTGGCTGCACCCGTCTTTGTGACGTGCCGGGAGATGACAAAGATGGTCTTCACCCCGGCGACCAGGTCCATCGCTCCGCCCACGGCGGGCACGGCACCAGGAGCACCCGTCGACCAGTTGGCCAGGTCGCCCTGGGCCGAGACCTGCATGGCACCCAGCACGCAGACGTCGATGTGTCCGCCGCGGATCATCGTAAAGCTGTCCGCGTGGTGGAAGAACGAGGCTCCCGGCAGTGCCGTGACGGACCGCTTTCCGGCGTTGATGAGTTCCGGGTCTTCGGCCCCCGGAGGAGGAGGCGGACCCATTCCCAGGAGACCATTCTCCGTGTGGTAGATGAACTCCCTGTCCTCGGGAACGAACTGGGCCACCAGTTCCGGCATGCCAATGCCCAGGTTCACATAGGAACCATCAGGGATGTCCTGGGCTGCACGGGCAGCCATCTGATCGCGGGTCCAACCGCTCATGGGTAGCGCCTTCCCTCGGCAATAAGCTGTGATTCGTGCGCCGGGTTGGGGACCTCGACGACCACGTCGACGAAGATGCCCGGCGTCACCACATGCTCGGGATCGATCTCCCCGGGTGCGACGAGACGGCGAGCCTGGACGATGGTCCTGTTCGCAGCCATGCACATGACTGGACCGAAATTCCGCGCCGTCTTGTTGAAGGTCAGGTTGCCGAGGCGGTCGGCCGTCTCGCACTTGACCAGGGCAAAGTCCGCCTTCAGCCAGCGCTCCATGACGTACTCGCGGCCCTCGAACTCCCGCGTCTCCTTCTGCTCCGCGAGCGGAGTTCCCACGGCCGTCGGCGTAAAGAAGGCGGGGATCCCGGCGGCACCTGCCCGAATTCGCTCCGCGAGCGTTCCCTGGGGGACCAACTCCAGCTCGATCTTGCCCGCTCGGTAGAGCTCGGGGAACACCTTGGAGTGACTCGACCGGGGATAGGAGCAGATCATCTTCTGCACCTGGCCATTGGCGATCAGCGCCGCCAGGCCCACCTCGCCGTTGCCGGTGTTGTTGTTCACCGCCGTGAGGCCCTTCACTCCCCGGTCGATCAAGGCGTGGATCAGTTCGAGGGGACTGCCCGCCTCCCCAAAACCACTGATCAGGACCGTTGCACCCTCGTGGATGTCGGAAACCGCCTCGGCAACGGTGCTGATGGACTTGTCGATCATGGGCACACCGAACCCTGGGAGGAAAGGACCTCCGCCAGGCGGGCCTCGATCTCGACAGGACGGTCCATGTTGTCCTTCCAGGTGTACTTTCCTGGCACTATCAAGCAATGGAAGGCAGGGAAACTCCGACCTCCCATTTGATCCCGGATGACCCGACGCCCGGTGGAAGGCCGGGTACAGGCCCGCCTCTGCCTGCCTCTTCTTCAGGGGAGGCGTTCCAGGGCCAGGACCTGCCAGCTGTCATCGACCTGGAGACCAGGAACCGTCAGCACGCCTGAGGGGCCGGCCAAGACGCTTCCTTCCTGGTCCCCGAAGCGCCAGCTGACCTGCTCTCCCTCCAGCAGCCGGAAGTGCTGGATGCGGCGAGGCGTGACATCGACCTCCACGATCGTGGTCGCATCACGAAGATCGCCCAGGGTGGGGTAGGCCTCGGTCGGTGCAGGCTCCCCCTCCCCTGCAATGGCCATGAGCGGGACCTCCCATTCGTCCCAGCTGTCGACCAGGGCCTCGGAGTTCCAGCGCAGGAAGCGGTTCAGGGCCCCGGCGAGATCACCGCTCCAGCCCGAATCCCCCGCGACATCGGACTGGCCCGCGTAGCCAAAGTCCTCGTCCCAGTCCTGGAGCCCGTTCGGCGTTCCGTCTCCCGGGTCCTCGTCCAGGGAGGACCCGGAGAAGGCCGGAAAGCTCTGGTCGGCCCGCAGCAGGGCCATGGGGTCCCAGCTCCGATCCCACCAGTCCGCGCCCAGGATGGGGTCGTCCCCGCCGTGACTGGCCTCGTCCCAGACCACGTAGTGCCCGACGCCCAGGTCCTGGAGCCTCTCGTAGAAACCGGACCCCACGAGCGGGCTCGGTGCGGTGACGGTCCCATAGTGGATGATCTGGTCGTCCTTGCCATGGCGCAGGAAGAGCCACTGGTCCTGGGCGTCCGGCTGTTCCAGGAGCGCCCGGCCCATGTCCAGCGTGTCCCAGGCACTCCGCCCGGTTCCGTCGTCCAGGCCCTCGGCCTCGGTGCCCCAGATCGCCTCCAGTTCCTCCTTGCGCGTGGGGGCATGGAAGCTCGGTGCAGACTGGGAGCGGACGGAACTGACCCCGGCGAAGTGCCGGGTGTGGAGCAGCCCCAGGCAGAGGGCCCCGGCCCCCCCCATCGAGCCTCCCTTGAGGATGACTCGGGCCGGATCCGCCTGGGGCCAGTTGTCCAGGACCCACGCCAACAGGTGCAGCACCCGTCTCTGGGTGAACGGGAGGTTGTCCCCTGTCGCTGCGCCTTCCGGCAGGCCCTCGGCATAGCCCCACCATGTGCTGGCCTCGGGATCGTGGGGGGAAATTCGGATGCGGTCATTGCCGCCCTGGTTCTCGAGCTCCGCCTGGAGGCCGTGCAGGCTCACCACGACGGGCAAGCTCCGCGGTGCAAGCCCGCCATGGGGCACGGTGATGAGCGCCTGGAAGCTCCGCCCGGCCCACCCCGGCGCCTCCAGCCACTCATCCGTGGTCTGGACCACCTCGTACAGGGTGTGTTCGCTCTCGCTGGACACCGACAGGATCTCCGGGAGCGGGGGCTGGATCGTGTCGAGCACCGTCAGCACCAGCACGTGGGACTCGCTGACGTCGTCGGACCAGGCGGTGAAGGTGATGGCCCAGGACTTGCCCCCCTGGGTGAAGTCCGGGGTGAAGTCCAACCGTCCCTCGGCCTCGCTCCAGCGAGCCCCCGGGGGGAGCCCATCTACCTGGAGGCGGACATCGCTGGCCTCGACCCCGGGCTCCAGGGACCATCCGGTCTCCTCGGGAATCTCCACCGCGTCGGAGATGACCAGCAGGGGCTGCTGCCCACCACAGCCAGCCAGCAGGGGAAGCACACCGACCGCCCCCGCGAGTGTCACCAGCCGCTTCTGTTCAGTAGGCGTTGGGGAAGATGTCGGCCCCACCCGACCGGCCGGGGAAGTCCCTGTCACTGCCGGTGATGAGCGTGCCCTGGACAGAATAGGACTGCGTGCACTCGTCGGCACGGTCGGCATCCGGGCAGTCCTTGTCATAGGTCTCGTAGAACCGGAGGTCGAGCTCTCCATCCATGGCGAGGTCGTCACCCCAGGTCCCGGTGGCCGTGTAGTGATAGCCGGTGACTTCCAGTGGGCAGTCCGGGGTCTCCACGCTGGTTTCCTGGCGCATGGAGACATCGAAGCCGTTCTTGTCGGAAGTGCCGGTCAGGATGATGCCGTACTCCACCAGGTTCACCACATAGGTGTCCTCGGCGGTCAGGTAGGTCTCTCCCCAGGCCTGGAAGGGGGACTCCGTGACCTCCGCGACACCCCAGCCTCCCGTGTCCTCTCCATCGTCGTCGCTGTCGCAGTAGTAGCCGATCTCCTGGAGCATCCACAGCCATCGCCCCTCAGGGTGGGCAGCGCTGAACCAGGTACAGGAGGAGAAGCCGAGGGCGGCCACAACCGAGATGGCGAGGGTGCGTTTCATCACTCCGACCCCGCGTAGTCGTTGCCGTCAGACGTGACCTGTTCGGCGGTGAAGTCGGCCTTGAGGACGCAGCCGTAGTTTTCCTCGTCGTCGCCGTCCCGCGCGTACTCGGCGTAGTTGTTGCCAACGGTCCCGGTGAGGGTGCCGCCGTCGTACTCCGCTTCGAGCCAGTCGACGTCGGACTCGGAGTATTCCTCGTCATCCTCTTCCCACTCGATCGAGTAGGAGTACTCGTGCTCGGCGTTCAGTGTGCTGCCGTCGAGGGTCCCCGTCAGGATCGGGTTCGTCTGGATCACCCATGAGCCATCGTTGAGCTCGTAGATGTCCACCATCTGAGCACTGTCGCCCTTGTAGGAGACCACGATGTCGCTGTCGTCATCGTCCGGAGCACAGTCACCGCTGGCTTGAACATTGGGGTCGACCAGGAACAGCCAGGTCCCGGCCAGGCTTTGACAGCCTGCCAGGGAAAGGGCCACCAGTGCAGGCAGGGCGCGTGCCGTCATGTCATTCTCCTCCAGGCGTGTTCTACCGCTGGGAGTTCGAGGGAGCAAGGGCGAACAGCAGGGTCACTGTGGTCGGGTAGGCGAAGCTCGAAGCCCGGTAGGTGTCGAATACGCCGCGTACCTGGCCTGGGTCCGGCGGAAGGGCCGGTACCCCCCGAGACATCACCAGGGTGTGATCCGCCGTGGCAACCGGCGCAAAGCGGCCTGCAAGGGGATGATCCCACCAGCGACGTCCCTGCCGAGGTGCTGGCTTGCCGCTCTCCGGGACCACACCCCGGTACTGGACCCGCGCCGAGGTCTCCAGGGCGACCAGGGGAACCAGGAACTGTGGCGGGACCGTGGCGGAGCCGTAGTCCACCCACACATCGACCACCTCGGTCTCCTCGGGCAGAGCCTGCATCGCCTGGTGGACGTTGGCGGAGACGTGGTGCACCACCAGAGGGCGCCAGGCCACCATGCCCAGCCCCAGGCCAAAAGCTGCCGCGGTCAACGCCGCACGACCCGCCAGGGCACGGCTTGCGCAGGCCACCAGCGCCGGAATTGCCGGGAGCGCATACCGCACCACGTGGTCCGAAGGGCTGTAGCGGACCACGGCGAAGAGCCCGGCCACCGACGCCGCGAGAATCCACCGGCGCCGATCCTCTCCCCCACGCAACAGGCCGACCAGGGCGCCGCCCAGCAGCCACGGAGTCAGGTGGATCAACAAGGAGCGGGCGGGGTCGCCATAGGTGTCCAGGGGCCGCACCCGGTGGCCGACGACCCCAAAGAGAACCACCAGGCTGACCACCCCCAGAGCGACGACGGCCAGAGCCCGACGGCGGGACTGCCAGGGACGAAGGAGACAGACCAACACAGGGCCGACCAGGAACAGGCCGGCGCTGATCTTCATGGGAAGCGCAAGGAGGCAAGGCCAGAGCCGCCCCCGGACGAGGCCTGCGAGCCCGAGCCCCACCGCGGCGGCCGTCGGAACGTCCACGAGCAGCCAGCCCGTGTTTGCCCACAGGTATGGCACCGCGAGAAGCAGAGTCGCGCTCCAGGGACCGCCCAGGGCCTGGGTGGCCCACACCAGAGCCAGGGCCCAGGCCACCAGGGTGAGGCGCCAGGGCAGACCCCACTCCAGGACCCGGGCCGTGAGCCACGGGACCCCCGGCAGGTGAGTGTGCCGCAGGGCGTCCGGGGCAGACCAGACACGCTCCCCCCAGCCACGAAGCATCCCCCAGGGGCCCACATCCGTCCCCCAGAGCGCGTACTCGGCGTAGAGCGCCGCGTCGGGCATGCCCTGAGGCACGAAGGCATAGGGGGCAAAGCCCAGCAACGCCACGAGCCACCAACTCAGGGGTCGACCCTGGAAGCCAACCCCCGCAGCGATGACGGCCAACACCAGGGTGCCCGGGATGGTGAGTCGAGCAGCGACCCGGCTGAAGTAGAAGTGACTGGTCGGTTCTCCCGGTCCAAGCTGGGCGACCGCCCACCATGCTACCCACCAGATCATCGCCAGAGCAGCAGACTGGGCGACCCGTCTCGACATGGCTTCTGGCTATCCCGGCGGGTGCTGGCGAGGATCGCGCACAGTTCTCGTCTTTCCCGGCCCCTCGTGTCCCCTGTGGAGAGGCACTGGACTCAGGCGGGTGGGGCCGAATTGAAGTGCGCGGCCACCTCGTGGTGGTCGACGCGGAAGACCTCGACGCCGTCTTCGTCGGAAAACACCGCGTCGTCCAGGGTCAGTGTTCCCCTCCACTCCCAGGTGTCCTCGGCGTCGGGGACCAGCACCACCCGGGCCTCTCCCCCACTGCTCCAGAACACCACACTGTCGGGATTTGGCAGCGGCGCCGCCTCTTCGATCGAGCCACAGCCCACCTCCCAGTCGTTCCCGGGGATGTACTCGAGCACCATCGAGGTGCCGTCGGACAGTTCGAAGGAGAGGTCGGCGGGCTCGAACACGGTATCGCCGATCCCGCCAAAGTCACCCCGGAGGGCAAGCCGCACACCTGCGTCGTGATCCGCCATCACCAGGACGTCCTGCGGGTCGTACTGGTGGCGATTGCAGCCCTCGGCCTCCGGGTCATCCAGCACGCCTGCCGGGTCAGGGAGGTCGGTGGCGGTGTCCCCGGTGTCTCCGGTGTCTCCGGTGTCTCCGGTGTCTCCGGTGTCTCCGGAGGTACCGCAGGCGAACAAGGTCAGCATGAACAGGTACGGAAGGGACACATCCTCCTCCTTTTCGAAAACATGATGCAGCCCTTCCATGGCAGAGGTCAAGGTTGCCATCCGCGCCACCAGGAGACACGAGTACAGGGCTCTCGTCCCAGGAGAGCCCGTCCACGGCGGTAGGCTGACGCGGATGGCTCCCCTCACCCGACGCCGGGTCCGGCACCTCGGCCGGCGCCTGGCTTTCAGCGCCGTCCCCCTGCTGGCGCTGCTCGGGGTCGCCGAGGTCCTGGGGCGCCTCTCCCCGCCACCCCTCATCGCTCCAGGGCCAATGGCCGTGCTGTTGTCGCCCCACCCGACGCGGATCTGGGGCCTGTCCCCGGGCACCTTCCAGGAGGCGGGTGTCAAGGTGACCATCGATCCGGACGGCCTGAGGGCCGTACCACTGACCGATGCCCTCCACCGCGTCCTGACCCTGGGGGACAGCTCCATCTACGGCTACGGCCTGCCCGATGCCCTGACTCTGCACGCCAGCCTTGGCCGGGCACTGGCGGACCGAGGCGTCAACGCCGACGTGCTCTGCGGGGCGGTGCCCGGGTACTCCACGGAGCAGTCGCTGCAGCTCCTCGAGGACCAGGGCTGGGCACTGGAACCCGACCTGCTCCTGATCGGCAACCTGTGGAGTGACTCGACCGTGGATCACTTCCAGGACCGGGTGTGGATGGACGCCCTGGACAGCGGGCCCGAGTTCGTGGAGCGCGGCCTGGCGAGGAGCGCGGCCTGGCGCTGGCTGCGGCGAGCGCTGACGCCAGCAGGAGCCTGGTACCTGCCCGTCGGGTGGATCCGCGACCCGACCCTGGTGGGCCAGCGCCGGGTACCCCTTGAGGACTATCGGGAGAACCTGGGCAAGCTGGTGCAAGACGCCAGGTCACGGGGCGTCCAGGCGGTGATGCTCCAGCCCGCCAACCGCATCCGTCTTCGAGACCTGGCCGTGGAGTCACCGCATCTGCACAGCTGGGAGCCCTGGTTCGAAGTGCAGCGCACCGTGGCCGCCGAACTCGACGTCCCGATAGTCGACGCCCGCAAGGCCCTCCAGGCCGCCGGCCTGTCAGAGGACACCGCCTTCCTGGACGACATGCACCCGACCAGCGCGGCCAATGCGGCCTATGCAGCCCACCTGGCAACAACGATCACGGCCCAGGGATGGCTCGGATCCGAGTCGAAAAACGCACCAGGCGACCGGCCCGAACCAGACAGCACCGGGAAGACGGCTCCCTGACCCCTGCTACGCTGCAGCATGGGGAACGACCCGGCAGCTCCCGGCGAATGGCTGTGAATCGCGCTGCTGCAGTCCTGGCACTGGTGTTCGTTGCCGGGGCATCGGCGGCTGCCCACACGCGTCTCCGCGGAGCAGAGGAAGCCCGACAACAACGTCTCGACGCCTTCGTGGATGCACTGGCCCGGAGCCAGGCGCGATCGGCCGATCTCCCGGAGCAGGGCACACCTCTGTTGGCGGGCTTCCCCCACCGGGAGCGCTGGGAGGCTTGCCGGGAGAGGCTGTCGGAGCCGGGCTGCGAGGCCAGTCGTCGCGCGGCCCTGGCCTTCCCCCCAACGGACCCGGAGGCAGGCCGCGAACTCCTGGAGCAGCTCGGCCTGGAGGGCTGGTCGGAGGGCCCGGAAAACCCCGCCGCGACGGTGGTGGCCTGGGGGTCTCAGGATCTCGATCCCGCGGGCCAGCAGTTGCTGGCATTGTCGACAGCCACCCTGCTCGGCAGCCCGCCGCCGCCAGGCCCGCTGCCGGAGGCGGCGGAGCGAGCCTCCAAGGGAGTGGCGGTTCCGGGCGGCTCGGCGCCAACCCAGCCCTTCCCGCCCCCGGCCAACCCGGAAGAAGTCGCGTCGGCCACGGTCAGCGGTGAGCGACTCCTCCGCGGCGGGCCCGGCACCCAGGATCACGCGGCTCCCCGCGGCGCCCTGGTCGCCGGGATCCGGGCCGGGGAAGCCATCGACCCGGCCACCTGGAAGAAGCCGGGGCTCAGCGGACTGGCCGCCCTGGAGGTGGGAAGAGCCGGACGGCTGGAGGACCTCGACGCCGTCCTGGCCCTCTCCGTCACCGGGCCGACTCCGGCAGATCGCCTCGCAGGACTCTGGGCAGGCCTGTTGCTTGCGCCACCCGAGACCTGGGCCAACTCAGAGGCGCGCGACCGTGCCACAGCCCTTCAGGGGGCGGCCTCCAGGTAGACGAGCCAGGTGTCCTCGGTCGGCACCGGCAGGCCGTCCCACCAGGCCAGGACACCGTCAGAAGCCACCCAGACCGGCCGCCAGCGGCCGCCTTCGAGCAGAGCCAGACCACGGCCCCCGTCCTCGCCCCGGAAAT
>CAZMNK010000197.1:0-9123 GCA_964567625.1 uncultured Enterobacterales bacterium | reverse complement strand
CCGACACGGACACCGACACCGACACGGACACCGACACCGACACCGACACCGACACCGACACGGACACAGGCCCCACTTCGAGTCCCGATCTCTGGTTCTACCTCGCCACCAACCTGCAGGTGGCAGAGAACGTCACCGAGGCAAAGGCGCTGATCGAACGTGCCAGCCAGGCGGGCTACACCGGCATGGTCCTGGCCGATTTCAAGCTGCACATGCTCAATGACGACGAGTTGGCGAAGTGGTACCCCGACTACCTGGCGGAGGTACTCGCCCACGCGGCCGAAAACGAACTCGATGTGCTGCCCTCGACCTTTCCATTCGGCTACTCCGAGGGCATTCTCCGGGCCGACCCGAACCTGGCGGAGGGCCAGGCCGTCATCGACGTGCCCTTCCAGGTCGCCGAGGACGGCAGCACCCTGACCCACAACCCCTCCTGGCAAGGCATGCCTGGCGGTGACTTCGAGACCCATGACGGCACCAGTTTCACCGAGTGGAGCTGGCAGGACGATGCCGGGGTGCGCACCGTGGTCGATTCCACGGTGGCCTTCGATGGAACCACCTCCGCACGCATCGACGCGGGCTCGGGAAACGCCCGCCTCATGCAGTACCTGGACGTCTCGCCTCATCGCCAGGTCCACGTGCGCTTCTACCTGAAGACCGAGTCATTCTCGTCGAGCTGGTTCAACGCCATGCTCTACGACACGGTCTCTGGACGCACCCTGAGCTACCCCAGCTTCGAGGTGAACAGCACCCAGGACTGGACCCGGTACGACTTCGTGGCGAATACCGCTGAGTCCACCAACACCGGTTTCTACATCGGGGCCTGGACGGACTCCAGTGGAACGGCGTGGCTTGACGGCATCACCGTGGAGGAGATTGCCCTGGTGAACCTGGTCCAGCGGGTGGGCGCACCCATGGAGATGGTGGACGGGTACGGAAAGGTCCTCAAAGAAGGTGTAGATGTCGCCGAGATCGAGGACCTCCTGGGCGGCGTCGACGGGAACTTCGACGACTACCACACACCCCCCGACATCACCCTTCCCTCCGGCAGCAGCCTCGGTCCCGGCGATGAAATCACCATCGACTACTACGCCGTGGCCCCCATCTACAGCTACCAGGTCGGCGCCTGCCTGGTGGCCGAGGGCACCCACACATGGATGGCCAACACCCTGGAGGCCCTGGACCGCGAGATCCCGGACAGCCCCGGGTTCCTGCTGGCCTATGACGAGATGCGTCACATGGGGACCTGCGCCGGCTGCAAGGCCACCGGCCTGACACCGGGAGAACTCCTGGCCTGGCACGTGGGAGAGGCCAACCAGATGGTGCTCGATACCCGCCCCGATGCCGACATCTACCTGTGGTCCGACATGTTCGACCCCCACCACAATGCGACCGAGGACTACTACCTGGTGGAGGGCGACCTGGGGGGCTCCTGGGAGGGCCTCGTGGACGAGAACATCATCATGAACTGGCATGCCCAGGACCCGGACTCGCTCGCTCATTTCTCCGATCTCGGCCTCCGACAGGTGATCGCGGGCTACTACGACAGCGGAGATGGCACGGCATCGGCCACCCTGGACCTGACCGCCGCTGGGGGCAACGACGGCATTGTCGGCTACATGTACACCACCTGGCACAGCGACTACGACCAGCTCGAGGCCTACGCACAGACCGTCCTCGCGGGCCTGTAAGAACGTCCTGTCCGTGGTCTCGGCCACCCCCAGCACCCGAATTTGGGACGGAGCCTCCTCCATTCAGCGATAGGGTCCTGCCGTGAACAAGCACCCCTGGATTCACAAGGTCCTGGACGAGCCCACGTGGCTCGCGATGGCGCAGGTGTGCCGGGATCGACACGCTGAGCGGCTGGCGAAGCAGACCGAAAGACGAAGCCACGGACGGCCCGATCCGTCGGTCGACTTCCTCTTCGAGTACTACAAGCTGCGTCCAAGCCGGTTTCTGCGCTACTCACCAGGCTTTGGGGTGATGCTCCAGGGTTCTGCAGCGCACTCCTTCCTCTCCGACGCCCGTTACGCACAATGTGAGCAAGGCATCTACCTGCGGCCGGAAGCCCTTCCCCGTCACCGCCGCGAGGGGCTGACCTGGATTCGCCATCTTCTGCAGAAGACCCTCGACCGGCCCGCCCATTTTCGCTGTCATGGCCTTCACGAGTGGGCCCTCGTACACGGGTCTGAACTCCGGCATCCGGGCTTTGAGCTGCGGGTGTCCCGCGATGCGATCGCCAGTCACCTCGAGGGCGCAGGGTTCAACTGTACGCACTACGAGGCCTGCCGATTCTTCGCCCCGGAGGCCCTGAAGCTCAACACCCTCCAGCCCAGCGCTGAGGGAATGCCAGACACGGAACAGCCCGGCTGTCTGCACACGAACATGGACCTGTACCGCTGGGCAGAGAAGCTGTCCCCCTGGGTCCCCACACCACTGCTGGGCGAGACCCTGGACCTGGCGTGGCAGGCGCGAATCATCGATTCCAGAGCCGGTCCCTACGACCTGCGGCCCGTGGGCTTGCAGCCGATCCCGGTGGAGACCGAGGAAGGCCGCCAGGAGTTTGTTGCAGCGCAGCAGCACATCCTTGCGATCGCCACACCGCTCCGGCGGGCACTGATCACCGAGTACGAGCGGGTCCTGCACTGGATGGATGACCCCCGAGTGGGAAGCCCTTCAGGCCGTCAATCAGACCGAGACACCTTGTGTCACCTCGGGACCCCTCATGGGCCGCCGTCCAGTCGTTCGCCGTCCCGGTAGAGCCAGCGCCCGTCGATCCGCTCAAAGGTACTGCGCTCGGTAAAGCCTGCGTCCTGGCCAGCCTGTTCCAGTCCAGCGGTAAAGGTCACCCAGCCCTGGTCGTCCTCCTCACCGTGGTCTGTGATCGCCAGGCTTCGAAAATGAGTGCCTTCAGAGAAGACGCGGATCGACCTGGCCCAGGCCTCCGAGTCCGTCTCGAAGTGCGGGCCGCCAGGATGGGTCGTGGCCTGGATGTACTCGACCAGGCCCAGGGCATAGGCGGAGTACCGGGAACGCATCAGCGCCTCGGGTGTCGGCGCTGGACGGCCCTGGTGCCAGGGCTCGCAGCAACGGCGGTACTGCCGGCCGGAGCGGCAGGGGCAGCGGCGTCTCCCGGCGGCGGTCAGTCGCCCAGCACCCATGCCGGGATCGCCTCGTACTCGAGGGTAAGGGAGATTTCCTGGCACACGCCCAGGTCGTCTGGTTCCAGGTCAGCCGACAGGTCCACGAGCCCTTCGATGAGCTCCGCCAACGAGTCGACGTCCTCCTCGTAGGCGATGTCGGTGATCTGGTGGGTCGGTACCCCGCCACCGAAGAACCCCGTCGCATGACCGTCCTCGGCCAGGTTGGCGCGAAGCGAGGCATTGTTCAGGCTCAACTCCAGCTCCGCATCCAGGATCTGCAGAGGCAGCAGGACCTGGAGCCCGGACACCACCATCGCGCCGTCGACAATGCTGCCCCGAGCGACCAACGGGTCGATCTGGTCGTTGATGGAGAAGGTCTGGCCATCGAGAATGACCCCGTCCGTGCCCACGAGTGGCGTGCCCGAGCCCCGGTACAGGGTCGCGTCCACACAGTCGTCGTTGTACAGGTCGTCGACGCCGGAGAGCTCGATCAACAGGATCAACTCCCCGTTGACGATCGAGTCGGCGATGAGCCCTTCAACGGCCGCTCCCTCGGTGGCTTCGAGGGGAGACACCAGCAGGGTGAAGGCGCTGTCGATGCCTTCTACGCCCTCGGGTGAGACCTGGTCCGGGCGGTAGCAGCCCTCCCAGTCGGTCGCATCGCTGACCCGCCCGTCCAGGTCGAAGCCCCAGGTCGTGCCGTCATCCTCCGTGCGCCCGAACGTCAGGACGCTCAACACAAGGGTGTGTGTGGACTCGGGATCCCCGCAACTCTCCGCCGGCTCCTCGCCGGGACAGCCCAACAGCAGCGCCAGTGCGATCATCCCTCGAGCTCCGAAAGGCCGTCCTCGGTGTAGGTATCGCCATCACCGAGAGAGGCGAGGGTCATGTCCATCCCACGCAGGACACTGAGCAGCGCCTTGTTCACATTGTCCTGGGTCCAGGACCGTACATGCCGCCCCATCTGGACACCGCCGGAGGCCCCGCCAGCCAGGATCAGCGGTATCTCCTCCAGGCTGTGGGTCTGACCGTCGCTGGTCTCGGTAGCCCAGGGTGGGGTCGACCAGGCCCTCCTCGCCAGGCTCACGGAAGGTCGCGCCAAAGAGCATCTCGTAGACCGTGAAGGGGTCCGAGTCGGCGGGATTGTAGGCATTGGCGCCGGAATAGCTGACACTCTCGTCGCTGCCGACGCCCAGGTTCAGGGATCGATAGACCGTGTCTCCCCCGATCTCCTGGGCCAGGAGCTGGTCAAAGGTCGGCCCGGCCACCGTCCAGTCGGCGTCGTTGCCATCGGCCTGGAGCCCGGTGAGCAGCCCGGCCATGCCCGAACCATGGGGGATGCTGTTCTCGACCTTCACAGCGAAGCCAGTGACCACGGACAGCTTGTGCTGCAAGGCGGCCGACCAGGTGGTCGAAGAACACCCCGCCGACGCCCCGGCCTTCACCCCGGTGGGTGTTGAAGAAGTAGCGGTCACACTCGGCCTTGAAGGCGGCGTGATCCGCAATGGTCGGGTGGGCGTCGCAGGCCGCCTTGTAGGTGCCGTGGAAGTGTCGAGCGTCGTCTTCGTCCAGGTAGTAGGGCGTCAGATCCCCTCCCCCACCGGACCAGCCCGTCTCGCCGCGACTGAGCCGTCGGACGTTCATGTGACAGGTGGGCAGGTGAGGGCTGCGGGGGTGAATCACCACCGAGACGCCGGCCGCCTGGAATTGTCGGCCCTCTCCGGGCATCGTGGCTGCGTGAGCGACTGAAAAGCGCCCACGGACCTTTGAGAAATTGACCCCGGCTCTTTCCAGCACCGAACCGCCTTCCAGCACCCGGGTGCGTCCCCAGCCCCCCAGCCAGGGGCCCTCGGGATCGTCACTGACCGGGCTAGGTTCCCCGTTGTCCCAGCGATCCTCTTCAAAAGTGCTGCCCTCCAACCCCTCAAAGGCTGCGGTGATCCGGTCCTGGAGCCCCAGGAAGAAGTCGCAACACTTCTCAAATTGTTCCATGAACCTTGAATAACGGTGGCGACGGCTCCCTTCCATGCCGGGCCTGTGTGACCGTACCGTCCTTCAGACCCGGGTCGGACCGGCAAGTCCTGGTCACAGGGCCTCGCGAAGAGGCTTCCCTTGCCTGTCGCCACCTCCGAGACTCCAAAGTGGGTCATGAGAGGGGTATGCTCCCGCCATGCACACCCCGATTCTCCTGCCCTTGTTCCTGTCCCTGCTGGCCTGCGGTGGAGACGGTGGAGACACCGGCTCGTCTGACACAGGCGAAGTCCGGCTGGACCCGGTCTGCCCCGAGGGAACCGTTCTGGGCATCGAGACGACGACGGGCTGCATCACGGGAACCCACGAGGGCCGCCTCGATCAATGGATCGGTGTGCCCTATGCCGAGCCCCCGGTGGGCGACTTGCGCTTCGCCCGCACCGTGCCCGTGGCCTCCTGGGCCGAACCCTTCGCAGCCGAGCAATTCGGCGAGATCTGCCCCCAGTGGGAGTCCGATGGGTTTTCCAACACGCTGGTGGGCGACGAGGACTGCCTGACCCTCAACATCTTCCGCCCCCGGGACACCGAGAACGACGAGTCGCTCCCCATCCTCTTCTTCACCCATGGCGGGGCCTACACCTACGGCGCCGGAAGCCTGGACGTCTATGGCCAGGAGCCAGAGCTGGCCGAACGCGCCATCGTCATCACTCACAACTACCGACTCGGGCCCTTTGGCTTCCTGGCCCATGAAGACATCACCGAGGAGGACGCCGCCTCCCATGGCGATGGGGGAAGTTCAGGCAACCAGGGGCTCTTCGACAGCCTCACTGCACTCCAGTGGGTGATCGACAACGCTCCGGCAATGGGCGGCGATCCGGATCGGCTACTGGTCTTCGGAGAGTCCGCAGGGGGCACCACCACCTGCGCCTTCCTTGCAAGCCCCCTCGCCGAAGGCATGTTCAGCGCAGCCCTGATCCAGTCGGTGGGGTGCGGCTTCATGGAGTGGCCTCTTCGCGACATCTCCGGCAGCGAGTACACCTACAGTGCCGAGGACTACGGGGACTACATCGCCTCCGAGCTGGGCTGCTTTGGCTCCACCAGCCTCGACTGTCTTCGCGAGCTCTCTGCAGACGACATCATGGAGACCCTGGCGTTGTACAGCTTCGGGGTGAACGTGGACGACGTCTTCCTGACGCGACCGGCCCGCGAGGCCTTCAGCGAGGGCGACTTCAACCAGGTCCCCATCATCGCGGGCTTCAATGAGAATGAAGGGGTGATGTTCTCCGGCACCCTGGGCATCGAGACCCAGGCGGATCTCGAGACCTCCCTGGAGGAGTACGGCACCTACTATGGGCTCAGCGATCCCGCGCTGCTCGCCGAGACCTACACCACCGAGGCCTTCGGCACGCCCCAGCAGGCCTTCGACGTCTTCTATGGCGACCTCATCTTCTCCTGCCCGACCCGCTCCTTCCTCGACGCCATCTCTCCTCACGTGGACACCCGGGCCTACTTCTTCAGCGAGGCACCGGACTGGCTGCAGTACTACCCCGGCTACGAGGAGTGGGGAGCCTTCCACTCCGCAGAGCTTGCCTTCGTTTTTGGCACCACCCCCGACTACTACACGGCGCTGGAGTGGACCCTCTCGGAGACCATGCAGGCCGCCTGGTTGAGCACCCTGGGCAGTCCCACCGTCGAGGGAATCGGAGACTGGCCGCTCTTCGGAGAAGGCGGCGGGGTGTCCGGGAATGGAGGGACCTTTGTGCAATACGAAGCGGGCGCGACCGGGGTGACCGAAGGGGTCTTTCAGGACCGCTGTGACGCCCTCGCTACACAGGGCTGGCACAACTTCTAAGGGAGATCCTCGACAGGCCGCGGAGGATCGCCAGGCTGGTCAGCCGACTCTCGACTGACGGGGGCCATCGTAGGGTGGGGCCCGACAAAAGGATGAGGTGATCATTGGGAAAGCCATCAACCGTGGCGGAGTACTTCGACAGCCTCGCCGGCGACAGAAAGCCCGCGATGGACAGGCTCGCGGCAACCATCCGGGCCCAACTACCCAGCGGGTTCGAAGAGATCCTCAACTACGGCATGCCGAGCTGGGTGGTGCCGCACAGCGTCTACCCGGCGGGGTACCACGCCAACCCCAGGCTTCCCCTGCCCTTCCTGGGTATCGCCTCCCAGAAGAGCCACATCGCGGTGTACCACATGGGCGTCTACGCCAGTCCACCGCTGATGGACTGGTTCGTGGCCGAGTATCCAAAGCACTGCAAGACCAGGCTGAACATGGGCAAGAGTTGCATCCGGTTCAAAAAGGTGGACAACATTCCCCATGACTTGATCGGAGAGCTCTGCGGGAAGATGACGCCCCAGGCCTGGATCGACGTGTACGAGCAGCAGATCAAGAAGGCCTGAGGTCCCGGGGCGCGAAAAGGAGAGGAGGCACCGCCCAGGGGCGCCCACTGAGGCCCGGCTCTACAAGAGCTGAGCCTTGATGGCCCGCAGGATGTCGAAGCGGGTGATGGCTCCTACCAACTTGCCATCTTCCACGACGGGAAAGCGACGCACGACATCGTTGAGAAACATGCCAGCGACAAAGTAGATGTTCATCGTCGGAGGGATGGTGGTCACTGGCGTCGACATGAAGTCGCTCACGCTGCCACTGGGTCTCTGGGACCCGTCTCCCAGGGCCAGCAGATTCAAGCAGTCCTTCTCGGACAGGATGCCGATGACCTCCTGGGCTTCGTTGACGACGGGCGCCCCGGTGAGCTTGTGCTCCAGGAGGAAGGCCACCGCCTCGAAGATCTCGGTGTCGGGGCGGAGGGCATGGACGCTGGTGTCCATGTACTGGCTGACTCGGGGCAACATGGCTGGCTTTCTCCCTGGTGAAACTACCTTATCAACACCCGGGCTGGCTTGAGCGTCCCATCCTCCATCCGCAGCAGCGGGCAGTGCCTGTCGAGGAGCGACGCCAGGCCCGCGTTGGACGCCCCCAGGATCCCGGGTCCGATCTGGCCGAAACGCGCCACCGTCTCGGGCGTGGCTGCAATCCGAATCTAGATTTCGCGATGTTCTCTGGGAACGAATAGAACCGCCCTGGCAGTGAAGTATCGAAAAAACAAAGCCCTATGACGAGCCCGGGATCTCCGGCCGAAGCAGCGATCAACGCATTCCGCAAGAGCATGGAACAGGCCCCTTGGCCAATTGGTCCAACAGACCAGAGGCAGACATCATGAGCATTGCAGCGAAGCACACGGCGACAGTCAGGGAACAGGCTTTTCTCGATAGGGTCGAGAGCCCACGGTACGAGCGACAGACCATCAACGGTCTGAACCCCTTCCTCTCTGAGCGCGCCCCCGAGGCGTACCAGGGTTTCTACTCGAAGGATGAGCTCGACGTCCTGCGACAGCTCAAGGGCACCGCACAGGATGTGGAAGCACGCATGCCGGTAAAGGTGACCGGTCACTACCTTGAACTGGCACAGAAGAGCGCCCCGATCCGGCAGCTCGTCAAGGCGAACCCGGATGAGACCCTCAACCTGGCGGGCGCCGAGGACCCGGGCTTCCAGATGGACTACAGCCCGGTGGAGGGCCTGCTCCACAAGTACGAGATGGGCCTGATGTACGTCATCTCCACCTGCTCGGCACACTGTCGGTTCTGCTACCGAGAGGAGTTGATCAGCCGCAAGGAGATCACCCGGCAGGACGGCACGGTCGCCAAGAAGGGGCTCGCCAAGATGGACGAGGTCACGACCTACATCCGGTCCCACAACAAGGTGGTGGCTGACAACGGCGGACGCCACCCTGTGTCCGGTCGCGAGAAGCTGCGCGAGGTTCTTCTGTCCGGCGGCGACCCGATGGTCCTGCCCAACTCCAAGCTCGCCCTGTGGATGGCCGCGCTCGCCGAGGCCGACATCGAGTCGATCCGGATCGGCACCAAGGAGATGGCGTTCTACCCCGATCGCTTCGACGAGACCTTCTTCGCTATGCTCGACGCGTTCCATGCCGCCTAC